>DASREJ010000001.1:0-18849 GCA_035652115.1 Bryobacteraceae bacterium
TGGTTCGTATTCTTGGCGCTGTGTCTCGTACATGAACCATTAGCGCTGAAAACGCCGGCGCCAGCGTACTCGAAGAGTCAGGCCGAAACTGAGCCAAAACCGAAAGAACGCCGGAGGCCTGCTGCCGTATGCCGTCGTTCTTCCGATCTAGCTGCGCAACTATTCCCCCGATCTCGGCAGCCAAGAACGAACCATCATTGGCGGTCAGTTTGGGCATGATCTCGTTGAACATCCGATCCCTTGCTCGGTCGTTGACTGCGCGGTCCGGAATCACAGCCTCATCGAATATTTTCCCCAATCCAGACTCTGTGCCGATAGGGGCTGCCTAATCGTGAAACAGACCGAAAGGACCGTTAATATTGACAAACATTTTTTCATGCGAAATACACGTCAATTGACCGTGCCGATTGAGGAACCGGAAACAGGATTGACCCCAGCCAAACACAAGCCTACATTGGCGGGGCTGTTACTGGTGGGCTTAAATCCGTAAATGAGCTGTGCTCCAATGTAGACCTCGTGGGCGGGATAACAATCGTGGGTGTATTGCACGGTCCATGCTGGAAATGTGGGGTTGCTTGCGGCGTTTATTGTATAGTTGAAGTCCCAGGTGATTGACGGCGTGAGCTGCGGATAAGTAGTAGCCATGTTGGTTGCATCCCCATAGAGTTCCGCGCTAACGACTCCAAATCCGCCGCTCTGAACCAGGACATTTGCGGCGATGATACCTGGCACGACTTTGTCTGTTAGATGGCAGTCGTTATAGTTGGCGTCCCCCACCAATGTGTAACCGTCGGGGGCGAGGGCATCATCTGAATATCGAGTCGTAGTTCCGGCAAGAAATACCGGCGACGTAATGGCAGATCCAGAAGCGGCCGAGACGATTACCTCGGAATGTGCGCGAAAGCTTCTGGAAAACGGGCTAAAGTCTCGATGGTCCCCAATGTAGTAGACGCCGTGATTGCCGCCGCCCGCATCCGTGCAGTAGTCCGCGGGATAACCCGCCCCCTTTACCCATGCTGCAGGTATAAACGCCCTGACCTTCAGATCGAAGACGCCCCGATTGCCTGGAACAGTCAAACCACCGCCGTTTTTCCCAAGGATAATTGATTGTCCTAAACGGGCGATCTGAGAGACAATGATGGCTCCCCAATAGGTCATACCATATGCAGAAGGTATCCGCGTTCCTTGAGGATTGCTTTCGACGAAATCGTAATTAAAGGGATCGTACCAATATCCGCAAAGCGCGCCGCAATTTAGCACTGCTTGACCCCATGTATATTGCGCAACGCCGTAGAAGGTTGAATTTGCTTCGTAGTAGTCTCCGGGATTCGCTGACGGTACATAGAGTTCAACTGGGTCCCACGCCGCGATCTGATCGGGATCATTGACCTCCCCAGACATAACCCACGAGCCGTTATCGGTAATCGTCGTTACGATCCTGCCACCATAGTAATAGAGTGTTGAGTAATCAACGTCCCAGGAGCCGGTGACCCATAGAGCATTTGTACCTGAGTCGTAGTAAAGGTCGGTATAGCCTATGGTCTGGTAGGTTTCCTGGACTGGCACGATCTCCCACTGCTGATTTAAGCCATTCAGCCACGTCCATTGCTGAATTGGAGCGCCGTTGCTCAGGGATGTGTTTGTTACGTCGAGGACCATGCCACTGTTCAGATTAAAAATCGCGTTGTAGCTGCTATCCTGTGGCACGATCTGCCATTGCTGGTTGGCACCGCCCCACCAATCCCACTGCTGTATCGGTGTGCCACCGGTGGTGTAACCACCATATACGTCCAAGACCTTCCCGCTGTTCACGTTCTGAATTAGGCTATAGCCGTTCCCCAACGGCCCGATCTGCCACTGCTGGTTGGAACCGCCCAACCAGTCCCACTGTTGTATCAGCGCGCCGTCGCTCGTTGACCCACCCGTGACGTCGAGTACCTTTCCGCTATTAGCGCTTATGATCTGAAAGTTCTGCGCGAGGACACAATTCGTCGCGAACACGCAAAAAATGAACACCGACAGAGTTTTCGTCGTCATGTGATCCCCCGAGGACGGTCGTTTGATCAGTTGCTCCCAGCGCCGACCAAATTCCCCGGTGGTTGGGAGGTAGCCTTTCCGCGCCGAAGATATGCGGAGACTGCGGCCGCAGCACTGGACGAGAGCCTCGCAGTGATGGTCTGCGACAGTGTAGATATAAGGGCGATCTTTCGCTGTTGCAGAGTCAACAACTCTGCAGGTGGCGGGGGGATCAGGCCGTCGGTCGTCCGAGTTCTTTTTGCGCTTGCGATCACGGCGGCAGCTTGGGCGTCAACGGACGCGAACTGCGCGTCGAGCTCTGTCGCAACCGCAAAGACGTCGGAAGAATCCTTATCGTTGAGGCCAACAGTCTGGGAAAACGCATTCCGCAAGGAACGGCCAGTACCATTCTTCTGGTCCAGCTCGGCCGATCTTCGACTTACATACGCGGCGCTGCGAACAAAATGATACAGTGCGCGTTGATCAGCGGTATCTGAAAGGACGCTGGATTGAGCGCTGATTGTAGGCGTCAAACCCGTAACTACTGTAAGGAGAAACCCAAAACTCCGGAATGCATTTGTCATTCCGGGCTATTCTGCAGGAATTCCGCTAAACGCGTCAATATTACTTCAAAACCGTGTCGTTAGCACGGTAAATGTCCGGTTGAATTAGCACGGTATCTGCCCGCTTTGGAAAGGCGGCTGGAGACGCTTGGGAGTTGGAGACAAGCCGAGCGATATCCGCCGCAGAACTGGAGCGGATGATGAAACTGCAACTACTTCAAAACCGTTGGTGGTAGTTCTGTTCTCTATGTTTATCCTCATTCCTTTCTCGGAGAATGACTGAGAGGCGCTGGCACGCTGTACAATTGCTTGCGCCATCGAGGCGATACTGCTTCTTATACACTCCTAGGGCACCGGCGACCTGCGGTGACAATCTTGGACTCGACGCTGCTGTCCAGGTAATCAGCTATTTGCGGGTCACGCATCGTAGCAGCCCCTCTACGGCGTAGCAAAATAGCTGACGAACCATGCCACCCGAAAAGGAACGCGATCGCATAGTCTGACGCGGGAATCACTACAAACCGGCAAGTCCAAAGAACGAGCGAGTTAGAACTAAAATTGGCTTTGTTTCGTAAAAAGCGGTATTCGCGTCTTCACGCCCACAAATAGATTGCCCAGTAGGCCGCATCCGGAGTCACGTCGCAGCATTGCTCGGTCATCAAGGCTGGCTGCAAGTTCCACCGCCAATTGACTTCGTTTCTTAAACCCGGCAACCGCCTGCCAATGGTCAAGCAGAAAATTGGCCTTATTTCGTAAAAACCAACGTGGGCCGCACGCGCGTAGTACCCCCCGCGCTGCCGCCCGAACTTTCTAGATCCTCTAACCTTTTGTTACGCTGAGATTTGAGGCGCCAAAGCGCCCGTCTCGGTGTTTTGATGGAATCAGTAGAAAATAATGGCTTAGCTATGGAAGAAGAGGTGCAATCATCTGAACGCCCTCGGGAGGCCTCCTCCGAACCGGAAGCAGCGGTTCGGGAAATGGATTCGCCCGCCCCGGAAAAACCCTCCGAACGAAGCCGTCTGGCAAAAGAAAACGAAGAATTGCGCGATTTGCTGCAGCGGCGGCAGGCTGAATTCGAAAACTACCGGCGCCGGGTGGAGCGTGAGCGCAGCGATCTCTTTGAATTTGCGGCGATGGATGCGGTGAAAGCGCTCTTGCCGGTGCTGGATGACTTCGAGCGTGCATTAAAAGTCGAAAGCGCCGATAAGGAATATGCGCGTGGCATGGAAATCATCTATCAGCGACTCTACGAAAGCTTGAAAAAGCTGGGTCTGGAGCCGATCACAGAAGACGTGCCGCTATTTAACCCCCATATCCATCATGCAGTTGAGATGGTAGACACAAAAGACCACCCCGACCAGACTATCTTGGAAGAGTATCAGCGCGGGTACTACTTCAAGGGGCGGCTTCTGCGTCCGGCGATGGTTAAAGTCGCTGTCAATCAATAGCCTTCCGGAGCCAAAACATTGCCGATCGCTAAACGAGATTACTATGAGGTTCTGAGCGTCACGCGCGATTGCGACGAACAGACGTTGAAAAGCGCTTACCGCAAACTGGCCCTTCAATATCACCCGGATCGGAACCCGGGAGATCATCAAGCCGAAGAAAAATTCAAAGAAGCGGCTGAAGCGTATGCGGTTCTGAGCGATTCTCAGAAGCGCGCCGCCTACGACCGCTTTGGTCATCAAGGTGTCAGCGGCGCCACTGGTAACGGCTTTGGATTCGACGAATCCACATTTCCCGATCTCGGGGACATTCTCGGCGAGATGTTTGGACTGGGTGGCATGTTCGGCGGGGGCCGTGGCCAGCGTTCTCGCGTACAGCGTGGCGAAGATCTTCGCTACGACCTTGAGATCAGCTTTGAGGATTCGATGCGCGGCCTTTCGGCCGATCTGCAAATTCCGCGTATGGAAGCGTGCTCCAAGTGCCAGGGTACTGGCGCTGAGCCGAGCGGCGGTTTAGTCACTTGCGCGGCCTGTCACGGCCGCGGCGAAATGCTGTATCAGCAAGGCTTCCTATCCATTCGAAAGACTTGCCCCACCTGCAGTGGTCGAGGAAAAGTGATTCGCCAGGCATGTACACAGTGCCGCGGCGAAGGATTCAGCCGGGTTGAAAAGAAATTAAAGGTCAACATTCCTGCAGGTGTGGATAGTGGTACGCGTTTACGGTTGGCAAATGAAGGTAATCCTGGGCCGGCGGGTGCTCAACCGGGTGATCTCTACGTCGTCATCAAGGTAGCCGAGCACTCCATTTTCGAGCGGCGCGACAACGATCTTCATTGCACACTGCCTGTCAATGTTGTGCAAGCTGCATTAGGCGCTGAGATCGAGATCGAGACTTTTGATGGTCCGCAAAAAATCAAAATTCCGGAAGGCACACAATCAGGTGCGCACTTCCGCATGCGCAATCTGGGCGTGCCCCACGTAAACAGTCGCGCTCGCGGCGACCTCTACGTGCATGTCGACGTGCAGATTCCGAGAAGGCTGACGCGCGAACAGCGCAAACTCTTCGAGGAGCTTGGGCAACTGCTGCCCGCCGAAAATGCGCCGCATGAAAAGAGCGTTTTCGAAAAAGTTAAAGATTTCTTTGGCTGATGCGCCACCGATCGTAGCCGGCTTCTAGCTACGATCTGATTCCGTTCCGCCAACAGATCATTTGACCAGATTCACGAGCGAATACAATAATTCGAGTGATTCAGACCAATTCAGCAGTTCTCTGCATTGCCGGCCTATTGGCCGCTCACACCGCGTTCGCCCAGTCGCCGATGCCGGCTGACAAACAGGCCGCTATCAAAGCCGACCTGATGGGCCAGATCGACGGCATGAAAAAGCAAGCCCAGGTGATGAACGATACTGTGTTCAGCTTCGGTGAACTCGGATTTCAAGAGTTTGAAACATCAAAGTATTTGACAGGCGTTCTTGAAAAAGAGGGCTTCACCGTGGAACGCGGAATTGCCGGTATTCCTACCGCATTCATGGCGACGTGGGGTCACGGCAAGCCTGTGATCGCGCTCGGCTCCGACATTGATGACATTCCGCAAGCTTCTCAAAAGCCCGGTGTGGCGTACCACGATCCCATCGTCCAAGGCGCGCCCGGCCACGGTGAAGGTCATAACTCCGGCATGCCGCTGAACATACTCGCCGCCATTGCGGTGAAAAAGGTGATGGAACGCGAGCATCTGCAGGGCACCATTAAACTCTGGCCCGGCGTTGCCGAAGAGTTGCTCGGCTCAAAAGCGTACTACGTGCGTGCGGGGGAGTTCAAAGATGTCGACGCCGTGCTGTTCTGCCACGTCGGCGCAAACCTGACTGTTTCCTACGGCCCCACGGCACAGAACGGGCTTGTTTCGATTGAGTATTCATTTAAAGGCGAGAGCGCACATGCCGCAGGCGCGCCATGGCGCGGAAGAAGCGCACTGGATGCAGTCGAGTTGATGGACGTCGGATACAACTTTCGACGCGAGCATCTCCGTTTGGCGACGCGGGTTCACTACGTCATTACGGACGGCGGGGACCAGCCTAATGTCGTGCCCCCCACTGCATCTGTCTGGTACTACTTCCGCGAAGCCGATTACGATCACATCATGAACCTTTGGCGCGTCGGCGACAACATGGCCAAAGGCGCGGCGTTAATGACAGACGTCACCTATTCGGAGCACCTGTTAGGCGAGGCTTGGCCAGGCTACTTTAATAAGGCTATTGCCGAAGATATGTACGCCAACATCAAGAAGGTGGGCCTACCGCAGTGGTCCACGGAAGATGAGACTCTCGCAAAAGGTTTGCAGCGCGAACTCAAACAACCGGAACGCGGGCTCGCGAAAAAGATCCCTGAGTTGCGAGTTCCGCGCCAACAATCGCCAGACTCCGAAGAAGCAGGGTTTGGCCAGCAGCAGCCTATGGGCGGCGGCTCCGACGATATCGGCGATATCTCCTGGAACGTTCCAACAGTTGTCCTTATGTACCCGTCCAACATTCCCGGCGGTCCGGGTCACAACTGGGCTAACGGAGTTTCCATGGCAACACCTATTGCTCACAAAGGAGTCATTGCCGGCGCGAAAGTCCAGGCATTGACGCTTCTGGATCTGATGACCAATCCCGATCTGGTCAAGAACGCGTGGGACTACTACAACAACGTCCAGACCAAAAATACGAAATACATCAGCTTTCTACGTCCGGAGGACAAACCCGCTATCTGGCTCAACGAGAAAACCATGGAAAAATATCGGCCGCTGATGAAGCCTTTTTATTACGATTCCTCTAAGTACGATACCTACCTGGAGCAACTAGGCATTAAATATCCAACAGTAAGGACAACCGCAACCAATCCCGCTAATCAATAATTTCAGGGAGGGCTTGATGACAAGTTGTTTGCGCTGCCTTGTTCCGCTGCTGCTTTTTTCTTTTGTTGGCTCAGGCCAACAGAAAGCGCCACCTGGCGTCTTCGATCACTATTTGCTAACCCTTTCCTGGTCGCCAGAGTACTGTCATTCGAATTCTTCCAGTTCGGAGTGTGGCGGCGGCAATCACTTTGGATTTATCGTGCACGGGCTTTGGCCCGAATTTCAAAATAGCGGCTATCCTGAAAACTGTTCCAATGCGCCGGGGCTGAGCAATCCGGCTAGTTTTCTCGACATTATGCCCGATCTTGGCCTGATTCAACATGAGTGGACCACGCACGGAACCTGCAGCGGCCTTAGCGCGCAAGCCTACTTCAACTTAATTCGCCAGGCGTTCACATCCATCCAAATTCCGCGTCAATTTACCGCGCCGAAGAACCAACAGACGCTCAGCGCAATGCAGATCAAGGCGGCGTTCGAGCAGGCAAATCCAAATTTGAAGGATGCGGATCTGATGATCGCCTGCTCCGGGACTTATCTTAAAGCCGTGGAGATCTGCCTCACGAAAACGTTGACTCCGCTGGCTTGTCCCGCGCCCCGAAGCTGCACGGCATCCCGCATTCGCGTTCCGCCGGTGATGTAGTTAGCGCTTCAGCACGTTGGCAATTTTTCGAGGCAGTTGCGTCTCCATCAAATCTTCAATTGGGAGCGGCAGGGCAATCGACCAGTTCGGATGCTGGTCGGGCATTGTTGCCGGGATGTTTGGTCGTTCTTCGACTGCGGCCGCATCTTCCAAAGCAGCAGTCAGAATCCGCGACGGCGCCGTTGCGAGCAGGCGATAGGCTCCCGTGATGACGTCTTCTATAGGCGTATCGGAATTCAAGCCGGCCATGGAGGACAGGCGCTGATTAATCTCGGCTGTGCTTTCCTCGTTCGGCTTAAGGTTCAATTCGCGTTGTGTTTGAAGATCGGATCCAGTCCATTGGCCGGCAACCGTAGGCAAGTCGTGCGTCGTCACTGCGGCCAAAGCTTCTTTCGGATATGTCTCTGGACAATCCTTCTCGAACCATAACAGCCGGTAGGAAAGAATGCGCGAATCGGCTAACTTCTCTCTCGCCTCGGCTTCCACGGTTCCAAGATCTTCGCCAACAACGTACGCCTTGGCACGCTCGCTTTCGAGTGCCACAATCGACAGCATCTCGTCGGCGTCATAACGCACATAAGCGCCTTGAGCTGCCGGCATTCCGTTAGGGATCCAAAACAGCCTGAAAAGTCCCATCACGTGATCGATGCGCAGTCCGCCGCCATGGCGGAAAGCGCCGCGTAGTGTTTGGATAAATGGCTCATATCCGGCTGCACGCAACTTCCCCGGGATAAACGGCGGCAGTCCCCAGCTTTGACCTTGCGTGTTGAATTCGTCGGGCGGCGCTCCTACGCCGATTTCCTGTGCGAACACGTCCTGCCATGCCCATGCATCAGCTCCGTCCGGATCAACACCGATTGGCAGATCCTGCATAAGTTCCAAATGCTGAGCGCACTTGGCCAATTGAACATCCAAAAGCCATTGCAGCCATTTATAGAACTGAATGCGATTTGCGTTGTCAATGGCAAACTGCGAAACGGCAGGGCCAGCCGGATGCCGGTACGGCTGCGGCCAATTGTGCCATCCCGATTTAAACTGTTCCGCCAGCGTGCAGAATAACGCGAACCGATCCAGATCCGCCCCGTGTTCTTTGCAAAACGCGTCAAACGCAGGTTCGCCTTGAAATTGCAACCATAGCAACTCCAAAGCTTCCATCTTCAATTCGAAAATGCGATCGCGTTGTATGAGCCGCTCTCGATTCAGCGCGCGTCCTTGTTTTGCAATTTCTTCCAACTGAGGTACTTTTTCCGTGTTTGCTCCGGGCACCCACTCAACGTGAATCCACATGGGGTTGAAGAATCGCCGTGACGCCGGAAAGTACGGGCTGCCCTGCTGCGGAGTGATGGGAGTCGCCGCGCTCAGCGGATTTAGCAGCATCATGCCCGCGCCTAATTCCGCAGATGACCACTTAGCCAGTTTGTCCAAATCCGCGAAATCGCCGATGCCCCAACTCTCGCGTGAACGCGCAGCGTAAAGTTGTACCGCCCAACCCCACGTCCGTAGTTGTTCAGGCAAATAGCATTTGCCCGGACTGACAATCAGCCTGCCTGCCTTTTCCGAATCTTCAAAATGAATTTGATGGTAGCCGGAGGGCAAATCGGAAGGCAGCCTCAATTCGCAATTCAAAACCTCTCCCGATTCGAGCGTGACAGTTGCGCATCCCGCGAGCTCGAGTTGCTCACCGGTTCTTGCCACGATCACCGATTCGTCGCGCGGCGCAACTAGTTCATCCGCGCCAGCGCCCATGGCGCCCATGATGGCGTCAATTGTTTCTTTCGGCGTATCATGCCACTTGCCGAAGGCGTCCTCATAACGTTGATCGATGCCCCAGCCGTTTGTCTTTACCTGATTCTCGGTTTGATTCCCCGTTTCGAGCATGCCTGATGAACTCTCCTCCGTCCCGAGTGCCGGGATGCTCACTGCCCCTACGCTCTCTCGACGTCGGTAAGCTCGCCATTGCTTCAGCCAGATTTGAATCGCGTTCTTCGATTGGTAGTCGATACAATCTAGGAGCGTCGAGCAGAACCGAAATGTACGCACAACGCATTCTCGTGCTCGCGGTATTGGCCGTTTCCGCATCGGGACAATTTCAAATTGCCCCGGAACGATCAAAAAGATTGGAACTAGCTCTTGATGAGGCCCTGGCAACTCAGACGCTGCCGTGCGATGCGGAACCCACAAGACCTTTTCTGGATTTTGCATTTCGATTCGAGATTGGCTATTTAGTGCATTGCCCGCTAAAAGAGTTTGGCGGGGTAGAAACGCCAATTGCCGCGTATATACGAGTGCAGCCAGCAGACGGAACGCCGGCGTGGTTTAGCGAATCCTATCGAATTCCCGGAATTCCATCCGATCTTCGGTCTAAATTTAATCTGCAGCGGGACCGCAAGGATGTGGAGTTCAGCGGCGTCATTGCCTCAGGCGAAGGTGAATATTCGGTGGAACTCGTTGTCGTGGACAAGCAACATCGCCTCTTCCACAGAAGATGGAAAACGAAAGTTTATGCCCACGGCAGCGAGACGAAAGCGCCCGTGAGCATACAGCCCAACACAGTTGAAGCTTTGACTTTTCCGGCCTGGGAACATCCTGTTTCTGAGCGGAACCTGAACCGCCTGGCCGTGTTGATAGACGCCGTCCCGATGCGCGCCGATTCGACGCGTTTGCGTGCGTGGGACCGCGCGTTTTTGATTGAAGCTCTTTCTTCAGTGTTGAAGCTGCTACCGAGTAATTCAGTACGATTGGTCGCGTTCAATCTCGATCAGCAGCGCGAGGTCTTCCGGTCAGACGATTTCAATTCTCACGAGGAACAACGTTTTTCACGCGCGCTCGACGAATTGCAGTTAGGCAAAGTCTCCTATCAGGTTCTGCAGCAATCCCAAAACGTTTCCAGCATGTTATTGGAATTGCTCGAAAACGAAGTCAAGGCCAAAGATGCTGCGGATGCAATCGTCGTTCTGGGTCCCACAAATAGGGTGAGCGACAAGATTCCCCCAGAGCTCGCCGCCAGCCGGCGCCCCGGAAGTCCTCCGATCTTCTATTTGAAATACTCGCCGATCTCGACCGGTCGATTTCGTATGCCGTTTTCGACCATCATGGGCATGCGTGAGGACTTCACTCATGATTTGGCAAACCTGGAAGTTGGCGGCAACGGCGAATTTCCCGATATTGTCCAACGTGCCGCGGCCCTACATGACGGTGTGACCATCAATTTGCACTCACCGGCCGATCTGGCCGACGCTTTGAGGAAAATTCATCGTAAACTTCGTCCTGGCGCGCAGTCCTCGGCGGAATAACAACTTACACACCTGCACCTTTTGTTCGCCTTGTCTCTGATATGCTGAATCCGTTGCGTGCCTGTTCCGGTACGCGCCAATCCCCGCCTTGAAAATTGGATTTGTAAGTCTCGGCTGCCCGAAGAACCTCGTTGACACGGAGGTGATGATGGGTCAATTGGTCGCCGACGGTCACGAACTCACGCCTCAACCTGCTGAGGCAGATGTCATCGTGGTCAACACATGTAGTTTCATCGATCCGGCGAAACAGGAATCGATCGACACCATTCTTGAAATGGCCGAGTACAAGAAAACAGGTAAAGCGCAGCGCTTGGTTGTGGCTGGCTGCTTGGTCGAGCGCTATCGAGCCGATATCCGCAAGAACATGCCCGAAGTAGACGCAGTGTTGGGCACGAACGAGCTTTCGCAGATCACGGCGCTTTGCGAAGGTCTGGAACCGAAAGAGTTAGCCGCGGAACCCTATCTTTATCACGACCTCACAGCCCGCGTATTCACCACGCCGAGGCACTCCGCCTACATCAAAATTGCAGAAGGATGCGATCATCCCTGCTCATTCTGTGTGATTCCCCAGTTCCGCGGCAAATTTCGCAGCCGCCGGTTTGAAAGCGTGGTGAATGAAGCAACGCGCATGCTGAACATGGGCGTTCGAGAAATCAATTTGATTGGCCAGGACACGACGGTCTACGGCCAAGATCTAGGACTGAAAGACGGTTTGGCGGAACTTCTGGCGCGGCTCGCTGCAATTTCCACCGATCTGCCGAAATGGATTCGATTTCTCTACGCCTATCCGAACAAAGTCACGCAAAAGCTGCTGGACACCATTGCGGCCCACGAATCTCTGGTCAAGTACATCGATATGCCGCTGCAGCACGCAAGCGCGGCCGTCCTAAAACGCATGAAGCGTGGCGCGAATGCCGACATCTTCCTGAAACTTCTGGAGCGCATTCGGCAAAGCATTCCGGGCGTTGCCATTCGTACCAGCATGATTGTTGGTTTTCCGGGCGAAACTGACACAGATTTTGATGAGTTGTGTCAGTTTGTGCAGGCTGCTCAATTTGACCGCCTCGGTGTTTTTTCCTATAGCGATGAAGAGACCAGCGGCAGCTTTCTGTTGGATGGCAAAGTCGACAAACGCACCATCTACGCGCGAAAACGGAAGCTGATGGCGTTGCAACGCCACATTTCTCTCAACCGCAACAAGCGGCTGATCGGACGCGAATTGCCGATTCTAATCGACGGCCCGTCCAAGGAAACCGATTTACTCTGGGAAGGACGGATCGCCACCCAGGCTCCCGAAATTGATGGCGTCTGCTATATCAATGATTTCGGTCCTGGCGAACCGCGGCCCGGTGAAATGCGTACATTGCGCGTCACGGAAGCTCATGATTACGATTTAGTGGGCGAACTCGCCGACGCGCCTGAGCAAAGTTTCGTCGCGCTCCAACAAGCGGCCAATCCGTTTCCCATTCTTTCCGCCAATAGTCTGCGTGCTACCGGCATCCCCGTTCGATAATTGTAATTAGAGTGGCCATGGCGCAGACGGTATCGTGCCCGATTTGTGGCAAGCAAGTGCCTTTGGACGACCCCAACATGCCATTTTGCAGCGATCGATGCCGGTTGCTGGATCTAGGCAATTGGGCATCCGAGTCTTACGTAATTTCTACCCCCACTGCGCACAACGAACTTGAAGATGCGCCAGAGCCGGAACCACCGTTGTCACAAGCGAAGGACCGTATTCAGTGAAGCGGCTGGCGCTCGCGCTAGCGACATGGTTTGGATGCGGTTATTTTCCATGGGGGCCCGGAACAGTCGGATCTCTCGTAGCCGTACTCATCGCGTTTGTATTACGCGAGTACGCCGGCTCGGGCCGACTGACTTTTCTTGCCCTGACAATAATCTGGCTGATGCCAGGAATTTGGTCGGCCACCCGCACAGCGCAAATAACTGGCAAAAAAGATCCGGGACTGGTAGTCATCGACGAAGTATTGGGTCAATGGCTTACGCTTGTCGGGGCAACCAGCTTCGCCTGGAAAAACTTCCTGGCTGCTTTCGTGCTGTTTAGAGTCTTTGATATTTGGAAGCCTTGGCCGATCCGCAAAATCGAGCGCTTACCGGAGGGATATGGGATCGTCTGCGACGATTTGGCAGCCGGATTATACGGCGCGCTTATCTTATATGTAGGCGGGGTTTTCAGAATCCTTTAACTATGGCGTCCAAACAACCAGCGGCTGAACAGGCCGCTACGCAGCGTCCCAAAATCGCAACCATCCAACCTCCCGCCGCAATTAGCGGAGGTGAGCTTTACATTCGCGGCCAGTACTTGGCGAGCGGCGGGCGTCCAGCGGTTCGTTTTGGAAATCAAACGGCGCATCTCATCGTGGCAAGCGATTCATATATCATCGCGCGTGTTCCGGAATCCGCCATCGTGGGCGAAGTTGCCGTCGTCTCAGGGCCTGCCGAAAGCGAACTTCGCGAAACTCACCTCGGCATTCAGATAGCGGACAGTTTGCATCCGGTCGCAAATCCTGCTGTCGATAGCGATGGCAACGTCTTCAGCACATTCAGCGGGTCGCGCGGGCAGAAATCGCCGATCTCCATTTACAAGGTAGATACCAATTACAACTCCAAGCCGTTCGTGACAGATCTGATGAATCCGACAGGTCTGGCTTTTGATCGCGACGGAATTCTCTACGTTTCCAGCCGTTATGATGGCATCGTTTATCAAATCACTCCCACCGGCAACATGTCAGTTTACGTCGAAGGCATGGGAGTTGCTACCGGCATTGCGTTTGACCACGAGGAAAATCTTTACGTAGGTGACCGCAGTGGAACAATCTTCAAGATCAGCCGGTCCCGCCAGATTTACGTTTTTGCCACGCTTGAGCCTTCGATAGCGGCTTATCATCTCGCGTTCGGGCCGGAAGACTATCTTTATGTCACAGGACCGACGACTTCCAGTTTCGATTCCGTCCACCGCATCTCGAAAGCCGGCGAAGTAGAAACGTTTTATCGCGGCCTAGGCCGGCCGCAAGGCTTGGCGTTTGACGCGGCGGGCAATCTTTACGTGGCGGCATCGCTTGCCGGACATCGGGGAATTATTCGAATAGATCCCGAGCGCCGGCCCGAGCAATACCTTTCGGGTCCTGGCATCGTCGGCTTGGCTTTCACGCCGTCGAAATCAATCGTCCTGGCCACTCACAACGCCCTTTATCGGGTTGACGCCGAAATCGCAGGCCGGCCGCTATCGTGAGTTAACGCGATGGCAAAAACCGCCGAGATCCTGGCGATTGGCACTGAACTGCTCACGCCGCAGCGCACGGACACCAACTCGTTGGCTGTGACAGAACATCTCAACTTGCTGGGAGTTGAGGTAGTTGCCAAACATATTATCGGCGATGATCGTGACCGCTTGACGCAAGCAATCCGAGAGTCAGTTGCTCGCTCGAATATCGTCATTCTGATCGGTGGCTTGGGCCCCACGGAGGACGATTTGACGCGTGAGGCCGCAGCCGGCGCGCTCGGCCTTAATCTTAAGCTCTCACTTGAGCAGGAATCGATTCTTATTAGCCGCTTCCGCCAGATCAACCGGCCGATGGCGAAGAACAACATCAAGCAAGCCTATCTGCTCGAAGGCGCTGAAGCGATGCCCAATCCGAACGGAAGTGCGCCGGGACAATTTCTTTCCACGGATCGCGGCGCTCTCGCGATGCTGCCCGGGCCGCCGCGCGAGATGAAGCCGATGTTGGTAAACGAATTGGTTCCGCGCCTCAGGCATGTCATTCCGCCGCAGGTGATTCGAGTACGGAGTTTTCGCATCACAGGGATTGGTGAATCCGACCTAGACACACTTATTGCGCCCGTGTACACGAGGTACACGAACCCAGTCACGACGGTGCTGTCGTCACCCGGCGATCTTTTCGTCTTTTTGCGGGCACAAGCCGAAACAGAACAGCGGGCGGACGATCTCTTGCGCGAGGTAGGAAACGCGATAGCCGAGCTTCTCGGCGACAAAGTGTACAGCACGAACCCGGATGAGCCCTTAGAAGCCGTGATCGGCTGTCTTCTACGCAAACATCATGCGACCGTTGCAACCGCGGAGAGCTGCACCGGCGGTCTGATTGCCGGACGTCTCACGGAACGCGGCGGTAGTTCCGACTTTTTCGTGGCAGGGTACGTCACCTATTCGGCGGCCCAAAAGCAGCAAGTGCTGGGAGTGCCTGCCAGCTTGATCCAGAAGCATACGGCGGTCAGCGAACCAGTGGCCGCTGCCATGGCCGAAGGCGCGCGACGCTTGAGCGGCGCAACGTATGCTCTATCGGCGACCGGTTACGCTGGCCCGGACGGAGGTACCGAATATGATCCCGTCGGTGCCGTGTATTTAGGGATCGCCACTCCTACGGAAACGCGTGTCATTCGAGTTCGTTACGGCGCCGATCGCTATCGCGTTCGGACGCTTGCGACTCAGGCGAGCTTAGATCTATTGAGGAAGACGTTGCTAAAGCTGTAGGTCATCTACTCGACTACGCTTGCCAATTTCGATTCAACTATGCGCTGGTCTGATGTCACGAGACGTAGCTGATGGAGGCGCGCCGTCGAGACAATCGTGCGATCAGCCGGATCATTTAGTATTCCGAGCGATGCAATTTCCAGCGCGACTTCGTACGATAACGGCAGCAAACGAAATATCGGATTGCCCCGTAAATTATTTAGGAAGGAGTCCAAACCAGCCGCAAAAATCAGCTTTCCTGCACTAGTCAAGATGGCAATTTCGAGCAGCGTTATCGCACTGATGGCGATCGGCTCTCCGCGTTGTACTGCTGTCTCGATTGCCTTCGTTTGACTGCGAGAGAGGCGCTTACTATCGATTAGCCATCGAACCAGGATGTGAGTATCCAGAAGCAGATGAGGCTTCATTCGGCGAATTGGGGGACCAGTCGCTTACTCTTTGTCAACGATTTCCCACAATTCGGCGCTGTCGGTATTCACAATGTCGCCTACGATTTTTGCCTTGCCCGCCCAACTGTCTCGTGGTGACTTCCATGCATCTTTCGGGGCGGGACTAACAACCGCAATAGGGCGACCTCGCCGCATAATTGTAATCGCGACGCCGCCCTGCTCGATTTCATCGAACAACGCGAGACACTTCGCCTTGAACTCCGTCGCGCTAAGGACTCGACCTCTTGCCATTACACCTTTAAGATTATCCGATAAGTAGTCATCTGACCATATATATAGAGGAGAGCATATCTATATCCTCTGAATCCTGACGAACTTCCTTTTTGTGCGGGATAATAAAGGACATCCGAATGAGTCGCCTCTGTAGGCAATACTCAGATCTATTCTGATCTCTCAAAGAAGGTTATTCATGCTCACACGAGCAGTGCTGTCTTCCGCGTCTCTTTTTATTGCGCTTATAGCGTTTTCCTCCTCTTCTCGTGCTCACGAAACGGAAATACCCAACATGACCGTTCCGCCCAAAGCGGGCAAGGTGGACCTTTTTCCTGAAAGTGCGCTAAAGCCCGGCATGCAGGCGGTTGCTTGGACCGTGTTTCAAGGCGACAAACCGGAACCTGTGCCAGTGGAGATCATCGGCGTTTGGGAGAACATGTGGGGGCCGCATGAGGACATCATTGTGGCGAAGCTGACCGGAAAAGCGGCACGCACCAACGTAGCCGGAGGAATGAGCGGCAGCCCGGTCTACATTGACGGCAAGTTGGTGGGCGCTATTTCGTTGCGGCTGAGCGTGTTTTCGCCCGATGCGATCTGTGGCATCACGCCGATAAAACTCATGCTGGAAGTGAACGACTTCGATGCCTCGCGCCCCCAAGACCGCCGTACACCCGACAAAATTCAGGTGGCTTCCGCAACAACGCCGATGCCGAGCGAATTACTCGCCCGAGTAATGGCCGCAAGTGGTTCCGGCAACTTGCCGGCGACCACCAGCATGACGCCAATTGCGACACCCATTGCGATGTCGGGCTTTACCGACGAAGCCGTAAGGCAGTTTGCGCCCATCTTTACTCAGTTGCGCATGACCGTTTCGCAAGGCGGCGCGGGAGGGCAACTCGATTCCGCTGTCCCCGCGAAGGATTGGCGGACGGCTCTGCAGCCCGGAGAGAGTATCGCAGCGGTCCTGGTGTCCGGTGACATGACTATGACCGGTGGTGGAACCGTAACCTACAACGACGGTAAGCGAGTGTTGGCCTTTGGGCACCCGATGTTCAATCTCGGACCTGTCGATATGCCGCTGGCTAAAGAAGACATCATCACTACTCTGGCATCTTCCTATCAGCCGACAAAAATGGGCAATGCGTCTGAAGTCGTCGGCGCACTCCGGCAAGATCGGCACAGCGCGATTGGAGGCGAACTCGGCGCCACCGCCCATATGATTCCAGTCACGATGCACGTCAAGAGCTACGGCGCTCACAATAGTGTGCGCAACTCGCGAGATTTTCATTTCAACGTATTCGTGGACCAAAAATGGACGCCTTACCTGATGATGGCGACACTCTTCAACACGCTTTCAAACCTGAACGACTTTTCTGAAGAAGCGACTTACCGGCTGCACGGCGAGTTGCAAGTGGAAGGGCAGCACCGCATCGAACTGACTACGATGCAGGCCCCGGCCGAAACTCCTGTGCCGACACCGATGTTGCTTGCCGGCTGGTGGGGCGACAAATTCAATCGGCTGTTTGTCAATTCCAACAAGCTGCCAAACGTTACGGCTGTCGACGTGTCGGTAGATCTTTTGCCGGAGCGGCGCATTGCCCAGATTGAGTCAGCATGGATCGCCGACAACAAAGTGACTCCTGGAACTGAGGTGCCGGTAAAAGTTTTCCTGCGGCCCTATCGCGGCGACCGGATTGAACGAACGGTCGACGTAAAGATCCCGGCTGGTTTGAATAAAGGCGAGCATCAGATTCTATTCAGCGATGCGGAGACACTGAGCCGTTTTCAGAACATCGCAAGTTCACTGAACCGCATCGAAGACATTCCACAAACCGTCGCGATGTTGAATGAAGAGCGGAGCAACAATCGGCTATATGTATCGCTGATTGAATCGCAACCCACCGTTTATTCTGACGAGAAAATTTTGCCCAGTCTGCCTGCCTCCGTTTTGAACGTGATGCAGAGCGGCCGCGCCACCAATCATCAGTTTGTCAGTTCGCCCGAAAGCGCTCACGAACAGGCTTCTGTGCCCTTTGACGAAGTCGTCACAGGCAACTATTCACTCAAGATTTACGTGAACTGAAGGGCCTTACCTAAATCATGTTCAAACCGTCGGCCATATATGGGGCCGTTACTCTAGTTTTGCTTGTAGCCGCGCCTTATATTTGCATGGCAACCGATACCCGCGTATGGGACCAGTCGGATCAGGCGGATTTCACGAAAGGCACTCCGAAAAATCTGTCGATCCGTAGCGATGGCCACATTACGCTAGCGCCAACGTTCAAAGAACTGGACAGCACGAACGTTCCTTATCTGTGGGCCGTTGTTCAGGATTCGAAGGGGACACTTTATTACGCCGGCGGCGCGCCTACTGGCGCCACCACAAAAGTCTATGCGCTGCCTGCGAATGGCAAGCCGAAAACCCTGGCAGAGTTGACCGGCCTCGAAATTCATGCGCTCGCTGTCGACAAGCAGGATCGCGTTTACGCGGCTGTGCTACCGGATGCCAAAATCTATCGCATCGATAGCACCGGCAAATCGCAACTGTTCTTCGATCCGAAATGTAAATACATCTGGTCGATGGCGTTCGACAAAGCGGGAGATCTTTTCGTCGCCACCGGCGACGCTGGATTGATTTACAAAGTCTCGCCGGACGGCAAAGGTACGAAGTTCTTCGATACCGAGGAGACTCACGCTCGCTCCATGATCATCGACGACTCCGGCAATCTCATAGTAGGAACTGAGCCGAGCGGGCTCGTGATGCGCATCACGCCGTCGGGGCAAGGCTTCGTTTTATATCAAACCAATAAACGTGAAGTAACCACGGTA
>DASREJ010000002.1:0-169077 GCA_035652115.1 Bryobacteraceae bacterium
GCCTCAAAAAAATCGGCAGTCTGGAACCTGGAAAAAACCTGAGCCAGGATTTGGAATTCAAACTCAAATCAGAAATGGATCCCGCCAATATCAGGATCGTTGCTTTCGTTCAAGAACCGGGACCCGGCAAAGTGCTCGGTGCTGCGCTGCGAAAAGGGCCGTTCCAGTAACTCTCGGTAGGTTTCACGCTCAGCGCTCACGTCGATAGCCCTCAATACGCATTGATCGACTAATGCTCATTTGGCTGTACGGTATGCTCAGCCATTGGCATGATTCTTCACCCGATCGACTGGATCATTGCAATACTTTGCCTCTTAATCTGTTTTCTTCCCGCACTTGCATTTGGCAGACGTTCCGGTAAAAACACTACGGAATTCTTTGCGTCGGGACGCTCCGTGCCATGGTGGCTCGCGGGCATCTCTTTGGTTGCAACAACGTTCTCAAGCGACACTCCGAACCTGGTCGCAAACATTGTCCGGACACAAGGCGTAGCCGGTAATTGGCAATGGTGGGCATTCACACTGACGGGCGTCGCGACCGTGTTTTTCTATGCGCGGCTCTGGCGGCGGTCCGGCGTTCTGACAGATTTGGAATTCTACGAACTTCGGTATTCCGGTACATCGGCAATGGCAGTGAGAGGATTTCGCTCTATTTACCTGGGGCTGCTCTTCAATTGCATGATTATGGCGACCGTCGATCTGGCAGCCTGCAAAATTGCAAGTGTTCTGTTCGGCCTGAGCCGTTGGGAAACTTTGCTGGCCGTCGGTTTATTGAACGTGGTTTTTGCAGCTCATTCGGGACTTTGGGGCGTGCTGGTTATCGACATGTTCCAGTTCTTCATCAAAATGGCCGCTGTGATTGCGGCTGCTTACTTTGCTGTGGAATTGCCACAAGTGGGTGGGATGTCAGGTTTGGTTGCGAAGTTGTCCCACCTGCCAGGCCCCGGCGGATTGAATTACTTAAACATATTGCCGAACTTTCGCGACAACTGGGAATTAGCCGTCGCTGTATTCGTGATGCCGCTGGCTGTGCAATGGTGGGCAGTTTGGTATCCGGGCGCCGAACCAGGCGGCGGAAGCTACGTCGCGCAGCGAATGCTTGCCTCGAAATCGGAAAAAGATTCTCTCGGCGGCACCTTATTCTTCAATTTGGCCCACTACGTTCTGCGGCCTTGGCCATGGATTCTTGTGGGGCTCGCGTCACTGATCGTTTATCCGACGCTGCAGGACATACAGACTTCATTCCCGCATGTGGACAAATCCTTGATCGGCCCGGATATTGCGTTTCCGGCAATGTTGAAGTTTCTTCCGGCGGGCTGGATCGGATTAATGGTAGGCGGATTGATTGCGGCGAATTCATCGACGATTCTGAGCCATTTGAATTGGGGCGCGTCGTATCTTGTACACGATTTTTACCGCCGCTTTTTACAGCCGAGTAAAAGCGAAAAACATTATGTCTTTGCGGGCAGGATGGCCACCATTCTGCTGTTTGTCTTATCTTCTGCTCTGGTGTTTGTCCTGCAGACTGCCCAAGAGAGCTTCTATTTGATTCTGCAGGTAGGCGCCGGGACTGGCTTGTTGTATCTCCTGCGCTGGTTTTGGTGGCGCATAACCGCCTGGTGCGAAATTGCCGCCATGGTCAGTTCATTCCTGATTTCTGCGATCTTCTTTATAGCTGGCCGGCGCGGATTTGTCGTCAGTACCGATCAGCAATTGTTATTCACGGTAATTGGAACAACCATCTGCTGGGTGATAGTAGCGTACGTCGGGCCGAAAACGGACTCGAAGACGCTGGTTGAGTTCTATAAAAAGGTGCGGCCGTTTGGTCCCGGTTGGCAGCGTATTCAAATCGAAGCAGGCATTTCAGACGCAGAAGTCGCGGCGTGGGCCAGAACCGATAACATTCCGCTGGCAATGCTCGGATGGGTGAGCGGAACTGTGTTGATATGGGCTGCGCTCTTTACCGTTGGAAATTTCTTGTATGGGCGAATGGGGTACGGCTTTGGGTTGCTGGCCGTGTCAGTCGTCAGCGGGTTGGTACTGATCAGCGTGATTAAGCGGTTGTGGAGGTAGAATCCGGCTGAGATTCAACAGCAGCAGTGCTGAGACAAATATCCGCGGCATGAAGCAGACAGGTTTCGTTCTGGTCGTGTGGATCGGTTCGAACTGATTTCCACTTCATAATTTCTCTTGATGTAAGAACTTCACGTAATCGTGGCTCAATTGATGCATTGCGCGCGGATGCGCAATTGTAGATGGCCACCTGCGTAAGAATCTGAGCGCTGAAGCGATCTCCCTTCCGCGTGATCTTGGCCATCACACCAATTCCGCCAATCTTTTCGTAGCCGAACGTGAGCGGGAATGCCAAGCGACCGTTTTCGCTAAGCCGGTTAAGCCAGGCAGGATGCGGATGGGTCACCCCCGCGTTAATCAGCATGGCGTCGCAAACACCGGGGTCGAACGTTACCCCGTCGGCGCAATGAACTGTCACATTCGGATAACCAGCCAAGTTTTGTTTGGCTCGTTCCGCCAGACCCGGATCAATCTCGACGGCGATCACCTCGCCAGCCCCTCCAATGACTTCCGCCATGATCGCGGTGTAATAGCCGACTCCGCAGCCAAGATGGAAAACCCGCATGCCCGGCGCTAGCGATAGGGCATCGATCCATGTTGCCAACGCGCTAGGCTGGCCATTGTTCAAGTGCCGGCTAGGATCGATTGCTACCACAACATTGTGATAGAGTTGCCGCGGATCTTCCGCTTTGCCATCGCCGTCAGGTTGATCAGGATTAGCGCCGATGCGCCAAGGTGGTGCGCCGAGATAACTTTCCCGCGCCACACGTGCGAAGGCATCGATCAAAGCGTGTGATTTCGGGTTGGCCGCAAAACGAATCTCTTCCGCGTAGAACTGACGACAGTCGTTGAGTGTCATCACTCTTCAACTGTAGTCTTCCCGCCGAGCGCACCCGCCGATGGCTCGGCGATAAACAAATGTCGATTCACGTCGAACTCGGGGCGCTCTGCGTAGAACGTTTTTACCAGCTTGTTGCGAACCTGCTTCACATTGTTATCGGTGCATAAACAAACTACACAGCCGCCGAAACCTGCGCCTGTCAGACGAGCACCGTATGCGCCCGCATGGACAGCCGAATCGACGAGCCGATCGATTTCCGGCAGGCTCACTCGTAGGCGATCACGTAGGCTGGCGTGTGATTCGCCGAGCAGACGGCCAAATACCGCGAGGTCGTGGTTTTGCAGTGCCCGGGCTGCCTGTTGCACCCGGCCCGCTTCGCTAGTGACGTGAAGAAAAGCGTTTCGTTCATTTTCGTCAGTCAGGGCTTCGATGCAATGTCCGTCACAATTCACAATTGCTTCGCGATAAGAGACAAATCCCAACCTCTCGATCGCATTGGTCCCAGCGGCGCGGCGCGCGTTGTACTCGGAACGCAAGGCGCCTGACTTTTGAGCATCCACCAGGCTGTGAGCTACCAGAAATCGCCAACTCGGGGGGACGGGAACATGGTCGATTTCGAGCGGGGCAAAGGAATTGATCAGCGTTCCAAAGCCGGCGCGAGACCCAAGAATCGCAACGTGATCCATCGCGCCGCCGCGCGTTCCTACTAGTTGCTCACCGTCGGGCAATAGGGCCGTCAATTCATTTAGAGTGGGCTCGATTTCGTTTGCGCGCAATAGAGCGAGACTGAATGCGACGAGCAACGCGGAAGAAGACGAGAGTCCCGCCGCCGATGGCAGATCACTTGCAATGAAAGCGTTAATGCCGCGTGTAAGAGCGTATCGGGTTTGAATGGCTTGCGCTGAGGCGCGTACGTAATTGCTCCAATGACCCTGCGACGCGGAGGTGAAAGGCGAATCCAGGGTGAACTCAGCAGCATCAATCTCTTGCTGACTGGTTGCTCGGACGCCTTTATCTGCGCGGGGCCGGAACGCGATGACAATACGCTTTTGGATGGCAATGGGCAGAACGGGAAGTTCGTGATAGTCAATGTGTTCGCCGATGAGGTTGACACGTCCGGGGGCTGAAATGAGGATCGGCTCGACCGGGAAGCCGAAAAGGCGTTCGAAATTCGCTACCGCGTGTTCGGAAACGGACACCTGCCGGGTACCGATGTGATGTTTTGACATGCTGCGCTTACAAGGGAACTTAAAGACTCCTTTGACCGTAACTTAATGAGGATGCGCAGTAAAAACTAGTTTGTTTATGCGACGATAGAATTTAGCCGCCGTTCTGTAGGTCCAGTGAATCCACATCGTATTTTTCATTTGCTAGCGCTATCTGTGTGCATGGTTGCATGTGCCATGCTCTTTGTTTCCTGTAGTAAGAGCCGTTCGGCTGGCGCACAAAACATGATGATGATGCCGGCCGCGCCGGTGCGCGCGGTCACCGCAACGACCGCGGACGTTCCTCTGGATGTTTCGGCTGTCGGGACGGTGGAAGCGATTACTAGCGTCGACGTGAAGTCGCGTGTTGCCGGTCAAGTGTTGCGAGTCGATTTTCAAGAAGGGCAAAACGTCGAAAAAGGACAACTGCTCTTTGAAATTGATCCCGAGCCCCTGCAACGTCAACTTGCCGAAATTAAGGCGGATATCGCCAAAGATGTCGCGCTCGAACAGCAGGCGCGCGCCAATGTGACAAAAGATCAGGCAAATATACAGCAAACGAGTGCGGCCGCCCGGCGCGGTCTGGAATTATCACGTGAAGGGATCTTCTCTAAGGAGCAGACCGAACAAGTCGTCTCAACTAACGAGCAGGCACAGGCCGCGCTAGCGGCGGATCAAGCGGCCGTCGAGAGTGCCGTGGCCTCAAACAAAGCGGACCATGCGCGCCTGGACCAGACTCAACTTCAGCTGGAATACACAAAAATTACAGCTCCGATCAGCGGACGTGCCGGTGCGATTGCAGTAAAAGCCGGCAATCTAATCAAAGACAACGATGCGGCCCTTGTCACGTTGCTGCAGATTTCGCCCATTTACGTTTCGTTCGGCGTCCCTCAGCAGTTATTGGACGATGTTCGCAAGTTTAATGAACAGCACCCACTTCTCGTAAGGGCCTCCCCGGACGGAGAGAGCACCGTTACAGGGCAACTGCGATTTATCGATAACAGCGTTGACACCACTACCGGCACAATCAAGCTTAAAGCCGAGTTCGCGAACACTAACCGAACTCTGTGGCCTGGGCAGTTTGTCAATGTCGAGGCGCAATTGCAGGTGGAACACGATCGCGTGACGGTGCCGATTCGAACAATTCAGACTGGACCGCAAGGGAAATATGTCTGGGTCATGAATAACGGTAGCCAAACGGTCGAAATGCGCCCAGTTCAAGTGCTGCGTAACTTTACACCTGCAAAAGGAGGCGAGCTGGCGATAATCGGCAGCGGCCTCACTGCGGGAGACATGGTCATTTCGGAAGGGCAGATGCGGCTTGCGCCGGGGATGAAAGTGCGCCTGCTACAGCCGCAAACTCAATTGGGCAAAACCGGGCTGGATTCTGTTGCGGCCCAATCATGAGCGTGCCGTCTTCGATGCGCCCGCGAGAGTGTTGAATGCATTTCACTGATTTTTTCATCCGCCGTGCCATCACGACCACCTTGGTCATGGGGGGCATCCTCATATTCGGCCTATTGAGTTACTTCACTCTGCCGGTCAGCAATCTGCCGACGGTGGAATATCCAACCATTCAGGTCTCGGCGTCCTTACCGGGCGCGAATCCCGATGTGATGGCGTCATCGGTGGCCACGCCGCTCGAGGCCGAGTTCTCCAACATCGCAGGCATTAACAGCATGTCCTCGTCAAGTTCTACGGGGACGACATCCATTACGCTGCAATTCGATCTGAGCCGCAGTATCGATGCGGCCGCGCAAGACGTTCAGGCAGCGATTTCCCGAGCCCAAGGCAGCTTACCCACTAATATGCCAGCGCCACCTTCCTATTCGAAGGTGAATCCCGCCGAAAGTCCGATTTTGTTCATTGCAGTATCTTCCGACACCATGACGCCCGCGCAGTTGGATGAATATGCCGAAACGATGATGGGACGGCGCATTTCCATGGTGAGTGGAGTTGCGCAGGTCAACGTATTCGGAACCAAGAAGTATGCCGTGCGAGTACAAGCCGACCCTGAGAAATTAGCCGCGCATCAAATCGATCTGGAACAAGTCCGCACAGCGCTATCGACCGGAAGCTTGAATCTGCCCGCCGGCTCCCTATATGGGCTTTCTAAAGCATATTCGGTGCAGGCCAACAGCCAGTTGACGTCGGCAAAGCAGTTTGCGCAACTCATCGTTACTTACAAAAACGGCAGCCCTGTTCGGCTGAATGAGTTGGGCGACGTCATAGACAGCGTCAGCAGTACCCGATCTATTTTCTGGCTTAACAATCACCCCAGCATCGTCCTTGCCGTTCAGAAGCAGCCGGGTTCGAACACCGTTGAAGTAGCCGATGCTGTGAAAGCCTTGCTGCCGGTTTTAGAGCACTCGATGCCCGCAGGCGTGAAGATCGGACGGTCATTCGATGCATCGGAGAACATTCGTGAGTCGATCGCGGACGTGAAGTTCACGCTAGTTCTGACAATCTGTCTGGTGATCCTGGTTATTTTCGTCTTCCTGCGAAATGTGTCAGCGACGGTGATTCCGAGCCTTGCGGTCCCGCTTTCGTTGTTAGGCACGTTCGCGGCAATGAAGCTTTTGGGATTTACGATCGACATTCTTTCGATGATGGCGATGACGTTATCCGTTGGCTTCGTTGTAGATGATGCCATCGTCATGCTCGAAAACGTCGTGCGGCACATGGAAATGGGCAAGTCGCGGATGCAGGCGGCTCTCGAAGGCGCCAGAGAAGTCGGCTTCACCATCGTGTCGATGACTGTTTCTTTGGTCGCCGTCTTCATTCCCGTTCTATTCCTGGGCGGAGTTATCGGTCGTTTGTTGCGCGAGTTTTCCATCACTATTGCGGTGGCGGTGCTGATCTCAGGCGTTATCTCATTGACGCTCACGCCAATGCTTTGCAGCCGTTTTCTCAGGCACGAGACTCATTCCGCAGGCAAGTTCTATCGCGTTACAGAATCGTTTTTCATCTGGCTCAATGGCGCTTATCGCCGGACATTAAGGTCGGTCCTGCGGCACAAGCGAGCGACCCTGCTCGCCAGCATTGCCCTGACAGTAATAACCGGCTACCTGTTCGTCGTTATGCCCAAGGGGTTCATGCCAACCGTGGACCAGGGATTCCTTGAAGGCGGTGCAGAAGGTGCGCAGGATGCATCATTCGACGAAATGGTCGGTTTGATGCAGCAAGTGAACACTATTGTCAGCAAGAACCCGTGGGTGGAAGACTATGGTTCGGGAACTGGCGGGTTCGGCGGGCAAAATCAGGGATTTCTTTTCGTGGCCCTGAAAGAAGACAAGCATCGGCCCCCAGCACAAAGGATACTGGGGCATTTGCAGGCGCAGCTATCGCAAATTCCAGGCTTGATGGTGTTTCTACAGATTCCCCCACTGATTCCTCTCGGACAGAACGAAAATCGTAGCCAATATTCAGTGGCGCTTCAGGATGCGGATACCGCCGAGTTGTTCAAGTGGGCGCCAGTACTCGAACAGAAGCTGCACACAATTCCGCAAATTCAAGATATCTATAGCGATCTTCGGCTGGCTAGTCCGCGATTGGATGTGGACATCGACCGCAATCGAGCGCTGGCTGTAGGAGTGACACCGGATCAGATTGCCAACACGCTATACGACGCATATGGAAATCGGCGAGTCACGACCATTCAGACTTCGGCCAATCAGTACGACGTCATTTTGGAAGTACTGCCGCAAGACCAGCAGAATCCTGCAGAGCTGAAAGACTTATACATCCGCTCCAACCAAGGCAAAATGGTGCCGCTGGCCGCAGTCGCGGATTTAAAGCAAACCGTGGCGCCTTTGAGCATTAGCCATATTGGTCAGCTACCGGCAGTCAACTTCCAGTTCAACGTGAAGCAAGGTGTCGCGTTAAGCGAGGCAACCAAACTGATCGACGAGGCGGCGCGACAGATCGGAATGCCCGACACGGTGACGTTCAGTTATACCGGAACGGCGGCGGCATTTCAAAGTTCGATTAGGGGCCTTGGCATCTTGTTGTTGATTGCGGTGCTGGTGATCTATCTAGTGCTCGGCATTCTGTACGAAAGCTTTATTCACCCCATCACAATTCTCTCGGGATTGCCCGCGGCGGGACTCGGAGCGCTGTTAACGCTGCTTTTGTTTGGGCAGGACTTAAATCTGTATTCATTTGTCGGCATCGTCCTGCTGATCGGTATTGTGAAGAAGAACGCCATCATGATGATCGACTTTGCGCTTGAGGCTGAGCGTAAAGAAGGCAAATCACCTGAAGAAGCGATCTTCGAAGGTTGCCTGCAACGCTTCCGTCCTATCATGATGACGACCATGGCGGCTCTGCTCGGTACATTGCCCATCGCCTTTGGAACCGGTGCCGGCGGAGAAGCCAGGCGGCCGCTCGGTATCGCTGTTGTCGGCGGCTTGGTTGTGTCGCAGCTTTTGACGCTCTACATCACCCCAGTAATTTACCTTTATCTGGATCGCTTCCAATCCGGTCGCAAGAAGCGCCGGATTCAGCGCCAGGAACTGGTCGCGCTACCGGAAGAATCATTCGTGTCTTAGCACTCCGGATTGCCACAACATTCGCCTGCCGAACGATCTACAAAATGTTTATCGCCCGTGCCGCAAGGATAGCGACTGTAGCAAGGGAGATGGAGCTTTGGACCATCATCAGAACTTTCGCCCAACGGCCGAGCACGGGAACATCTGTCGGAGAAAATGCAGTGCTGGTGTTGAACGCGAGAAAAAGATAGTCGATGAAATCAGGCCTCCAGGTTGAATCCGCATACGCCGATCCTTCGGGCAGCATCATTTGCGGAAATAGAAAAGCGCCGTTTATGTGAGAACGACGTGACTCGCGTATATGAGGGCCGCCGGCATCCAGACGCCAGTACCAAGAGGCAAACACGAGCACGTTACAGATCCACAGAGCCGCCGCTGACGTTAGTAGGTCTTTCGGTGGTTGCCGCTTGCTGGGAAGGCCGGAAATAAGAAATCCTAGCGCAAACATCAGCCCCGTGGTGATGATAGCGAGCACTGCGATACCAAAGACGAAGTTCAGCGTGTGCCTTCCCGCCCGATGAAAAACGATCGTCGGAATCAGGAGCAAAATGACGGCTGCGGGAAGCAGCCAAGTCGGTCCAAGAGTTAAGCGTTCCGGCAACGAAAGATAAAGCCCGCAGATGGCAAGAATGCTTATCGTCGCTTGTAAACGCCAATTTCGCCGCACGGCTTTCACTGTCTGATCTAACTTGTTTGTCATCGCTGCAAGTGAGTGTACGATGCCCGCTCGGCGGTACGCCGCCGTGTGACACTTTGGGCGTATGCGTTTGAAGATTGTTCAAGTTGGCGAGACAGCTTTGCGGCAGCGGGCAAGACCGTTATCGGTTGACGAGATTCAGAGCCGCGAAATTCAGGAATTGATTGAATCGATGCGAGAGACCATGTACGATGCGCCCGGTGTCGGTCTCGCCGCTCCGCAGGTTGGAATGCCACTACAATTGGCTGTCGTTGAGGACAAGCCGGAATACACGCGCGACGCGCCCGCTGGTTTCACTAAAGAACGAGAGCGTAAGCCCATCCCATTTCATGTGGTTGTCAACCCACAGATTACGCTGCTAGATGAGCCAAACATAGAATTCTTCGAAGGCTGCCTCAGCTTGGCCGGTTACACGGCCTTAGTTCCCAGAGCGCGGCGAGTACGCGTCGAATGTCTTGACCATAACGCTACGCCAATAACGATTGAGGCTTCCGGCTGGTACGCGCGTATACTGCAGCATGAGATCGACCACCTTTACGGCACAGTTTATATCGACCGTATGTATAGCCGCACGTTCATGACGGTAGAGAATTTCAATCGCTACTGGAAGGACCGGTCGATTGCGGACGTGCGAAAAACGGTTGGCTGGAATCAGGACTTGACGGAACGCTCGTAGTTGTAAGCGACACGGAACATAGTCGCCTCGTCGAAGTGTCGCGTGAAAATCTGTAAGCCTATTGGCAGGCCATCGGAAGATTCGCCGCAAGGAACGGACATGCAGGGGAGGCCGGATAGATCTCCCGTTAAGGTGTACACGTCCGACAAATACATGGCGAGAGGATCGTCTACCTTTTCGCCAATCTTGAACGCAGTAAACGGCGAAACGGGCGTCACAATGGCGTCTATTTCTCCGAAGGCGTTGGTGAAATCGCGTGCGATTAGATTGCGGACCTGTTGCGCCTTACGATAATACGCCTCATAATAGCCGGCACTTAGTACATACGTGCCAAGCATGATGCGGCGCTTGACTTCAGCGCCGAAGCCGCAACCACGGGTGTTGCGGTACATTTCGGAGAGAGTCTCTCCATCGGTACGGCTGGAATAGCGGACGCCATCATACCTGGCCAGGTTTGAGCTGGCTTCGGCAGTAGCGATGATGTAGTAACACGAAAGCGCGTATTTCGTGTGCGGCAAGCTGATTTCGCGAACGGTACATCCGAGCTTTTGAAGCTGCGCGATTGCTTTTTCAACGACATCGCCGGTCTGGGAGCTGAGCCCCTCAAAATATTCTTTGGGTAAACCGACTTTGAGGCCTTCGACCGGATGCTTCATCAGCCCGTGATAATCGTCAATCGGCGCGAAAGCGGATGTGGAATCCAGTTCATCGCGTCCGGCCATGATCTTCAACACTGTCGCCGCATCTTCGACGTTGCGCGCAAATGGGCCAATGTGATCGAGTGAACTGGCAAACGCCACCAGCCCATAGCGAGAAACCCGGCCATACGTCGGTGTTACGCCTACTACCCCGCAGAAACTCGCAGGTTGGCGGATAGACCCGCCGGTGTCCGAACCGAGCGTAACGACAGCCGTTCCTTGCGCGACGGCCGCAGCCGATCCGCCGCTTGAACCGCCTGGAACACGGTCAAGCGCCTTCGGATTGCGTACTGGTCCGAATGCGGAGTTCTCGTTGGAGGAACCCATGGCGAACTCGTCACAGTTCAGCTTGCCGATGACGACCGCGCCTTCGGCCTCTAAGCGGAATACGGCGGTGGCATCGTAAGGCGGAATGTAGTGCTCTAGAATCTTGGAACCGCACGTGGTACGCAGGCCTTTTGTGACAATAACGTCCTTGACACCCAGCGGCACGCCTGCTAACGGAGGTAGATCAAGGCCTTTGGCAATGTCTTCGTCCACCTTGGTGGCCGCGCGCAACGCCCGTTCGGGCGAGAAAGTGAGGAACGCGTTCGTCTTCGGATTTTCCTTCTCGGCGAAAGCGAGCGCGGATTTAGCGAGTTCAACCGCGGAAAATTTCTTCTGTTGCAGTCCCTCGCGCACAGACGCGATGGTGAGCGAAGCGATGTCGTTCATCGTTCAATCACCTTCGGCACCTTGAAATAGCCGCTTCCTTTTTGAGCCGCGTTCACAAGCGCTTCTTCATTTGAGAGACAGGCGCGGGGAACATCTTCGCGCAAAGTGGCGATTTCGTCTGCCTCATAGAGCACTTGGGCCATTGGTTCCACGTCGGCCGTATTTAACTGGTTGAGTTGATCGACATAGGTCAAAATTTGGCCCAAGTCGTGAGACATGCGCCGGACTTCGTCGTCGGTCAATCGGAGGTTTGCGAGGTCGGCAACCTCCCGCACTTGTGTATCAGTGAGGTTCAAAAAATCAGGATCGCATGGTTAACCGGAAGTGCCGGCCGCTTTCTTGCGCGAAAGCCGGTACAACCGCCGCATCACCGGATCCTCAATGCCTTCGGCCTCATCGTCGGAACTAGCGAACAAACCGGAATCGCGAGTTTCGGCGCGTTGCGGTTGACGGCGCGGGACTCCGATACGGAACTCAATTTCCTGCACCGCGTCGCTGCCGGTCAGTTTTTGAACGCGATCGACAATCTGCCGGGTCAACCCGTGCAACTGCCGCTGCCAAGTCGCATCTTCTACCTCCACAATGAGGTTGTGACGCACTAATTTCAGCCGGGATGTATGATCCGCTATCTTTTTTCCAACGGCTGCGGGCCAAACGGCGCGCGCAATGTCTTCGTCACTAACCAGTTCGCGGGAGACTTTCTTGTTCTTAATCAGCCGGGCGGCGCGTTCCATGTTGCTGAGCCCTGAACTGCAGGGCGGCAGCGGGGGAGGAAAGTACTTTGAGCAGTGTCGGTCGCGAGGTTTCTCGCGTGGATCGAGTGTAGCATGCGAATTTGAAATCACCCAGCCGACATACTCTGAAGGGCTCGTCCCGCCCGAGGCTCGTTGCCCGCCAACTTCCGATGTCCTATACTGGTTATTTGGGTTCAGCGCATTAGCCGCAGTGCGTCTCCGCACTCTTGCCTAGCCGGGCGGCGAAGCTGGTTGCCGCTCCCACATTTAACACAGACAGAAAGCAAGATTCGCTATGCCAAAACGAACGTTTCAGCCGAATAATCGGCACCGCGCCAAGACGCACGGTTTCCGCGTCCGCATGAAGACCGCCGACGGCCGCGCTGTACTGGCTCGCCGCCGTGCGAAAGGCCGCCATAAGCTAACGGTGAGTGACGAGCGGGCAGTGCGCGGCCTGTAAGTAGCCGCAAATTCTTGCGCTCTTGCTTCCCGAGCCGAGGCGGATTCGCCGCTCATCCGAGTTCCGCACAATTTACGAAAGCGGTATTCGCATGACCAGCCGCTATTTTGCAGCGTTTTTCCTTCACCTGGACGGCCCGGAAGTGCCTTCGCGTTTCGGCTTTACAGTTCCCCGAAGTGTAGGGAAAGCCGTTATTCGAAACCGGCTGAAACGCCGCATGCGGGAAGCGGTGCGTAGCCAACTTGACCGGATCTCTGCAAACTACGCCGTCGTATTTAATCCTAGGCGCATTGTTCTGGATGCGCCGTTTGAGGACCTGTGCTTTGAGGTCGGCCGGGTATTTGCGCGATGCAAAAAATCATAATTGGCGCGCTCCGCGGATATAAGCTGCTTATCTCGCCACTACTGCCATCCGCCTGTCGTTTCTACCCTACGTGCTCGGAGTACATGCTCGATGCCGTCAAAAAACATGGCGTGCTCAAAGGGATTTGGATGGGGCTGAAGCGGCTCGGCCGCTGTCATCCGTTTCACGCCGGTGGTTATGATCCGGTGCGCTGATGATTGAAATGAGATTTTATTATGCCGAATAATCCTGGTGGCGCGTCTCAGCCCCCCTCGCTGGAAAAACGTCTTCCGATTGCACTGGGGCTCATGATGCTAGTGCTGCTTGTTTCGCAATATCTTTTTAAGCCTGCACCTGGCCCTAAACCTGCTGCTCCCGTCAATCACAAAGCTGCTACACAACTCGCCCAAAAGCCCGCCGCTTCGGCGGTGCAGCAACAAGCTGTCGAAACAACTGCTCCGGCCAGCCAGATTCAGGCAGCCGCAATTACGACAACTATCGTCGATACCGACGTATACCGGATCGTTTTCACGAATCAAGGGGCTGCCGTTAGGAGTTGGGTACTAAAAAAATACAAAGACAATTCGGGCAAGCCGCTGGAGCTTATTCATCTTGATGACAAAGGTCAGCCGTTGCCGTTGGCGAACGGCCAGCCGTGTCCACTGCCATTTACGATCGAGATAACCGGTCAAAAGCTCGATGTTGACCCGAACACTGTGTTGTATCAGCCGCATGTCTCCGCGGATGGTTTGGCCGTTAAATACGAATATTCGAACGGTCAGATCGTAATCGATAAGTCATTCCAATTTTCAAAGAATAGTTATCTCACCGACGTAAGATCACGCGTTCTGGTGAACAACACTCCGGTGCCGAGTATGCTCATGTGGCGCGGTGGGTTCGGTGATTTGAAGGTGCGTAACGCGGCTGCCGCCGAGCACACTATTCGATATGACACGACGGCCAGCAAGCTCATCACCAAGAGCATTAAGGACGCCAAAAACGGACCGGTCACCGACACTGGCAACTACACTTTCGGTGGATTGGAGGACGGCTTTTTCGCCGCTGTTGCGCTGCCTCCCGATTCGGCGTCCCTCGAACTTCGTACTTATAGTGACGAACTGAAAATTCCCGGTGAAGAAAAACCCGCAGCCTTCATCGGAACGGGACTTTCGACGGGCGCTCAGAACGATTTTTCATTGTTTGTCGGGCCCAAGGACATCGACCTCCTCCGCGAGGTGAACCCGAAGCTTACACAGATCGTAGATTGGGGCTTCTTTGGGGTGATCGCCCGGCCGCTGTTCCTGTGGCTGAACTGGACTCACGATCATTGGACAAACAATTATGGCTGGGCCATCATCCTGGTCACACTAATCATCAACTTGGCGCTCTTTCCGTTGCGCCTGTCGAGTCTGAAGTCCGCGCGCAAGATGCAGCGTTTGCAGCCTCAGATTCAAGCGATCAACGCGAAATACAAGAACATAAAGCTCAATGATCCACGCAAGGCTGAGCAAAACCAGGAGATCATGGCTCTCTATAAGAGCCAAGGGGTAAACCCGGTAGGCGGTTGCCTGCCGATGATCATCCAGTTGCCTTTTTTCTACGCGTTCTACCGGGTGCTCGCCATCGCAATCGAACTTAGGCATGCGCCTTGGCTCTGGGTGCCCGATCTTTCTTCGCCCGAAACGCTGCCGATACACCTGTTGCCCATCATCTTGATCGCCTCGCAATTCTTTACTCAGCGCCTCACGCCTGCAGCCGGTGTCGATCCTAATCAGCAGCGAATGATGATGATGATGCCCTTGCTGTTTGGGTTTATGTTCTACTATGCGTCTGCGGGGCTTGTACTATATTGGTTAACCGGCAACGTGGTGGGGATCGCTCAACAGCTCATCATCAATAGATTCATGCCCACTCCTGCGTCATCCACGCTACCTCCAGCAACGAACGCGCCGGTTAAAAAAGCACTCAAGAAATAGCTGCATGAAATATACAGTCGATTCGTTGCAACCGAAACTAGACGGATTTTTACGGCCGATTCTGGGGCATGCCGGCCTCGAATTATCTTACGAATTGCGCTCTTCAGAGAATCCTCATCCGGAGGTCGAAAATCCTGAAGTCACGGTGTTGTTTGCGGGCTCGGACGTGGACCTGCTCTTGGAAAACCGCGCGGAATTGCTACTCGCGCTGGAGCACCTCTCCATGGAAGCTTTGCGTCTTCCACCCGAAGATCACTCGCTGATTTCCTTCGATGCCAACGATTATCGGTTGTTGCGTGTTGAAGAGCTTCGCATGAGTGCATTGGCTGCCGCCGACAAAGTGAAGAAGACCCGCGTACCGTTTCACTTCAATCCCATGAGCAGCCGTGAACGCCGGGTAATCCACCTCGCGCTGCGCGACGAGAAGGAACTGCGTAGCGAAAGCGTGGGAGTAGGACCCTCTCGCGCTGTGGTGGTCATCCCGGCCGATATGCCGACCCCACCTGCTCCGCCCGCATCTCGCCCGCCGTATCGTGGCGGTAGATCGGAAGGACACGGCAATGGACGCGGCGGCCGTCACGAGGGTCGCCGTGAGGGACACGGCCGTGGACCGGGACCTGGCAATCGACCGCCGCGTGGCGGACGTGGGCGCGGTCCTCGTTAATTCCACTTCAAAATGAATCTGCGCGACACCATTGTCGCGATAGCCACTCCGCTGGGCCGCGGAGGCTTGGGCATCGTTCGTCTTTCTGGCAAAGAAAGTCGAAATATCGCCGAACGAATCTTGCGATTTGTGCAAGGACCACATTGGCGAAGCTGGTCCAGCCAATTTGCGGAGTTGCTGGATGCTGATGATGCCGTAATCGATCAAGTAGTCGTTAGCTTCTTTGAGGCTCCTCGTTCCTACACGGCTGAAGATGTGGTTGAGATTGCCTGCCATGGCGCGCCGGTTGTGCTGCGGCTTTGCCTGGAGCGTGCGATTGAACACGGAGCGCGCATTGCCGAACCCGGCGAGTTTACATTACGCGCCTACACAAACGGTCGAATCGACCTGCCAAGGGCAGAGGCCATTCGCGAGCTCATCGACGCAACCACGCTCTATCAAGCGCGCGTCGCCGCGCAGCAGATGGAGGGGTCGGTTTCACGCCGCGTGGCGCCGATCAAAGAGCAGCTATTGGAGTTAATCTCGCTGCTTGAGGCCGGCATCGACTTCGCGGAAGACGACATCAGCGTTGCTCCGCCGGCGGAAATTTTGAGGCGGCTCGCGCCCATTCAGGACTCGCTGGCGAAACTGGTGGCCAGCTTTGCCGCAGGCAAACTCGTGTTTCAAGGCTTCACGCTCGCCATCGCTGGCCGTCCCAATGTAGGAAAGAGTAGCCTCTTCAATCGATTGCTGGAACAGGATCGCGCGATTGTTACTGCTATCCCGGGTACTACCCGTGACACCGTTTCCGAGTCAACGACGATAGCCGGAGTTCCCGTCAAACTCATGGATACTGCGGGAATTCGCGAAGGCGTCGATCTGGTGGAAAATCTCGGCATCGAGCGCACCTATCAGGCAATGGCCGATGCCGATTTGACGCTGCTTGTGTTCGATCTATCGGAGCCGGTGATGGAAGAAGATCGCATCCTGAGGAATAAGCTTCATGACCGCCAACCCTTGCTCGTCGGCAACAAGGCTGATTTGGCTCCCGCGTGCGACGGCGATTTTCTGGCGGTCTCCGCGCTCACTGGGAAAGGGATCGAGCAACTGCGTCAGGCAATTCTCAAACGGCTTGCACCCGAGGGACTGGCGGCTCCGGAAAGTGGCAGCATAACAAGCATCCGGCACCATGCGCTACTGCGCGAATCGTTAGAAGCGCTTGGAAATGCGCAGCGTGCCGTGGAATTTCAGATCCCGCACGAAATGTTGCTGCTGGATCTCTACGCGGCGCTGCGGCCCATCGATGCAGTTACGGGCGCAACCACCGCCGACGACATTCTGAACCGCATCTTTTCGACCTTCTGCATTGGCAAGTAAGTAAACGTCAGCCGCCCGCGGCTAGCGTTTGCCTGTGAACCGCATCTAGTACACCGTTGATGAACGGTAACGACTCGTCGTTCGAGAATTGACGCGCGAGTTCCAATGCTTCATCGATAATCACGGGCGCCGGAAGCGCGTTCTGTTCCAGTTCAAAGATGGCCAGTCGAAGGATGTTCCGATCCACCGCCGCCATGCGCTCCAGCCGCCAGTGTTCCGATTTAGCTTCGATTTTTTTATCGATCTCTTCCACCTTCGCCACCGTTCCGCGTACAAGATCTTCCATAAAAGGATCCGGCTTTGGCTTTGTTTCGTTTTCTTCCGAGTACAGCGTGTCGTAGTAGTGAGCAATCGCCCGATCCGCGGAATCGCCCCGCATGTCCCACTCAAATAGAACCTGCAGCGCGCGCCGACGCGATCTGTGCCGTGCCGCCACCTTAGGCGCGACCTTTTAGAAGCTTCAGCAGATTTGCCAGTTCGATCGCCGCTTCCGCCGCTTCGGAGCCCTTGTTACCGCTCTTGCCTCCAGCGCGGTCCATCGCCTGCTGCAGATCGTCGGTCGTAAGCACGCCAAACGTGATTGGCACGCCTGTTTGCAAACTGAGTTGCTGCAGTCCGTCAGCCGCGCCGCCCGCAACGTACTCGAAATGCGGCGTATCGCCACGTACAACAGCGCCAAGCGCTACGATGGCGTCGCACGTCTGTGTCAAAGCCTTGGCCGCAACCGGCAATTCCCAGGCCCCTGGCACCTTCACAAAACGAATGTTTTCGTGACTGCAGCCGTGTTTTTCAAGCGTTTCCAGCGCGCCTTTGGCAAGTTGTTCGGTGATGAATTCATTGAAGCGGCTGACAACAACACCAATGCGCAATTGGGTCGCATCAAGCGAACCTTGGAATGTTTGATATGGCATCAAGGACAGCGACGACACGGGAAATGCCATTCGCTATGGGATAATTCGGTTTAACTTCCTCAAGTCTACCGCAGCATGGACCCCCGTTTTATCAGGAATTTCTCTATCATCGCGCATATCGATCATGGGAAATCTACGCTTGCGGATCGGCTGCTGGAATATACTGGCGCGCTTTCCCAACGCGAAATGATGGACCAGGTTTTGGACACCATGGACCTGGAACGCGAACGCGGCATCACCATCAAAGCACACGCGGTTCGCCTGAACTACCAAGCTGACGATGGCAACCTATACGAGTTGAACCTGATCGACACGCCTGGCCATGTCGACTTCACCTATGAAGTGTCGCGAAGTCTGCAGGCCTGCGAAGGCACCTTACTCGTCGTCGATGCTTCGCAAGGTGTCGAAGCACAGACGCTCGCCAACACGTATCTTGCGTTGAATCACGATCTGGAGATCGTGCCGGTCATTAACAAAATCGATCTGCCTTCGGCGGAGCCGGAACGAATCCGCGAGCAGATTGAGCAGGTCATTGGCCTGGATGCCTCAGATGCAATTCTGGCAAGTGCCAAAAACGGCATCGGTATTAAGGAAATACTGGAAGCCGTCGTACAGCGAGTGCCTCAGCCAAAGGGCGATCCTGACGCACCGTTGCGCGCTCTAATTTTCGATTCGTGGTTTGATCCGTATCGTGGCGTCATCATCCTAACGCGCATTGTCGATGGCACGCTGCGAAAAGGTCAGAAGATCCGGCTTTGGTCGAACGGCAAAGTATACGAGGTCGAAGGACTTGGCTTTCAATCCCCTAAGCCGGTTCCTTGTGATGAGTTAACGGCCGGAGAAGCTGGCTTTCTCTTCGCAAATATCAAGACCGTGTCAGATGCCCAGATAGGCGACACGATTACGGAAGATGCACGGCCTGTGGATGAACCGTTGCCCGGCTTCCAGGAAATCAAACCGATGGTATTCGCCGGCCTATATCCGGTGGAATCGCACGAGCACGGATTGCTTCGCGACGCTTTGGAAAAACTGCGTTTGAACGACAGCGCGTTCAGCTTCGAACCCGAAAACTCAGTCGCTCTCGGCTTTGGCTTCCGTTGCGGGTTTTTGGGCCTGCTGCATCTTGAAATCGTGCAAGAGCGTTTGGAACGCGAGTTTCAAATTGATCTGATCACGACCGCTCCCGGCGTTCGTTTTCGGGTAACGACTACAGCGGATGAAGTGATCGAGGTGGACAATCCGCAGAAATTCCCCGAGCCTTCGTCCATTAAACAGATTGAAGAGCCAATCATCGATGCCACTGTGATTACACGTGAAGAGTATATTGGCGAAATTCTGAAGCTGCTCGAAGAGAAACGCGGCGTTCAGAAGAAATTCGAATACATTGGAAGCGGCCGCGTACTGCTGCTCTATGAGGTGCCGCTGAATGAAATCGTTCTTGACTTCTATGACCGGCTGAAATCAGCCTCGCGCGGCTACGCGTCGCTCGACTATCATCTCTCCGGCTATCGTGTCTCGCCGATGGTGAAGTTGGATGTGCTCGTGGCAGGCGAACCGGTCGACGCGCTTTCGATGATTGTGCATCGGGATGTCGCGTACGAGCGCGGCAAAATCCTGATCGAGCGCCTTCGCAAGCTGATTCCACGCCAAATGTTTGAGGTGGCGCTCCAAGCTGCGATCGGAACAAAAATCATTGCGCGGGAAACGATTTCGGCAATGCGTAAAAACGTTCTCGCGAAATGTTATGGCGGCGACATCACGCGTAAGCGCAAGCTGCTCGAAAAACAAAAAGAGGGCAAACGCCGCATGAAGCGTGTCGGTCGCGTCGAAATTCCGCAAGAAGCATTTCTAGCCGTGCTGAAGGTCGGCAGCGATTCGGGGGAGTAAACTTCAGGTTGGAAAAACCCGTGTATCGCAACACCCGCGGCCCAGGATCGTAGGGTTCATGCGCGCCCGGCCGCGCTAAGTTTGACCAGAGACTGCTGAACGGAGAAATTCGTTTGTTGCAATGCTTTTCCGTTGAATGCCATCTCCACAATCACCTTGGCGTTTCTTGTTTCCATCACAAATGAATGAATCGGTCCAAAAAACGTCTGCAATTCTGTCACTGTACAGGTAGGCAAATAAAATTGCAATACGCGCGGATCGTAGTAACGAAACAGTAGACGGTTTCCGCGTTCGTCTTTTACCCGCAGAAATCCGCGCAGATGCTTTCTTACGCTCTTCAATCCGGCATCGCTCCTAAAAAAAACGCCCCAGCTTTGTCCCCAACCGTTATCCAGAATGAATCGTGTTAATCGGTCCTCCCGATCTAACTGCACAAGATACGGCGCCGCACATTGCAGTCGGCGCGAAAGCTCTCCCGCGTACAGACAGTCATGTTCGCAAAACGTTCCGTCGACCGCCCACCAGATCCGATCGTCCCGCGCACCATCAAGAATCGCGAAAGTTTGCACCCCGGGCTTCATTCCATCCGGCCAAATCGTATCCAAAATCCCTCCGCGCTGTTCACTGGTCATACGCTTCCAGGTCTGCGCATGCACTCTTCCACGCACGGCACACCTGACCGGCTTCCGTCCACCAAGTTCTGCGCGAGTGCATCCTGTTGTACGTCAGCGGGAAACACTGTTGGATCCTCCGATACCACGGAGGTACTTTGCGGCTTCTGCCCTCGTTGAGCCAGGGGGAATGGTTTCTCGCCTTGGGCTGACACAGCACTGGCTATTGTGGCCGAGTCTCCGATGGCGCCTCCACTCGTACTTGTTGGCATTTGGCAAATCCTGAATCTGCCCGATGAAAGATGTTCATCAAAAACAGTTAAGGCAGCATCGCTGCTCGTTTGTCTCGTAATGCCCATCCCAAGTTGTGATAGCAACGAGATCAGCGATGCCAGCGCAACCGGATCTCGCCCGTATTTTTCGCGTACCATCTCCGAGCACCCCTTCCGGTCCAGTCCGTTGGATCGCTCGCAAGTGCCTCGTATGTTGCGGTTCATGCATTCCTCTACCCGGCAGAACCGCATACTACCAATCGTGTGCTGCATGGGGCTATCTTTAGACCGGAGGTTCAACCCACTCCCACCACTTGCGAAGACCAGCGTCGGTTAGCGCCGGATGAGTTTGATTGGTTCCACAGTGAATTTCACCTTCCTCAATATGGAAGCGGTCATCGGCGCAATACTGTGTCTGCAAATGAAGGCTTGCGAACTGAGCTGTCAAGTAATTTTCGAAGACATACTCGCCGCCGAATACTGGACCGAAAGGCTTCGGGACGAGGCAGTTACTCACGGCACCGCGGGCGGCGACGGTTTGCAGCAGGTTGACGCTATCGCCGGTCATCGCGACCGCTTGCCCCAATTCCAGATTCAGAAGCACCGGAACTTCCAAGATTCTGTCGACTGTGAACTCCAAGTCGCGGATCAGCACGTCCCTTCGAACGGTGTCGATTATCGGCTGACAGTTCTGCAGAATTTGAAACTGTCTGGCTTCGTAAGTCTCCAGGAGTTTGGTGGCATGAACCCACAATTCGAATGAATCGGGCGGATTATCTAGAGGCATTGCCGCTTCATACTGCATTCGGAGGGCTTCTGGTACGGGTCTACCGGTAAGCTGTTCCAGCAGACCGATACGTTTATCACGCAAAATGACGAATCGCTCCGGGTTCACCGGTAGGGGCGGCGGCACGACGGGATTGTTGCCCGTAGTTGCGACGGGTTCGATGCGAATGAATGGGTCAGGGATGGGGACGCGATCAAGGCCTCGGATAGCCGCCGTCAAGCCGGTGGATGCATAGGCGCCTGCCACCGCGTCCATGAGTGCAACGTTCTGAGTTTTGGCCCAGGTGACAAGAGCCGTTGCGTTCGGGAAATCCAAATTGCTGCTTGCTACGGCTTTAAGGAGGATATAGCCAAGACGCGGGCTGATCAGCAGCGCCACGTCGCTTCCGTCTGTTGCACGGACGAAAGAAAGCATCTCATCGGCGTGGCCGACCCGCAGCCACCCCGAGTTAACTCGAATCGGGCGCTGTAATTTCTGCGCGTTGTAGAAACCTTCCGACCGGCAAACGAGCGCTGGCTGTCGATCGTCCTCTCGCAATATTGCTCTATCACCCTCTCCATAGACGATGCGTCCCCACGGGTAGCGCGGAGATCGTGGGCTTACCAGCAAATTACCGCCGTTGTCCTGACCGTTAGTGTCTCCAACTAAAGGGGCCCTCTTTTTCATGACTCCCCCCGCGGAGTTGGCGGCGGCCGTTGTGGGCAAGCGCAAAAGCGGTGAGGTGCTGTCCAGACCACTTTGAATTACAATTCCCGAATGGTGTGGCCCCACGGAATAGCCCGATTTCATTACATCGCGAGCGAATCCTTTCGGATTGGCCCCCTGAGCCAGCGGAAACCCCGTAGCTCCAAAAGCGATTACAGCATTTGACAGGTGATCAGGGCGGCCTTCTGTTGTTCGCACGTAAACTCTCAAGGTCGGCTCGAGATCGCTCGCCATAATCCAAGGGGCAATTCGCAGCACTGCCGATTGGTTTGTGTTGTTGCCGCGCCATTGGAACGTAAGCGTAAGTCTAACCAGCCAGTCAGCTTCTGTTTCGGTCATCGGATAATCGAACGCTTCCATCCACAGATCACACTGGTGGGTGGCGCCTTCCAACGCGGATCTTATCGGTACGTCATTGTGCAGCAATATGGGGCCGCGTTGAGGTCCGCCAAGCAAGAGCGGCGCGCCCTGTGTATTGGCCCGATAGATTCGAACGCGGTCCGGCTGGTCTACGGCCAGGGTGCCCTGCCAGTTTGTACGAACATCATTCTGCCACTGCAGGCGCAACAGCGAGCGCTCCACCACCACCGGCGTCCCGGCGTCATAGGCCGGTTTCACGGGCGGACGCACCGTCAGGATCGCTCCTGTCCGGCCGGTCCCCCATTCCCAAGTGTTGTTGTTAGTCGGCGCGTCATCGACGACCTGCCCATCGCGCCGTTGCCCGTTTAGGAACATCTGCAGCAGTGGGGCAGGCCGGATCGGCAGGACGACCGGCGTATTGGATATCTGCGATTGAGCCAGATCAATCGGAGCGATCGCTGCCGGTTCCAGGAATTGATCCAGCAGATCGGCGGATAATGTCAGCGCGATTGCATATCGTCCCGCACCCGCGTTGCGCACGCCGAACGTTCCGTCAGCTCCGGTATTATCGCTACCGCTGGCCGGGCCGTTGATAGCAACGTTTACTCCGGGAACGTCAGCCCCAGTGTCGGCCCGTGTCACCTTGACCTTCACCTCGCCCGCCGGTTCGATGTAGATCGTCTCGGTCACATTTCCTCCCGGCGGAACAAGGACCCGTTTGTTCTGATGGGCGGCAGCGATCGCGCACCCCGGCAGTTGGTCGCTCAAGGCCGTACTGATCGTGTAAGTGCCGCGAGAAACCATGAACGATCCGGTTGTGTCCCTGATGGTCTGGCCGCCAGCACGAACGGTTTCCGGAACCGAAACTGTGACGTCTCCATCCAGGGCCACCAGTGTTCGACTGTATCGAACAATCACGGTAAGCGTGGCGCGCCGAACCAGCTCGAAGAGAACGTAAGCGATTCGACCATTGACCACGCCGACCTTATGAGCGTTGATGACTGGAGGATCGTATAGTTGATCCAGCGGGTCCGTAAGCGGCCTGATGATGACGTCGTATGATCCGGCGGGTTTCGGATCAAATGCGGCAACTCCGTTGACCGTCGGCTTCGATTCGCCGCCAACGCTTACCTGAGCGCCATTGACATCTCCGCCGTTGTCATCGACAACATGCACCCAGATTGCGCCGTCTCTTTTTACGCACGGCTTTGCAGTGCTCACATCTACGGTGGTGTGACCACACACGCTGCAGTAAAAGTTCTTTTTGCACTCGGGGCAGACTGGCATCTTGATCTAGCAATACGCGCGAATGATCATTGATTGGGGTCCGGCCGGAATATCATCAGCCTTCGTCCGCCCGTGTGTTGCTCAATGCGATCCCGAATTGCATACACCTTCACGTCGCCTGGCAAGGTGGGATGCTCTAGCAATTTGCGTAACCGTGCGCGTTCGGGTGTTCTCTCAAAAGATTCTCCAAATTCCAGCATCAGTTCTATAAGCATTGCGAGAGCGTCCGGCGAATCGATACGGTGCATCGCCGCGGCGCTCTTCGCCCGCTCAATAAGCGCTCGCACGCCATCCGGCCCCAAATCGGTGAAATGTTCCGGATATTCCGCTTCCAGGTGGTGCAGTGTCTGTTCCTCGAACAATCCCTGTCGCTTTTGTGCCACGAAGCGCATCTGCGCATCGCGAATCGTCAACATTGCTGTTTATTCTTTCCAGGCGGAGCTTACATCTTATTCCATCGCCGTTCACAAATGTTTCAACAAATTTTGTTGTCCGCTTTATCCAACGCTGTCAACAACCTGACCAGATGCCTGCTCTCGCCCGCAATGCGTCGCGCTTGCTCGCGTATTACGCTCTAGACCGAGGAGAACATTCCAATGACCGCACGCCAACAGCGCCGTCTCGATCAGAAATTAGCGCGCAAAGCCGCCAAACGCACCTTCCATGCCGAAGTTACCGGCACGATCATTCATCTAGCCGAGCCTGTCAACGCTCCATCGAACGAGAGCGCCGTTGCCGCGCCTGTTAGCACCGCCAAACTGGCGGCGAATATTGCCAATGCCCAACTCAGCACGGGCGCTACAACCGAAATTGGCAAAGCGATCGTCTCCCAAAATGCTACTAAGCACGGACTTACCGGGAGTTTTAAGGTGCTCCCGGAGGAATCGCAATCTGAGTTCAATCGGCTCCTCGCCGGCTTCTTGCGTTCAGAAGCTCCCGTCGGCGATGACGAAGTCGAAATGGTCCACCAGATGACCGAAGCTCTTTGGCTCTCCCGGCGCTCTATTCGCCTGCAAAGTGACTGCTTCGCCGCGCTTGAATCCGGCACGATTGAAGAGCAGCATGCCGCCCATAAGTCGCTCGCGCTTTATATGAGGTACCAGACCACGCACGATCGCACCTTCTCGCGCTACGCCGCTGAACTGCGCAAACGCCGCAACGAACGTGCCCGCGCTGAACGTGGCTTTGTTTCGCAAAAGCACAAAGAAGCCGCCCAGCGCCGCCGTCAGGAAATGCACGCAGCCCGGCAAGCGCTCCAAAATGCCAAACAGGAAAGCCAGGAACTCCGCAATCGCGTTGCTGCTGCCAAAGCAGAAGCGCTCGAACTCAAGAATTTGGCGCAGAGAAAGCAGTCGGTGGCCCAAACTCCCGAACTTGCATTAGCCGCTGCGGCGTAAACAAGCGTTCAGAGCGGAATATTTCCGTGCTTCTTGCGCGGCATAGTATCCGCTTTATTAGCAAGCATGCGCAAAGCGCGAATCACTTTGGGGCGCGTCTCATGTGGCTCAATTACATCGTCGATGTAGCCGCGTTCGGCGGCGACAAATGGATTGGCGAAGCGGCCCCGATATTCGTCGATTTTTTGCTGACGTGCTTTCTCTGGATTCTCCCCATTCTGCAGTTCCCGGCGGTAGAGAATATTCACCGCGCCTTCGGGTCCCATGACGGCAATTTCAGCCGTCGGATAGGCAAAGTTGATATCCGTACGTAGGTGCTTTGAACCCATGACACAATATGCGCCGCCATAGGCCTTGCGCGTAATAACCGTGATTTTGGGAACCGTCGCTTCCGCGTAGGCATAGAGAAGCTTCGCGCCGTGGCGGATGATGCCGCCAAACTCCTGTTCCGTGCCTGGCAGAAATCCGGGAACGTCCTCGAATGTGAGAATCGGTATCTGAAACGCGTCGCAAAAGCGTACGAAGCGCCCCCCCTTGGTGGAGGAATTTATGTCTAGGCAACCGGCGAGAAAGGCCGGCTGGTTTGCCACGATCCCAATGGTCTCCCCTGCCATCCGAGCGAACCCAATGACGATGTTGCGCGCAAAATGTTCCGCTACTTCGAAGAAATAGCCATCATCTACTACACGTGTTATCACGTCCTTGATGTCGTAAGGCTTGTTCGATTCCAGCGGAATAAGCGCATCCAGGCTTTGGTCGGCACGGTCTTCGGGATCTTTGGTCACAACGCGCGGGACACCATCTAGATTGTTTTGCGGCAGAAATCGTATTAGTTCACGGACACTGCGTAGGCAATCCGCATCATTAGCTGCCAGAAAGTGCGCCACGCCACTGACCGAGTTGTGTGTCATCGCGCCGCCTAGGTTCTCTTTCGTGACATCTTCATGCGTAACCGTCTTGATGACATCAGGCCCGGTGACAAACATGTGGCTCGTATGATCGACCATGAAAACGAAATCTGTTAACGCGGGCGAATAGACAGCGCCGCCAGCGCACGGCCCCATAATCGCCGAGATCTGCGGGACCACGCCACTCGCGAGCGTATTGCGCAAAAAGATGTCCGCGTAGCCTGCGAGCGAGACTACGCCTTCTTGAATGCGTGCGCCGCCGGAATCATTCAGACCTATAATCGGCGCACCCGTCTTCATCGCCAGATCCATGATCTTGACGATTTTCTGGGCATTTGCCTCGGAAAGCGATCCGCCAAAAACAGTAAAATCCTGAGCAAACACGAACATCGGACGCCCATGGATGCAGCCGTGGCCAGTTACAAAGCCATCGCCGTCAATTACGTTATGCTGCATGCCAAAGTTGTAACTGCGATGACGAACCAATTTGTCGAGCTCCTCGAACGACCCTTCATCTAAGAGTTGATCGATGCGCTCGCGCGCCGACAGTTTGCCTTCGCGATGCTGCCGTTCTTTGCGTTCTGTTCCGCCGCCAGCCTCGGCATTCGCATGCCGGCGGCGAACTTCCTCCAAGCGATTCGACATCATGTCAGATAGTAGTATGCAAAGTCCGAGGGGCCTGGTCGTCGGGACTGCGGGGCACATCGATCATGGCAAGACTTCTTTAGTCTTAGCATTGACCGGCATCGATACAGATCGGCTAGCGGAAGAAAAAAAGCGTGGCATCTCGATAGACCTCGGATTCGCCCATATGACCCTGGCTGGCAATGAGCGGATCAGCTTCATTGATGTTCCAGGCCACGAACGGTTCATCAAAAATATGCTCGCCGGCGTGGCCGGAATCGATGCGGTTCTGCTTGTAGTCGCGGCAGACGAATCCGTTAAACCTCAGACGCGCGAACACTTCGAAATCTGTCGTTTGCTCCAGATCCGACACGGACTGATTGTGGTTTCAAAAGCCGATTTGGCGAGTGCGGACCAGATTGCGCGCACGCTCAACGATGTTCAACATCTCGTTGCAGGATCTTTTCTGCAAGGGGCAGCGGTTGTTCAAGTAAGCGCCAAGACGGGCCACGGATTGACGGAGCTGAAAAAACAGCTTGCCATTCTGACCGAGAAAATCCAAAGACGCAGTGCCGATGGTTTTGCGCGACTGCCGATAGACCGCAGTTTTGCACTGAAAGGCTTCGGCACCGTCGTAACTGGCACTCTCTCTAGCGGTAAGGTGCACGTCGGCCAAACGATACAATTGCATCCTATCGGCCGGGAAGCGCGTATCCGCGGACTGCAAGTGCATGGCCGAGCGGTTGAAGATGCAGCCGCAGGCGAGCGCACGGCAGTGAACCTGAGCGGTATCGATCACACCGAAATTCGACGCGGCTTCGTCTTGACCTCTATGGCAGAACTCGAGCCAACCAGGCTTTTGGATGCGGAACTGGAGTGGCTGAACTCGCATCAGGTTCCCACATCACGATCGCAAGTCTTCGTTCATCATGGAACTGCCGAAATATTGGCCCAGGTAAAAGTGGGGGTGGGCACTCCGTATGCAAGAATCTGGTTGTCTGAGCCTACGCTTGTCTTTCCCGGCGAACACCTGATCCTGAGAAAGCCTTCGCCGGCCGAAACAATCGCGGGAGGCATCGTTATTGATGCAATTCCCCCCCGCCGGATGAATCGTACGAAAGCTTTTGCGCGTCTGCATGCTCTATCTCACGCGAATCTGGGCGGGCGAGTACAGTTGCTGGTGGAGGAGAGTGCGGCGGGTCGCAGTTTAACGGATCTGGTCCGCATGACGGGAGCGACGCGTAATGTCATCAAAGCGGAAATCGCGCAAAACTCCACGTTGTTGTTCATAGAATCTTCGCAACGGGCAGTAGCCAGCAAACTAGTTGCGCAAAAGCGGCGCGAACTGATTCACTGGCTGGCTAACTTTCACGCAAAGAATCCTGCCGACGTAGGAGCACCAATTGCACAAGCGAGAGCTAATATTGACCCGGCTCTCATGGACGTGATTGGTAACGATCCTGCCATTATTTTGCGAGGCGATCTCATCGGATTGGCGGCCCATAAGCCGAAAATTAGTTCTAGCGAGTTGGATGCGCTCGCGCGTCTAGAACGCGCCTTTCGCGATGCGGGATTTCAACCTCCGTCCGTACCCGAGGTACTGAAGAACGCCGATCCCGACGCAAAAAAAGCTAAAAGCTTGTTGGAGACGCTAATTAAGCATCAAAAGCTCATTCGGCTTTCACCCGATGTCATCTACCACGCGGACGTGATCGCACATGTTCGGAAGTCTCTTGCTGCCCACAAAGGACGTAAGTTTTCGATACCCGAGTTCAAAGAGTGGACACAGGTCTCACGCAAATACGCGATCCCATTGCTCGAGTACCTCGATCGCATCCACGTGACGAAGCGTGATGGCGATTCGCGGATTGTTCTCTAGAGAACTTCGAAGATCAAGCACTTCAGATAATACGTTTCAGGAACCGTAAGCAAGATCGGATGATCCTGCGACTGCGTGCGACGCTCGATCACGCGCAACTGTTTGCCGCAATCGAGCGCGGCAGCAGCAACTAGTTCCAGCAGATGTGCTTCGCTCATATGATGCGAGCAGGAGCAGCTCACTAAAACTCCGCCTCGATCGAGAAGTCGAAGCGCTCGCAAATTGATTTCCTTGTAGCCGCGCGCCGCCCCCTCGATGGCCCCACGCGACTTTGTGAACGCCGGCGGATCGACGATCACGATATCGAATTTTCGGCGCGCAGCGACCAAACCGGGAAGAAACTCCAGTACATCGGCCTTGCGAAATTCTATATTCGACAGGCCGTTGATTTGAGCATTTTTTTCGGCGAGTTCCAGCGTCGGCTGTGAGCTATCCACTCCTTCCACCGATTCGCACACGGATGCCAGATGAAGCGCGAACCCACCCATGGCACAGAAACAATCGAGCGCCCGCCCGGAAGCATAGCGGCGAGCGGCTAGATAGTTCTCACGTTGATCGAGAAAAACGCCAGTCTTTTGACCTTTGAGCAGATTGGCTCGGCAAGTAAGTCCGCTCAAATGAACTTCTATTTCCTCTGGAATCTCACCGGCACACGTATGAATTTCGAGCGGTAGGCTCTCCTTCGTTCTTACGGGGACATCGTTTCGCGCCACTATCCCACGCGGCGATAATAGCGTTTGCAGCACGTCGACAATTTCGCCCGTAAGTGCGTCCATGCCCTGATCCAGGAATTGAATCACCAGATAATCGCTGTAGCGATCGACGATCAGACCCGGCAACAGATCGCCTTCCGCGTGAATCAGCCGATACGCATCAGATCCACCGACGATTTTCCTGCGATACGCAAGTGCAGCCTCAATTCGCGCTCGGAGAAATGCGGTATTAATCTCTTCGACGCGCCGGCTCAAGAAACGAAGAGCGATTTGAGAGGTAGAACTGTAGTGCGCTACTCCAAGCTGGCGGCCCTTCGGATCCGCTACACGAACTGCCGTACCCGGCCCCGCCGAGCCGGCATCGAGGACATCGCTGGCGAAGATCCACATATGCCCGGAGTCGATGCGTTCCGCGCCCTTCCGGTTGACGCGGACAAGGGGCATTGCAGACATTGACATGGGAGCGCACCGGGCGTCCGTCCGCAGCCCATCGTGCATGTCTCAAACTTTAACGCACAGCGCAAACTACTTCGCTTAGCAAGGTAAAATCCCGTTAGTGGCCTCTGGCACATTACCCAATGCAGCCGAGGGTGACGAGCTTCGTCGACTCAACACGCTGTATGAACTGCTTTCTGCCCTTACACGTGCAAAAAGCTTGAATGACGTGTATAAGGCCGCGACCACCAGTTTGTCTGCTGCTACCAACGCCGATCGAGCGGCTGTGCTCCTTTATGATTCCGACGGTGTCATACGTTTCGAAGCGTGGAGCGGTCTTTCGCCGCAATATCGGCAAGCGATGACCGGCCATAGTCCGTGGCCAGCTGGAACACGCGACGCAACTCCGATCGTGGTTCCGGATGTTCTCGCCGACAAAGAGTGGCTTCCTTTTCAGAGCACCTTCGAACGAGAGAGAATTCGATCTCTGGTATTTATTCCGCTTGAAGTCGATCAGGGTGTTTTTGGCAAGTTTATGTTGTACTATGCCGAGCCCCACACGTGTACGCAGAGCGAATTGGCAACGGCGAAAGTGATCGCCGGTCACGTTGCTCTCGCCATCGAACGCAGACGGGCCGAAACCTCGCGCGTCGAAAGCCAGCGCCTGTTGCAAACAATCTTAGATAATTCCCCGGCGGTTGTGTTTTTTAAGGACCTGAAAGGGAGTTACAGATTAATTAATCGCCGCTTCGAAGACTTATTTCAGCTCGCAAAAAGCGATGTATTAGGCAAGACTGACGCCGATCTCTTTAGCCGCGAAGTTGTTAATGAAGTGGGCGAAAACGACGCCAAAGTTCTGGAGCTGAATCAGCCTCTCACGGTCGAGGAACACATTCCGCAAGCAGACGGAATTCACACCTTTCTTTGTATGAAGTTTCCGGTAGAAGACCCAGTCGGTGGGATCTCCGGAGTATGCGGTATTGCCACCGACATCACGGATCGGAAGAAGCTTGAGAATGCGAGCCTTTACGTGGCGTCCATCGTCGAAAATTCGGACGACGCCATCGTCAGCAAAGATCTGAACGGCATCATTACAAGTTGGAATCGAGCGGCCGAACGGCTCTTTGGCTACACTGCCGCAGAAATTATTGGCAAGCCCGTCGCCACGTTGGCCGCACCCGAGGTGGTCAATGAGATGCCAGGAATTCTCGAGAAGATCAAACGGGGGGAACGTGTCGATCATTACGAAACCAAAAGGCGCACTAAAGCCGGCCAGATCATTCACGTTTCATTGACTATCTCGCCCGTTCGCGATGCATCCGGCCGTATTATCGGCGCCTCAAAAATTGCCCGGGATATTACTGAACGAAAGCGAATTGAACGTGAACGCGCTCTCCTGCTTTCGCGCGAACAAGAAGCTCGCAGGACGGCGGAGCTTTTGAATCGCGTCGGCCTTGTGCTCGCCACCGAACTATCGTCGGGAAAACTGGTTCAATCGGTTACTGACCTCGCAACCGAACTTGTCGGCGCGGAGTTCGGATCGTTTTTTCATAATGTTGTGAACGAAACAGGCGAGTCCTACATGCTCTATAGGCTTTCTGGCGCGCCTCGCGAAGCGTTTGCCACCTTTCCCATGCCGCGCAATACCGATGTCTTTGGCCCGACATTTCGCGGCGAAGGAATCGTACGCTGTGATGACGTCACACAAGACCCGCGCTACGGGAACAACGCGCCTTATCACGGCATGCCCGAAGGGCACCTACCAGTCCGCAGCTATTTGGCCGTCCCGGTAATATCGCGCTCTGGAGAGGTTCTGGGAGGCCTTTTCTTCGGCCACTCGCTTCCAGGCAAATTCACCCAGCAACACGAAGCTATCCTCGCCGGAGTTGCGGCGCAAGCGGCCATTGCAATGGACAACGCTCAGCTCTTCGAGCAGGCACGCCGAGCACAGAAGGAGTTGAGGCGAACGAATGACGAGCTCAGGCGCGCTAATCAGGACCTGGAAACTTTCGCTTATTCAGCGAGTCACGACCTTCAGGAGCCTCTGCGCACGGTCGTTATCTCCACACAATTGCTGAGCAGGCGTTACAAGGACACTTTGCCGCCAGCAGCTTCAGAACTACTAGGCACCATAACATCCGGCGCCCAGCGTATGGAAAGCTTGATTCGGGATGTTCTCACCTACGCGACAGCGACGAAGTATGAATTAGCACCGCCGCTGGCCGTGGACACTAATACGGTGCTCGCGTCGGTTCTCAAGGATCTGGATGGACTTATTCGCGAAACTGGCGCCACCGTCACATCAGAGAATTTACCAACCGTGTTAGTGCATGAGAACCATTTAGTACAACTGCTTCAAAATCTAATTAGCAACGCTCTCAAATATCGAAGCAAGCTGCCGCCGCACGTTCACATCTCCGCTACACAACAGGAAGACTGGTGGGTATTTTCCATCGTCGACAACGGAATCGGTATCGATCCGGTATTTTCCCAGCACATTTTTGGATTGTTCAAACGTTTGCATAGTCAGGACGAATACCCAGGCAGCGGGATCGGATTGGCTGTCTGCCAGCGCATTGTTGAGCAGGCGGGAGGGCGCATTTGGCTGCAAGAATCTACGCCGGGCAAGGGTTCAATCTTTTGCTTCACGCTCTCTGCCGTCACGCCGGCCGCGGATGGGAACCACTAAATGCGATTCTTTGGCAATTGACGCTCAAAACAACATTTTTGTTCCGGCGATACCATCAATCACATGCGAATCGCCATTCTTGCCGCCGCGCAGTGTCTCACTATCACTCTGGTATTTGGTCAAGCAGCAGCAGCCGAAAAGCATCAGTTCACGTTTGATGATTGGGCGGCTCTTCGCAGCGCACGTGCAATCGCGGTCAGTCCAGACGGCAACACAATCCTCTACAACGTTCGTTTCGGTGGCGCTAAGGGGCGAACTAATGACGAGTGGCGTACCATTCCAGTGAACGGTCCGGACTCCAAAAAACTTGATCTGCCTGTTGGATTCACTCCCTTCGGTTTCACCGCGGACGGCACATCGGTGTATGGAACCTACAGAATTAACAACATTGGTCAATTTGCTGTTTTCGGGTTGGAGGGACTCACTGGAAAATCCGTGCCACAGATTACGGTACTCCTGCCGCGCGGCATTCACGGCGTGGTGCCATCGCCGGATGGCTCGCACTACGCGCTGCTCGCCGACCCTCGTCCGCCCGATGACCTTGCTGAAACGCGTAACGTCATTGAACCCGATCAGACCAGCATCTATGTCGTTAAATCGAATGGCACCGGCGGCGAATGGTGGTGCTCAGACCTGAAATGGATTTCAGGCGGTCCCGATCCGGCTTCGGGCAATCCATCCATCGCCTGGTCGCCGCAAAGTTCGCAACTGGCGGTTGTCTCCATGACGCCCAAAATCGGGTTTCACTATGTGCGTTCGTACATTGATACCTGCTCGGCTTCTGGCCGCCACCGCTTGGCGGAGATCTCGAATACAGTGAGCGGCATCGCCTGGACGAAAGATAATAATCTGGCGTTCCTCAGCACGGCAAACTCTGTTCTCACACCAGACGAACTGTACATGGTTCCCGAGTCCGGTGGCAAATCGACAGATCGAACGCCTGGTCTCGATGGCACCGCCGTTAGTCTCGCATTAGATCCTCACGGCCATCTTTGGGTGCAAGTGAATCGCGGTGTTCGATCCGAAATTACGGAATTTCGCGACGGCTCTTTGATATCCAGATATCAGTGGACGGGTGGTTGCGTCCTGGGGCCGCCCGTCTTCTCGCCCTATTCTTCTTCAAGCGCACAACTTGCCTTCACCGTGGGTGATCCTACCCGTGCGCCTAACGTCGCGATCCTGCAATCCGGCGAACTTCATAAGATCACGACCGAAGGCGACGATCTCATCGCAAAGGTCGCGCTAGGCACTGTGCGCAACGTCCATTGGACAAATAAAGAAAGTATTCCGCTCGAGGGTATCGTTACTTTTCCATCCGATCATGTCGATGGCAAGAAGTCTCCATTTCTCGTGTTGCCCCACGGCGGCCCCGAAGCAAACGATCTGATGGTGCTCGATGCGCTCTCGCGTATTATTGCTGGCCTCGGCTACGTCGTTCTCCAGCCCGAATATCGTGGTTCAACTGGTTATGGCGACAAGTTTCTCGACTCCATCTATCAGCACTTCGGCGACCGTGCCTACAGCGACGTCGATAGCGCAACCGACTATGCCATCTCCCAAGGCTGGGCCGATCCTAATCGGCTGGCCATGTTCGGCTGGAGTGCTGGCGGTTTCATGACGTCGTGGACCGTTACCCAAACCAATCGTTATAGAGCGGCTATCGAGGGTGCCGGCATCACCGATTGGGCCAGCTTTATTTGGACGAGCGACGTTCAGCAAATCGACTTCGATGCACGTTGGCCATCCGAAGACGCCCAGCCATTCCGCAAATTTTCTGCGGTCGATTTTGTGGACAAAGTCACTACGCCAATTCTCGTGTTACACGGCGGCGCAGACAATCGTGTCCCGACTTACCAGGGCCGTGAGTTCTTCGAATCGCTTGAGGCGCACGGCAAAACAACCCGCATGGTGGAATACCCCGGCTCTCCTCACTTCCCGGTGCTTTGGGAACAGCGCCAGAACATCTTCCGCGAAATCGAGGATTGGTTGAAGCATTACAACCCGTAAGGGTCGCTCTATTGCGGTCGTCGCCGCGCCGTGGCCGCAGAAGGGAAAAGAGTTCGGTCGGCTAAGGCGATCTGTGCCTTGTGCGCTTGCTCGGAACCGGGGTATTTCTGAATAAGTGCTCGCAATTCTTGAACAGCTTGTGTGCGCTGCCCATTCTTCGCAAGCGCCATCCCTTTTAAATATGCCGCGTCTTTAGTCATTGCATTTTGCGGATAACGTTCAAGAACAGCATCGAAAGACTGAACTGCGCTTTTATAATCGCCTTGATTATAGGCTATTTCACCTAAGTGGAATTGGGCGCTCGCTGCATACTCTGTATCGGGAAAATAAGTCAGATATTGCTGATACTCCTGTGCCGCTAAGGGGGTCTTGCCGGTTTGTTGATCTCGGCGCGCGTCGGTAAAGAGCTGCTGCGCGCTAACGCCTGCCGGCGGCCCATTCGGCGTGGATGCAGTTCCAGGAGGTCCCGTCGTTCCAGATGCTCCGGGAGCCGCGGGCGGGTTCTGCATGATCTGCATCTGATTCTTCAAATCTGTAATCTTTGCGTCCATCCGTTCCAACCGGGCGCCAAGATCTGCCAGCGCGTCCCGTAGCGAACGCACATCTTCGCTGGTCGCCTCCACTTTGGTGCCCAGATTATTTACCGGACCAAGCGAGTTCGCCACTGTCGTCCGTAGGGACTCTTGCATAGTGGCCACTTGGTCTGCGGTCCGCCGCGTGTCGCTTTGCATCGACGTGATCATGCCACTCAAGTTATCCAGCTTTGATTTCAGATCGTCCTGCTGTTTCTGCAGCGTGTCGAATCGGTCTTCGAGCGCGCGTTGCAGAGCGATCAGATCTTTGTTAGCTGCAAAGGAAAAGCCGGAGAACGTGAGAGCCAATACGGTGAGGCGTAGAAATTTCATTGGTAACTCCTCATGAATGGGGACGGTGGTTGGCCGTCCCCGTTTCAGGACTTGTCTTCAGTGTAAGAGAAGTGGGAATAAACGCTAAATTGTCTTACTGCCCCGCGGAGAAGTGGGCGCGCCGGTTGCGGGCGTAGCACTCCTCTGTGGCATCTGTGCAAAGCGGCCGCTCCTTGCCGTAACTGATCGTCTTCAGTTTGTCACCGGGAACGCCCATGCTCACCAAGGCTTCTTTAGTTGCGGAAGCGCGCCGGTCCCCGAGCGCGAGGTTATATTCGGCGGAGCCGCGTTCATCGCAATGTCCTTCGATTGTCACGATGAAGTTAGAGTCCTGCGAAAAGATCTGCTTCAATGCGTTCGCATCGCCCTGCAGCGTCGGTTGATCTTCAGCCCGGATGTCGCTCTTATCGTAGTCGAAGTGAATGTCTTGCACCTGCTGCGCAAGTATTTGCAGCGGTGTCAATTGCGGTGCTACAGGCGCTGGTGGGGGTGCAGGTGGTGCGCTGACCGTTACCGTTGCGTCGGCGCTTGTAGATCCTCCGGGACTGCTTGCAGTCATGTGATACGTCGTCGTCTGGGTCGGATAAACCGCGCGGCGGCCGCTTGGACTGACTGGTCCAATTCCGTCGATAGAAACATTCGTCGCGTCTGTAACGCTCCAACGCAGAGAGGAGGGTTGACCGTTGCTAACCGTCGTCGGTTCCGCGGTGAAGTAATTAATCGTCGGCTTGTTTGCCTCGGGCGGCGCGGGTGCGGGCGCCGGCGGTGGTGGTGGTGGGGGAGCCTGCTTCTTGTGACAGCCGGCTGCCAAAACCAACAGGAGCGCCGACAAAGCAATCGATGATGCTCTGCGTTTTTCCATTGTGACTAACGTGATCCTCCAGTGTACTTCGATATATGTTACTTCTTATTTTGTTTCTTACTGCTCTGCATTAACCCAAAATGGCTTTTCATTATTGCCTGTTTGGGTGATCTGATGCTTGCCCGTTCCGTCCGCATTCATTTCCCAAATCTGCGATTGGCGGCCGCGTTTCGAGGCATAGACAATATGTGCTCCATCGGGCGCAAAACTCGGATTTTCATTTCGACCTTCATTGGCCGTCAGTTGCGTAACCTGTTGGCTCGCCGCATCCATAATGAAAATGTTGTAGTTTCCTGGCTCAAAGCCCTTTGTCCAAGCGAAAACAATGTGGTCGCCATCGGGACTCCACGCCGGGTTCGTGGCCTCTCCCGTGCCAGCAGAGAGTCGCTGCACGTCGGTCCCTTCCAGGCTCATGTGGTAGATCTGCGGCAGGCCTGAACGCCCCGACACGTCTATCATGTCCGTTCCCGTTTTAGGGTTGATTTTCGGTTCTACTTCGATAACGCCCGATGCCGTTAGCCTTCGCAAGCCGCTGCCATCCACGTTCGCCATGTAGAGTTGTGCGTTGCCGCCGGCGAGCGTAGATGAAAAAATAACGTGCTTGGAGTCCGGGGTAAAAGTCACAAATGCGTTCATGGATGCCCGTTGGTTATAAAACGGCAGCTTTCGACCCGTGTCCAAAGAAAACATTTGAATCGCGGGGAAACCGGCTGCCCAGGTCGTGAAGGCAACGGTGTGCCCGTCGGGTGACGCGGACGGGAACGTCGAGATGGAGTGATAATTCGTCAATTGCCTCTGACCCGTGCCATCCCAATTCATCACCCAGATCTCTTTTGCACCTGTGCGATCGGACACGAACACGATGCGCGTACCCACCAGGCTCTTGCCGCCGAACTGCGCCAGAATGTCGGCGGCATAGCGGTGGCCCGCATCAACGGCCCCCTCTTGATTCATCTGGGAAGTATAGATCTTCCCAAATACTTGCGCCTGCTGCAAGGTTTGAATTGAGGTCGATGTGCTGTAGAACCACCCGAACACCACAAACATGCCTCTGTCTTCGGCTCCATAGCCGATTCCTAGATAGTTTGCCGAAACCGGTGGCAGGCTCCAATCGGTAAGCCGGTTCGCCGTTATGGTCACCGCGCGGCGAGTGGGCGGAGCGACGCCGGGGATCAAGTCCGACGGTTGCTGCGGTGCCTGTAGAGGATACATCGTCTTTGGCACAAAATTGATCAGGGGAGAGGCCTCCAGATCGCTTCTCACCGTCTCGTTAAACGCAGCGATATAGGACGCGGCCGCGCCCGACGCGCGAAAATCTGTGACGGCAACGTGCGGCTTTCCGGGATTCTTTTCAATATTTCCTTGAATCTGTTGTCCCAGCAGCCAGCCAAAACTGCACATTGCAAGCAGTGCAACGGTAATTGTGAAAGTTCGCATCAGCGTAAGTTAAAAGTGAATTGAGCGGTAATTGAATCTTCCGCGACTTGGGGCGGAAGGGCCGGCAACGGGTTTGATTGGTAAACCGCGCGAAGTGCTGTGTTGTCAATCGATGGGTTGCCGCTTGACTGCACCACCTGCGGATTCCGGATCGTGCCATCGCGCATAATAACGAACCCTATAATGGCGGGTTCGTTCTGAGTTATTGCCGATAGGCCGTTGGTATTCCAATTCTGCGCAATCCGGTCGCGGATCATCTGCGCGTACCAACCGAGCCGATTGCTCCCCAAGGGCGTATTCGGCCCTACGCCGACCTGCCCGCCACCCGCGGGCCCACCATACATCGGGTTCGAAAGCGCCTGACTTTGACTGAATACCTGGTTCTTCGGAGTCGGTTGCTGATAGGTCTGCTGCTTGGTTGGGCGTTCGGCTTGCTTTTTGATCTTGTCTGGGATTTCGACCGCATTCTTGTTGGGAATCGGTACCTTCTTTTCGGCCGTTTGTTTGGCCGGGGCAGACGGAACCTGCGACTCTGTATCGCTCGCAACAGGGTTTGGGGGCGCCTCATGCCGCGGGATCGGAATGTTATGCACCGCGGAAACCGCGTATGCCGGACCACCAGCCGGATTGACGTCACCCAATGTGTTGCGATGCTGATTCAGCCAAAACCAGCCGAAGAACAGTAGCGCAACCACACCGCCATGAACCAGTACGGAGCCGATAAACGGAAGCGCGAGCCGGTCTCGTTCGTCCAGTATGTCGAGAGGCTCAGCCATTGCCTTATCGCCGCTGGCGCGCCGCTTGATCTATCGGCGCGGTCACCATCTTCACCTCGAATTTGGCCTCGCCCAACTCGGCAACAATCTGCGCGATCGGGTCCCATGGCGTTTGTTTATCCGCGCGCACATACACCGCCGTGGCGTTATGAAATCTCTGTCGGATAGTGGCAGCCAGCAGATGAATATTTACTGGCTTCTCATTCAAAAACGATTCACCGTTTTTGTTGATGTTGATCACCGGCAGGTCTTGCGTGGTGTTCTCAACCCGGCGCACTTCCGGCACCTGAATGTTCAAGCCAAATTCCATGACATTGGCCGTGATCATAAAAATGACCAGCAACACCAATACGACGTCCACTAGCGGAACGACATTGATTTCAGACATCGCGGGCACGCCACCGAATCGTCGTCCGCGCCTGCCTCCGTCACTAAAAGAAAATGCCACTTCGCTGTCCTAACCGCCGAAATCCCGCTCCGCCAGGTTTTGAAACTCGATTGCGAAATCTTCCATGCGCGTTCCCATCTCCTTAATACGTGTGCCGAAGACGTTATAGAAAATGGCCGCTGGAATCGCAGCCGCCAATCCGATCGCCGTCGTCACCAGCGCTTCGGAAATGCCGGGAGCGACCGCACGCAAACTCGCGCTCCCCGCGTTGCCGAGCCCTTGGAACGCGTCGATGATTCCCCAGACTGTCCCAAACAATCCGATGAATGGTGAAACCGAAGCGACTGTAGCAAGCCAGTTCATGTTCATCTCCAGCTTGGTCACTTCTTCACTGATCCCGAGTTGCAAGCTCCGTTCAATCGCGGGCTTGTTTACCAATGCGCCGCGTTGCTTGATCTGCCGCTCGATCTCGCCATAGCCGAAATCAAATACAGCCACCAACGGCGCGGATGAAAACTGTTCGCTCGCCATTGCGACCGCCTGCAAATTACCTGCTTTGCGAAACGCGCGCAAAAAACTGCGGTTTTGCCGCCGCGCGCGCCCGAAAACGCTGCTTTTCGAGAACACAATTGTCCAGGAAAACAACGAAAAAAGAATCAAAATTACGATAACTGCCAGGGGAACCGGTCTCAGGTTCTGAATGATGTCCCACAGAGAAAGATCTGCGGGAACCAGCACAAAGTGCAATATCCGGGTGTCCTTTCGGTTACTTCTTCCTCATTATAAAGAGCTTGGGCATTCCATTAACTTATTGGAAGTGGGTAGGCGACCCGAAGTTTCGCTGTTGAAGATTAACTTCGCCTTATAATTCCTTCACGCATGCTCGTCGAGCTGATCGTCGAAAATTACGCTGTCGTGGAACAGGCTCGCATTCGTTTCCAGCGGGGCCTGAATATTCTGACTGGCGAGACGGGAAGCGGTAAATCGATTGTTGTCGATTCCCTTGCGTTGCTCCTCGGCGCTAGAGCCTCCGCTGAGATGATCCGCAGCGGCCAAACTAAGGCTCGCGTCGCAGGCATCTTCGCGTTGGAATCACGCGATAGGTTGAGTTCGTTGCTTGCCGAAGCCGGTATAGAACACGACAGCGACGACGAATTAATAGTCGAGCGTGAAGTTAGTTCTAACGGCAAATCGCGCGCTTTTGTCGCCAACCGTCCTGTAACCACCGCCTTCCTACGCCAATTAGCGCCCATACTTGGTGATATCCACGGGCAAAATGAGCAACAATCGTTGTTTTCGACGCAGGCCCAGCGCGAGATTCTGGACGAATACGCACATGCCGCAAACACGCTTGCCGTAGTCGCCAATTTGTATTCGCAATGGCGCTCGCTCGGTGAAAAGCTCAACGAACTCAATCGCGACGAGCAGGAACGGCTGCGCCTACTCGATCTTTGGAAATTTCAAGCTAAAGAAATTGAGTCTGTCTCGCCAAAAGCTGGTGAAGATGCTGCGCTCGAGGTTGATCGTAAAGTTCTTCAGAACGTCACCCGGCTACAGGAAAGCGCCATCGCGGCTTTTGCGATACTGTACGAATCGCCGGATAGCGCCACAACGCAATTAGGCCTCGCCATAAAACGCGTAGAGGAGTTGACGCGTATCGACGCATCGATGAGCGAAACGGGTGCCGCGCTCAAACAAGCATCCGTGCTGCTAAACGAGGCATCTTATTCGCTCCGCGATTACTTGGGCCGCCTGGAGGGAGATCCTGCGCGCCTGGAGGATATCGAAAGCCGTCTCGCTGCCTTGGATCGTCTGAAGCGAAAATACGGACGCACGTTGGAAGAAGTACTCGCTTTTTATGCCGATGTATCGAAACGCGCGGACGAGCTGGAAAACGCGGCCGGACATCAGGCTGCGCTGGAAAAGCAACGCGCCGAATTGGCAGGCCAATACGAAAAAAAAGCCGCTGAGCTTACGAACTTGCGCACGCACGCCGCTGCCAAGCTCAGCAAGCAAGTAGAGGTGGAATTGAAAGCACTCGCTATGGCTGGCACTCAGTTTCAGATCGTGATCCGTCAAGGTACGTGGAGTGCCAGCGGTGTTGATGAAATCGCCTTCCTCGTCTCACCCAATCGGGGGGAAGAGTTAAAACCGCTCGAGAAAATTGCTTCGGGTGGTGAGCTCTCGCGCATTGCGCTGGCTCTCAAAACCGCTCTCGGCGATGCCGACGAGCATTCGGGAACGCCTACATTGGTTTTCGATGAAGTCGATGCCGGGGTTGGCGGCGCTGCCGCTGCGGCGGTCGGAAAACGGCTGAAAGCTCTTTCGCGATCAAATCAGGTGATCTGCGTTACGCATCTCGCGCAGATTGCCGGATTTGCAGATCGTCATTACGCCGTCGCCAAGCGCGAGCGCAAAGGCCGCGTGACGACAGAAGTGGTCGAATTGCCGCGTGAAGAACGCGCTCGAGAAATCGGACGTATGCTTTCCGGCGAGCACATTACTCCAGAAGCTCTGAAACAGGCCGAGCAACTTATGCTGGCCGCAACCGCCGCAGAACCGAATTGATAAAAACGCGCGATTCGCTAATCCCTAAAAGAGCAGTCCCGCCAAAATAAATCGCTCCATATACTGGCACCACGACTAGCGCGGTCAGAATGGCATGGCCGCCCGGCAAAATCATCTTCAATAGATAGCCAATGCCGCCGCCAAGAAAGCCGACGAACCAGAGAGTCATCGTAAAAACAGAGGGTAATGGTGTCCTGCCGATGCGACCGCCTAATGCATGGCGCAGTAATGAGAACTCCACCCATCCCGCGATTCCGGCTGACGCGGTCAGCCCTGCAACGCCCCATTTGGGGTCAATTCCTAACCAACGCGGCAATGGAAACGCAAATAGAAAACCCAGCGCCGTCGTCAGCGCCACCCGAATAATCGCAAACCGCAGAGGCGTGCGCGTATCAAGCAGCGCGTAGAAGGCAGATGAATACAGGCGGCCTAGAGAGGTTGCCAACAGGCCTATAGCCGACCCCGCCAATACCGACCACACCCAGACCGCATCGGCCTGATGAAATCGTCCAGAAACGTAGAGCGCGCCGCACAGCACATCGCCCAGCAGCAAGAATGCCACCGCGGATGGGACGATAAAAAACGCGATCCGCCGCAGTCCCGCCGACAACCGCTCACGCAGGAACCCGGCGACTTCTTCCTCCGTACCCGTAGCGCTCGATAGTGTAGGCAGTTCTGCCGCCGAAACCGACATACTGAACAGACTGACGGGAAGAACCGAAATCACCTGAGCATAGCCGAACACCGCGACCGAACCCGTCGGCAACCAGCTCGCGATCATCGAATCTATGTAAGAACTGATCTGCACCACGCCGCGGCTCAAAAAGATCGGTCCAAAATTTCGGATTACCGAGCGTACGTGCGGAGATGTCCACTCAAATGCTGGCCGAAATCCAGGCAGTATCTCCATCACGCGCGGTAGTTGCACCAGGAACTGCATTGCGGCTCCAGCGACGTATGCCCATGCGGCGTAGATGACCAATCGGTCCTGTTGGGTTCTTCCTAACGCAACGACAATCGCAATCATGGTGAGGTTCATCGCTACCGGAGCCAGATAGGAAAGCAAAAATCGCCGGTGGCTATTCAGAACGCCCAGGCACCACGCGCTCATGACCAATAGGCCAGTACCGGGAAACAAAATTCGAACGATGCGAATCGTCAGATCACGTGTTTCGGCCTGAAATCCAGGAGCAATCAGATCAATCAAAAACGGAGTAAACGATACTCCCAGCAAAACCAGAACCGCGCAGACTAAGCTCAAAATCCCAAAGACCGCAGCCGCGACGTGTTCGGCTTGTTCGTCCTCGCCAGTGGCCAGCAATTTGGCGTAGACCGTAACAAAGGAAGCCGAAAGGACACCTTCTCCAAAAAGGTTGCTAAGCAAGTTTGGAATACGAATTGAGGCGCGAAATGCATCAGCCACAGGCCCCACTCCGAAGTAGTAGCCGATCACACGCTCACGAACAAGGCCGGTTAAACGGCTGACCAGTATGCCTAAAGCGACACGCGAAGACGCGCCGAGCGCCCCGCCATTTCGTCCAACTGGTCGTTCGGGCTCTTGCGAAACTGAAATACCGCTTTCAGCGTCTTCGTCAGCCTGGCTGGGCACGCGGTTCGCGAACCCGTGCGAGATGCGTATTCGAATTTGCAAAAGGCGGCTACAACTTTAGAGATTAACAATTGTCAGCATTCTTCTCATCGGCAGCACGCATCGAACCAACGTAGGTCCATTAATGACTTCGCCACCCAAAACAATCAATTACTTGTTGTTATCCGCAATTTTTATAAGCGGCGCGCCGGGACAAAAGGCGCCGGCAACGCCCAATCCGCAAAAGATGGATGTGTTGCGCCAGCTTAGCGGATCCTTTGAGGAGATTTCACAACGTTCCGGCAGGGCCGTCGTCCAGATCTTCGTCCGCAGTTACGTAACCCCGGACAATTCAAGCAATAACAATGAACTATTGACAGCCGAAAACAGCAGCGGCTCCGGCATCATACTCACGCCGGATGGTTACATTCTCACAAACGCTCATGTCGTGAAAAATGCGCATAGCGTCAAAGTTCAGTTGAACGTCCGCGCTGAGGCTGAGGCGCAGCAACAAGGCGATCATACGCTGAACCGCCCGCTACCTGGCACGTTAGTTGGGGTTGATCGCGAAAGTGATCTCGCAGTCATCAAAATCGATCGGACAAACCTTCCGTATCTGCAATTCGGCGATTCCGACGAGCTGAAGCAGGGCCAAATCGTGCTCGCGCTTGGCAATCCGCTCGGCTTAGATAATTCCGTCAGTTTGGGCGTTGTCAGCGCCGTCGCAAGGCAAATCAAGACGGACGATCCGATGGTCTATATCCAAACCGACGCCCCGATTAATCCCGGCAATAGTGGCGGTCCACTGGTGGATGCGGATGGAAGAGTGATGGGCATAAACACATTCATCCTGACGCAATCCGGTGGCAGCGAAGGCATTGGTTTCGCAATCCCGAGTAATCTTGCTAAGCAAGTATTTGCGCAATTGAGAACTCAGGGACACGTTCATCGCGCGCAGCTCGGCCTTTACGCTGAGACCATCACGCCCGCCATGGCGGAAGGTCTCGATCTTGAAACGGACCATGGCGTCCTTGTATCCGATCTTCGCCCCGAAGGCGCCGCCGATCATGCCGGCATCAAGGTGGACGACATCATCACGGCTGTGAATGACCGCCGTATTGCCAGCGTCCAGCAATTAAACGCGCAGATTTATCGCTTGTCACCGGGCAGCAAAGTAAGTCTGCGAGTGCATCGTGGAGACGAGCAATTGGATCTGCTCGTCGTCACAGAGGAGCAATCTGGCGAAGAGCTCGATGCGCTCGCGGACCTCGTCGATCCGGTGAAAAATGTCGTCCCCGAACTCGGTATTGTCGGTCTGGATATCACGAAAGCCGTGCTGCAGCTTATGCCCGACTTACGGCGACCGGAAGGTGTCGTGGTTGTTGCACGCAAATCGAGCCCCGCGTTTTCTGGTCCGGCGCTCGAAACTGGCGATGTAATCTACTCTGTCAACCGGAACGCGGTGCCCAAGGTCGCCGACTTGCAAAATGCAGTGGCGCATTTGAAACCAGGTCAAGCTGCTGTCCTGCTGGTTGAGCGCGAAGGGCATTTGATCTACATTCCGCTTGAGCTCGACTAACTCTCTCCTGCGCTACCGTGGGGAGTGAATGAGCCAGAGATCCGTTTCGAACTTCGTCAGACATCACTTCCGACACTTCAACGCTGCCACCTTAGTGGAGGCTTCCGACGGATTTGTAACGCATTTGAAAAACGGCGGACAAATGTTCCTTACTATGGCGGGTGCGATGAGCACCGCCGAACTCGGTGTCTCTTTGGCGGAAATGATCCGGCAGGGAAAAATTCACGGCATTTGCTGTACCGGGGCCAACTTGGAAGAAGATGTTTTCAATCTGGTCGCTCACAATTTTTACGAGCGCGTGCCCCATTGGCGCGATCTGAAACCCGAAGACGAACAGGCACTGCTCGATCGGCACATGAATCGTGTTACCGATACCTGCATACCTGAAGAAGAGGCGATGCGGCGCATTGAAGGCGTCATTTTGAAGGAATGGATGGCCGCTGACCAAAAAGGTCAACGCTACTTTCCTCACGAGTTCTTCTTCCGAATTCTGCAATCGCCCGATCTTCAGAAAAGCTTTCAAATTGACGTGAAGGATAGCTGGCTTTACGCGGCGATGGAGCGGAATCTGCCGATGTTCGTCCCCGGCTGGGAAGATTCCACGCTAGGAAACATGTACGCGGGGCATTGCATATCCGGGGATGTCAAGAATGTCCACACGGTGCGCACCGGAATTGAATACATGATTTCTCTCGCCGATTGGTACGCGCGAACTGCGAAAGACAGTTCAATAGGTTTTTTTCAGATTGGCGGCGGAATAGCGGGCGATTTTCCTATCTGCGTCGTTCCCATGATGCGTCAGGATCTTCAACGCGAAGACACACCGCTCTGGGGCTATTTCTGCCAGATCAGTGACTCGACGACGAGCTATGGCTCCTACTCAGGCGCAATCCCCAACGAAAAGATCACGTGGGAGAAGCTGGGAATCAATACTCCGAAGTTTGTCATCGAGTCGGATGCCTCCATCGTGGCTCCGCTCATGTTTGCTTTAGTCTTAGGCTGGTAAAGCCGCTTTCCGCCGTGTTCTTCTTCACTTCGGCACGAGTGCTTCTTCTACAGTTTGCCGTTCACCGGCTAAGCTTCCCAAGCGCGCAGGCAACAACGGCGGACGAACCGATTCAGTTCGCCAGCCGAAGAGAAACTCCATTGCCGGACCGCATACTCTCGCTTGGCATGGACCCATGCCGCATCGCGTGTGCAGTTTAGCCGCTCGAAACCTGGGCATACTTTGCAAGCGGGCGAAGCTGACATCTTCGCAGCGGCAAACGAATGTATCGCCTTTCGGTAAATTCTTCAGGTCCTTCCGTAGAGCGAAAGCCAAATTCAGATTTCGCGCGAATACTTGTGCGCGGCTCCGTTTTCTAAACAGTCCGCGCGCTAGCTGGGCCTGTCCCGCTGCCGCATAGCCGGCGATCTCACCTTCGATAATCGAAAGATCGACGCCTCCAATACCGGTGCATTCCCCAGCGCAGAAAACGTCTTCAATCGACGTGCGCTGCATTTCATCGACTGCAACAAAAGTATCGGACATTTGGCAGCCGAGCACTAACGCAAGTTCTGCGTTCGGATACAAACCATATGCGGTTGCAACGTAGTCGCAGTCTTCACTCCACGTTTTTTCACCTTGGCGTAGGCTTACACTACGCACGGTGTCGTTACCCTTGGCCTCTGTGATCCAGCAGTCCTGCAAATACGGTGTTCCCAACAATGAAATTTGCAGTTGAGCAGCCTGCGCCAGCTTTCCCGGCTGACGAATGAGATGCATCCCAAACCGAATTAGATTTGCGCGGGGCGCTTGTTCCGCGATCAGTTTCACGTGTGCTCCGTGACCGCGAAGATACGCGGCCACAGCCAGCAGTAGCGGCCCACTCCCTGCTACGACAATCTTTTTTTCCGCAATCGGCAACCCGGATTTCGCCATTGCTTGGAGACCGCCGACGCCCATCACGCCTGGCAGCGTCCAGCCGGGAAACGGTAAAAAAATTTCTCTTGCGCCCGTTGCGATGATCAGTTGCCGCGGAGTAACCTCGCGAGCGCCCTCCGCACTTTCAACAAGCAGCTTAACCGGCTTCGATTCTCCTGCAATCACCCGGCAGTTGTTGATTGTGAATCCTGCGAGCGACTTGAATTGATTCAGCCACTGCCGGGCTTGCCTTCCAGTTTGCGTGCGCTCACCGCCCCGCCAAATTTGCCCTCCGGCAGCCGGATTATCATCAAGCACCAGAACACGCGCCCCGCTTTCGTGTGCACGTATCGCAGCCGCCATGCCGGCGGGCCCCGCCCCTACGACGGCGACATCGGGCGATTCAATCGGCATCATGAGGTCTGAATGCTCATGCCGCTCTGAACCGTAGTCTGGCAACTGCGACAGTGTGGCTGATCGTCAATGGTCACGCGGCACTCAAAACAGATTCCCATCCCGCACAGCGCAGCGCGCGGTTCGCCGCTAACGGAGGTCCTGAACCGTGTTTCTCCGGCTAGAAATACGGCAGCCGCCACCGAGGTTCCTGCGGGCACTTTCAGCCTTCGTTCATTCACTTGGACTTCGACGAGTTCAGACATGAAATGCCACTATTGTTAGCCTGATTCTTGGTCTGACCTTGCTCAAATGCGGACTATAGCACGCCAAACCGTTCACGTTATCGACTCGCACACAGGCGGAGAACCAACACGCGTCGTCGTTTCGGGTGGCCCGCCTCTGCGTCCCGGCCCCCTCGCCCAGCAACTGGAAGAATTCAGGAACGACTACGATGCTTGGCGCTCCGCAATCGTGAACGAGCCGCGCGGATCGGATGCGATTGTGGGTGCTCTGCTACGCGAGCCGCAGGATCCTTCCTGTTCTGCCGGCGTTATTTTTTTTAATAACGTTGGATACCTCGGGATGTGCGGCCACGGCACTATAGGCTTAGCTGTGACGCTGCAATACCTCGGCAGAATTCAGCCTGGGCTGCATCGCATTGAAACCCCCGTCGGCATAGTGGACGCCCTGCTGCACGAGAACGATGAAGTCACGGTGCGTAACGTTCCCAGCTACCGGTCCGCTGCCGGCGTTTCCGTGAATGTCGAGGGCTTCGGCAAAGTAATCGGTGACGTTGCCTGGGGAGGCAACTGGTTTTTCCTTACCCACAACTTGCCATTCGAACTGTCCTTATCGAACCTTGATCGTCTCTCGGACTATGCTTGGCGCATCCGTCAGGCGCTTACCCAAAGCGGTATTACCGGAGCCGACGGTAAGGAGATCGATCACATCGAGATCTATGGGCCGGCCGTCGCAGCCGGAGCCGACAGCAAGAGTTTCGTTCTATGCCCCGGCCGCAGTTATGATCGTTCACCGTGCGGAACAGGAACTAGCGCGAAGTTGGCCTGTCTCTATGCAGACGGTAAACTGCGCGAAGGTGAAAAATGGCGGCAGGAAAGTTTAATCGGCAGCATCTTCGAAGGTTCGTTCACGGTTCACAACGGCGTCATCTATCCGGAAATTAAAGGCTCGGCATTTGTGAATGCTGATTCGAAGCTCATTCTTGACGAACGCGACCCATTTCAATGGGGCATTCGTTCGGGCGACCCGGGACAGCACAAGGCGTGTGCATAGATAGTAATTGACAATCAAAATTTAGAACCAGGGAGTGGAATGCGATGAAAGCAGTACACGTCCGCGCGGCTGCGTTGCGAATTTGCGCGGGTTTGCTGGCGGTTTCGTGTGTGGGCTTTGGACAAAGCTTTGATACGAAGCTGTTCGGTGACATGAAGTGGCGTGAAATCGGGCCGTATCGCGCCGGTCGCACGCGCGCTCTCTCGGGTGTCCCCAGCCTGCCGCACGTCTTCTACATCGGCGCGGTGAATGGCGGAGTTTGGAAGACAACCGACGCCGGTCAAACCTGGCAACCGCTGTTCGACAGTGAGCCCACTGGCTCCATCGGGGCTTTGGCTGTCGCGCCGTCGGATCCTAATGTCATTTATGTCGGAAGCGGTGAAGGGCTCGTTCGCCCGGACCTCTCCGTTGGCGATGGTATCTACAAATCAACCGATGCCGGAAGAACTTGGACGCATCTGGGTTTACGCGACGGTCAGCAGATCCCCTACATAGCGGTCGATCCCACCGACGCGAACCGCTTGTTCGTCGCGGTGCTTGGCCATCCTTATGGGCCGAATGAAGAGCGTGGCATTTTCCGCTCCACTGACGGCGGCCAGACATTTCAAAAAGTTCTGTACAAAGATCCGAATACGGGCGGTTCGGATGTCAAAATTGACCCCAATCATCCGAACGTGATTTATGCCGGATTGTGGGAAACGCGTCAGGGGCCTTGGGAAAACGGCGCCTGGACCGGCAGCGGTGGCGGGTTGTTTAAATCGACCGATGGCGGCACGACCTGGAAACAGATCAGCGGCCACGGCCTTCCAGATGAAATCGTGCAAGTGGACGTCACCATCTCGCCTACAAACTCCAATCGTCTTTACGCAACAGCCGCATCGGGTCGTGGAGTTGCTTTATATCGTTCGGACGACGCAGGCGAAAACTGGGTTCGCACGACGGACGACCCGCGGCCTGTTTTGCGTATAGGCGGCGGTGATCTTCCGGTCCCCACTGTCGATCCCAAAGATCCAGACACCATTTACGTGTGCAGCACAGTTACTTGGCGATCTACCGATGCGGGTAAGACCTGGTTTGGCTTACGCGGGGCTCCAGGTGGCGATGATTATCAGAGCGTGTGGATTAACCCGAACGACACGAAAATTCTGCTTTTGACCAGTGATCAGGGCGCGATCGTCTCGCTCAATGGCGGCGTGAGTTGGACCACTTGGTACAACCAACCGACCGCACAGATGTTCCATGTCACGGTGGACAACGCCTTTCCCTGGCGCGCTTGTGGCGGCCAGCAGGATAGTGGGTCGGCCTGTGTCGCCAGTCGCGGCAACGATGGTGAGATCACATTTCACGACTGGCATCCTGTCGGCATAGAAGAGTATGGAGTCGCCGCGCCGGACCCTCTCGATCCCGATACTGTGTTCGGTGGCAAGGTAACTCGCTACAGCCGCCGGACAGGGCAAATTGCAGAAGTGGGTCCAAAGCCTTTGCGCGATTACCGCGTTGTCCGTACCCAACCGCTTGTCTTTTCTGCTGCGAATCCGCATGTCCTTTTCTTCGGTGCAAACACGATTTTCAAGACCCTGGACAGTGGTCGCAGTTGGACTGAGATCAGCCCCGATCTAACCCGCAAGACCTGGGATATTCCCAGCAACGTGGGCAAATACTCAGACACCCCGCAGGCAAAACCCACGCAACGCGGAGTCGTATACGCTATTGCCCCTTCGCCGCTGAGCATGGAAAAGCTCTGGGCCGGAACCGACGACGGCCTTATCTGGGTTACTTCCGATGGCGGCAAGAATTGGAGCAATGTCACTCCGCCGGAACTGAAGCCGTGGTGGAAAGTTTCGATCATGGATGCCGGTCACTTTGATACGCAAACAGCCTATGCCGCAATCAACACATTGCGTCTCGATGACATGCGGCCGCACCTCTTCCGGACTCACGATAACGGCAAAACATGGACTGAAATCGATAACGGCATACCGCCTGGGGCACCCACCGACGTGATTCGCGAAGATCCGAAACACAAAGGGCTACTCTTCGCCGGCACCGAAACGCAAGTGTACGTTTCATTCGATGACGGCGATCATTGGCAGAGTCTGCGTCTGAACATGCCGCCGAGTTCTGTCCGCGATCTGCAAATTAAGGGCGATGACGTAGTCGTGGCTACCCATGGGCGAGGATTTCTCGTGCTCGATGACATCACTCCTCTTCGGCAAATTTCGCAGCAGGTAGCAGATTCCACCGCTTATCTGTACAAGCCCGAGACGGCATTGCGTATTCGCGGAGACATGAATCCGCCTACACCGTGGCCGCCCGAAGTGCCTGCAGGGAAAAATCCTCCTGACGGCGCAATCATCGATTACTATCTCGGCGACAATACTTCCGGTCCGGTCACGCTTGAAATTTTAGATAGCACCGGCAAAGTAGTACGCCGGTACGCGAGCACCGATTCCGTTCCCCCGCTCCCGCCGAACTACTCTGTCCCGCTCTACTGGGCGCGTCCGCCGCAGATCTTGTCTGACGCGCCAGGCGAACACCGTTTTATATGGGACGTTCATTACACGCCCACTCCCGGTTTGGCTGGCGGCCCGGATGCCGATCAAGCGGTTGCATACAATACTCCATCCGCATTTACCTCGCCTTGGGTAATGCCCGGCAATTACACGCTCAAGCTCACAGCAGACGGCAAAACGTTGACGCAGCCCTTGACTGTCGCGATAGACCCACGCGTCAAGACTCCAGCGGCCGATCTCCAAGCACAATTCCGTACGTCGATGCAGTTGTACGACGCAATGCTCGAATCGAGCACCGCAATCGACCAGATCAACGCTTTACAGAAACAGATTCACGACCGCTCCGCTAACGGAGCGCCAAGTGAGGCCCTGAATGAATACGGCAAGAAGCTGGAAGCGCTGGTTGGACGCACCGGGTTTGGTCGCGGTGGCGGTGGAGGACGGGGCGGCGACGTGGGTGTCCGTCCGACTTTCTCCGGAATGCGCGGTCAGCTCGATCGATTGCTGCACGAATTACAAAATGCAGACGTTGCGCCAACCCGGCAACAGGCCGCGGCTTGCCTAACGCGCATGCATGATTTCGCTACGCTCAAGGCCCAATGGACTTCACTTAAGGGACAAGGCCTTATAGCCCTCAACTCGCAGCTCAAAGCCGCAAATGTTCCGGAATTAACGCTGCCGTAAGCTGCGCTAGCTCACTCGCAATGTGACATCCTGAGCAGATGCTCAGATCGTTCGTTACAGCCACGCTTGCGTTCGCGATTGCCTGCGGGAGCGCCTATGCACAGCAGCGCCAGGCTCCCGATCCAAAACTAGTCGAAAAGCGCAACAGCATCGAAAAGGAACTCGAAGGCGTCGCCATTGTTGACCGCAAGGTGATGGTGCAAATGCGTGACGGCAAGCGCATGGCGGCTGATATCTATAGACCGAAAGACACATCGAAAAAGTACCCAATCATCTTCGTTCGCACGCCGTACAACTTCAATTACTGGGATGTGCGCTTGGGTGCACCGCGCGACATGACGGCCGAACTTGACGCTGTGAAGCGTGGTTATGCCTACGTCGAAATGAATGAGCGTGGGCATTTCTTTTCGGAAGGAAATTACGATATCCTCGGCGCTCCGCTCTCTGATGGCGATGACGAATTTACTTGGATGGCTTCGCAGCCGTGGTCGAACGGAAAAGTGGGAACTATCGGCTGTTCATCAACGGCAGAGTGGCAACTGGGCGTAGCAGCGTTGGGCAATCCTGCCTTTGCAGCCATGATCCCGCAAGGCTTCGGCGCCGGTGTGGGCCGCGTGCATCCGTATTTCGAGCAGGGCAATTGGTATCGCGGCGGCGCTGTACAAATGCTATTTATCGATTGGCTCTATGGCGAGCAAAACCAAGTCCGGCCCATGTTTTCGCGAGACACAACGCAAGAGGAATTGGTCCGTGTCTCGAAGGAATTTGACCTGGCGCAACAACTCCCGCCCGTCGATTGGTCTAAAGCGCTCTGGCACTTACCTGAGATGGACATCATCAAAGCCGTGGACGGCCCACACGGAATTTTCGCCGATTACATGCCTGTTCCGACTGGCGGCGCAATGATCAAGCGCGCCCCGAATGATCCAGCTTGGTACAAAGGCGGCCTTTGGCACGACGACAAGAAAATCAATGTGCCCGGATTCTGGTTCATGTCTTGGTATGACGTTTCAGTCGGCCCGAATCTCGCAGCCTATAATTTCGTCCGCAAAACCGCTCGTCCCGATGTAGCGGATCATCAGTACGCCGTCATCGCGCCTACTTTGCATTGCAGTTACAAGCGTGCTACGGAAAACACGAAAGTCGGCGAGCGAGTTATGGGCGACGCGCGCCTGGATTGGGACGCTCTGACATACGGTTGGTTCGATCATTTTCTAAAGGGCGAAGACAATCACATCCTTGACGATATGCCGCGCGTTCGTTACTTCACGATGGGCTTGAATAAGTGGCAAAGCTCTGACACGTGGCCGCCTGAAGGCGCCCAGCCCATGAAATTGTATCTGACCAGCGCTGGCAAAGCGAATACCCTGAACGGAGATGGCACGCTCCAAGCAAATGTTTCAACTGCTTCCGATCAACCCGACACGTTCACTTATGATCCTATGAAGCCGGTGCCGTCATACGGCGGGAATGTCTGCTGTGAAGGGAATGCACTTGCGGGAGGTGCTTTTGATCAGCGCAAAATGGAGGAGCGGCCGGACATTCTGGTCTACACTTCTGAGCCGTTTAAAGAAGGCACGGAAGTGAGTGGACCCATTGATGCAACGCTCTACGTTTCCTCGGATGCGAAGGACACAGACTTCACGATCAAAGTCATCGACGTCTACCCGGATGGGACGGCCTACAATCTGGACGAAACCATTCAGCGCTTGCGTTATCGCAATGGATATGACAAGCCATTGGTTTGGATGGAACCGGGCAAAGTCTACAAGGTTACATTCCAGCCAATGACGACAAGCAATTACTTTGATGCTGGTCATCGCATTCGGATTGAGATATCCAGCAGTAACTTTCCCCGTTTTGACCGCAACATGAACACGGGCGGTAATAACTATGATGAAGTAAGTGGGGTGGTGGCTCACAACGTCGTTCATCACTCGAAGGAATACCCGTCCCAGGTAACCCTAACGGTCGTGAAACATGCATCCGAAGGCAATACAACCAAAATCTTCGGCCTTATGTCCGCAAATAAATAAGAAAGCCCGGCCGGTTTATTAAATGCCGGCCGGTGTCTTGGACCTATAGGACGTTTTCGAGCAACTCTTCGAGATCGCTTGCTATGTCGTCCGATTCGATCGTATCGTTCGCAATGACCTCTACGATCTCCGTCGTTATGTTTACAGCTCCACGCCAAAACAGCATGTACTTTCCTGGCGTCAGGACTCTGAATAAGTTGCCGTTGGCGTAAACCATTGCAATCTGAACATTGCCGGTTTCCACCTTAACAAAATGTTGGTCGATCACATCGGGGCGATTGTCAACCAGGTAGTCAGCCCATGAACTCTCGAAAACGAAATCGCTCAGATTGAATTTCTCCGCCTTTACGGACACTCCCGGCGGAGTAAAGATACGGTGCGTGCCGGCCGTCAAGATCTTATAGAACCGGCCATTTTTAGTAATTAGAAGTCGCTCCTGGTCGCGTATCGCAATTCGCTTCCATAGCATATTCTTGTCTCCTGCAACTGCTTGTAACCGCTAGTTAGTAAATAATTTCCGCGCCAAGGCTGGCGATGGAATATCCAACGATCTATGAACCGTCGTTGAAAAGTATGTGGGTATGGAGCTTAATCGAGAATGGGCTTCTCGCACCAGACGAACTGAACGAGATCTTCTCGACCGCAAACGATAAACCACATGCCATTCAGCGCGTCAAAAAGGCTGCGCTCGTGAGGTTCTGTGATCCTCGCTATTTGGCTTGTGGTCAGCATGTGAATACCTTCCGAGTTTAGAGCTTAAGCTAACGATCGGTCTGAAGTCAAGAGATTCACGACAAAAAGTTATTTTGCGCTCACGCGAAACAGAGCCGCTGCATGCGGTCTCAAAATGATTCGCACGCGGTCGGCCACAGGTAAATCCTTACGTTCCCAAAGGTCCCGGATTGCGAACGAAACGCTGGATAGGCCGAGAGACTGCAGTGGATACTCGATCGCTTGGGGCGCATCCGCTACGTTGAACAGGGCCACATAGGCTGTTCCGCGCGGCGCGTCGGCGCGTGAAACCCAGACAATTTTCTGCGCTTCATTCAGAACCTCCCGGCTGCCGCTGGAATGCTGGTCCACCTTGATGACTTCATCATTGGTTAATAAACCACGTGTTGCATTATCTATTTGTGTCAAGTTCCCACCCATGACGAGTGGCGAACGAAACATGCACCATAATGTCATCAACGTTCGGGCTTCGTCCTGCGTAAGAGTGCTTTCCCTGGCTTTTCCTTGGCCGGGCCGCGGGCCTAAATGCCCCAACGGCAACATGTCCGCGTCCGGCCAATGTCCTGGCTCAACCAGCGGCGCCCACTTCGCGGCAAGTGCAAATTGCCCCAACACACCCTGCGACCAATCCTGCCCCGGCCATAGCCGCCAGTGATCCCAAACATCGCCTGAAATCCGCCACATTTGCGCATATTTGCGCAGCTCCGCTATTTTGTCGACCGGCGTCGGTCCGGGCGAGAGACTCAACACAATGGGCCGATTGGTTTTACGCAGCGCCTCGCTGAACATCCGAATCTCATTTCCTAGATATGGCGATGAAATGCAGTCGATCTTCACGAAATCGACACCCCAGCTTGCGTAGAGCGCGGCTATGGAACCGTAATATGCCTGGCCGGCAGCATTTGTTGCAATGCCATAGTTGTCCGAATTCCATTTACACGTGTCGTTCTTGTTCGCGGCTTCGGCTGCATGATAGCGCGAACCGGCAATCGGAAGATTCTTGTTTACCGCTTCGCGTGGAATGCCCCGAATAATATGAATTCCGAAAAACAGGCCGCGCGTGTGGGCCCAATCCGCCAGTTTCCTGAATCCCGCATCTCCGGCAGCGAGCGGAAATCGATTCACTGCGGGCGTAAGCCTTCCATAGGTATCCATCGTGTAGCGAAAAGTGCCCGCTTTGCCTTCGGGATTCTGCAGGAACCAGCCTTCATCGACAACCGCATATTGCCAGCCATGGCCGCGAAGATTGTCGGACATATAAGTGGCGTTAGCTTCAAACTCATTCTGCGTGACTGAGAGTCCATAAGAATCCCAGCTATTCCAGCCCATTGGCGGGGTAGCCGCTAGCGGTTTCACCGCCTGTCCGGATACAAAACTTGCACTGCTTAGCAGCAGGTAACAGCAGAGTCGAAAAGAGCCTGACATGCAACCGGAAGTCTATCGCAGGAGAGCGTCAAAATTTCTGGATTATCCGCGCATCATCTCTGCTACAAATAAGTTCGACGAGGACACACCGCCATGCCATGCGATCCCGCTCTGTTACGAAACGTTCCCATATTTGCGTTGCTGGATGATGACGAACTAGCTGTTCTGGCAGGACAGGTACAACATAAAAATTTTGCCCCGCGACAGCGTATTTATCGGATGAACGATCCGGCCGGCGCGGCATACATCTTAATCTCTGGTACGGTGCAAGTCACCACTGTGGATGAAGATCAGCAGGAAGTAATTGTGGATCAGCCTGCCACAGGCGAATTCTTCGGTTTTGCTTCCATGCTGGACCAAACCCCGCACCAGACAAGCGCCACCGCAATGGATACCTGTGAGTGCATCGAAGTTGACCGGAACGACATTACAGTTCTGTTGCAACGCAAGCCGATGGCCGGTATGGATCTGCTGGCGGTGTTAGGGCGTCAGTTTCACGGGGCTCAACAACTCGTTCGCATTCGCGCGCGGCGCAACCCCAACGAAGTCATTGAAGAGCAGACCGGTTTCCCAGAACGCTTAGCGGATTCCGTGGCCCATTTCGGTGGCTCCTGGACGTTCATCATCACCTTCATGGTGTTCATCGTGGTCTATTCCTCCATCAATATAGTTCTCGGAAAGACAGCCTGGGATCCCTACCCATTTATTCTGCTGAATCTCTTTCTTTCCATGGTTGCCGCCGTGCAAGCGCCCGTCATCATGATGAGCCAGAATCGGCAAGATCAGAAAGACCGTCTGCGCAGCGAACTGGATTACGACGTAAACCGCCGCGCCGAATTCGAGATTCAAGGGCTGGCGCGTAAGCTCAACTTGCTTACCGACAAGCTCGACGATATCGAGGGATTGATCAGAGACCGCCGCCTGCAACTCGACGCCTGACATCCGGCCGTCGTGTGGACTACCCTGTTAGGTTGATACAAACGCGCGCCGCTAGCTTTGACTTGAATTGTCCGGAGCAGGACGGTTTTTTTGATCGCATTGAATTGGATCCAGCGGGCCTCATTCGAATTACCGGTTGGCTGAGAGGTCCGGTATCTCAGGCCCCCAAAATTGCTCTGGACCAAGAGAAAATCTCCCTGCTGCAACACTATCGCTTGAACCGGCCTGATGTAAACAGCGCAGAGCAGAATGTCACTGCACGGCAACCGGGAGTCGTCTTCGAATATTTAGTGGCCTCATCGATGGTCGACCGCAGCTTTCGAACTCTTGCAGTCCAACTTCCTGGCGGCGCAGAATTTCAATTCGAGTGCGAGTTTACTTTTCTCTCCCCTCATTATCGTGAGTTGTTCACGTCGGACGACGTATATCATCGTGACCGCATCTACGGTTCGGGTCCTTCTAATCCCGTAGTCCATCCCGAAGTTCTGACGCTCGCCAAAATGCTGCCGGGACCCGTGCTGGACTTCGGTTGCGGATCGGGCGCACTCATAGCGGAACTGAAAAATTTTGGCACGGAGGCTCGCGGTCTCGAGTTGGACAGCGAGGTCATCCGAAAATCTCTGAAGCCCGAAGTGAAATCGGCCATCATTCTGTATGGTGGCAACCTCCCGCTCAATTTTCCGGCCAAAGCGTTCGCCTCTGTGTTTTGCTCGGAGGTATTGGAACATATACCGGATGCCCGTGGCGCGGTCCGCGAAATTGCCAGATTAGCCGCGAAAGAAGTTATATTCACCGTTCCTGACATAAGCGCCATCCCGCTGGGTTTCCGTCATTCACTCGTGCCTTGGCACTTATTAGAAGGCACGCACGTCAACTTTTTTACCCAAGAAAGCCTATATGGATTGTTGAAGCCATTCTTCTCGAAAATCGAGTTTAGCCGGATTGGTGCATCTTCGATGAACGACTCTCTTTTCTTTACTTCGTTGGTTGCCTTCTGCAGTAAATGAAAACTTTGGCGGATCGCATCGCAATTGCAATTTGTGGCTGTGCAGTCATGTTTGTAATTATCGGCGGCTCTGTTTCGACGCGGCCCCCCGAAATTGACGCCGCTGTACTGGCCGCGGTTAATCCGCAAGAACCTGCAGTCGCCGGATCGGGCTTTGCTCCGAATGGCGTAATTCCTGGATTGATATCTACGGTACGTGGCGTGGAACTTTACGGCTCTTATGTGTCTGGCACCACATTGACGGGAACCGTCCGCACGCGCTGGTATCGCCCGATGCCCAGCTTTTACGTTTTGCTGGCGGGTTTTCCAGACCACAAGCGTGGGTACATTTACCTAGAGCTGAATACGCGCACGGGCCTGCGCCGCCAGGAACTCAATCTGGACGAAGATCCCGAATACTGGCGGCTCCATAAAATATCTCTCCGTGACGTTGGTAACGTGACGACATTCAGAATAGTCGCAACGGAAGTGCTAACAGGCTCAACGTGCTGGATTGGATTTTCCCAGCCGTTTACGATACACAATCTGGATACGCTCGAAGTGTTGAAGCAGTTATTGCTCGTCATTCTATGCTCGGCTGCGTGTGTCGTTGGTATTGTTGGGCCCGGGCTGGTACTTCGCGCTCGATCCACTCGGGCAGCGTCGCCGATTTGGCTCACTATTCCAGGCATATTATTTATGTCGGTGCTCGGTTTGCTCGCGTGGAAAGGGCCAGCCGAACTATCGCCGGTCATTATCTCCCGCGTGGGGCTCGTGACTGCGACTCTTATCATTGGTTACCAACTTGCCAGACGTCCCTTTTCTTCCCTCACAACTTACACTGAGCGCCGCGTACTTGGATTGCTCTTGTTGCTAGCTACGCTCGCCATCGCAAAGGTGAGTTATTCGGTTGGTCCCTCTGGAGAACTCTATAGAGGAACGATTTCACGTACTTTCGAGGTTGGTGCGCGAGCAGACAGTCGAATTTCCTATGTCTTAGTCCAGCTGGTCGGCCTACGAAAGGGAGCTTATAGCAAGATCGCAACTGCTCTCTTGGCGCCGTGGAACTTCTCGGATCGAGGTCCGCTTACTGGAATAGCCGCAAGCCCAATTGTGCTCGCATCGGGTGCGCAACTCTCTTCGAGCATACCTTCCGATCCGTGGACAACATTTGATCCCGACGGCTTCGCCGCCTATCGCATCTCCATCATCGTCCTGAATACCATGAGTTTACTTATTGTATTCGCGCTCGCCCGGTTGTTTCTGGACGAACAATGGGCGACGTTCGCGTTGTTTGCTGCGACCGCAGCACCGTTCACCATCCACGAACTGTTTTTTACCTGGCCCAAAATTATCTCTGCCTGTTGTGTCCTACTTAGTCTTTACTTCATAAAACATTGCCGCCACCTTAACGCGGGGTCGGCAGTCGGGCTAGGATACCTCTGCCACCCTTCTGCGCTGCTCTGGTTTCCGTTTTTGTTGTTGAGCATTCCTCTTATAGAGAGGATGCCTAGTCTAAATAGAAAGCGGAAAATCTTGGAGTGGATTAAGCGAGGTGCAATGGCCTGCTTGGGTTTGGCTATTTGGATTTTGGTGTGGCGCTTTCTTAATCGGGGCCATTTTGAGCAGTCCGGTTTTTTTGGCTATTTCCGTCAGGCGGGCACACTTCCTGTAACAGTTGCCAATTGGTTTCGCTTCCGAGCCGATACCGCCTTAAAAACTCTGGTGCCTTTCTACATATTTTTGTTCCACCGAACAGATCCTGACTTAATTGCACTGGACGGCACAACGCAGCCTTGGGTGCAATTCGTTCAGCAATATTGGTGTAGTTTAGCTTTCGGATGCGGTCTTCTCTTTTATTTCATTCTCTTGCGGCTTGCCGCAGAGGCAATCAGAAAAGCGGCGTTTTGGCTGCTGCTTGTGTTCCTGCCCGCCTTGGTTTTGTTTATCTCGTATTTTGGCGCGCCCAACACGGGCCTGATGCGAGAAGGATTGCACGCCTGGTTTCTTGGCTTCATCGTATTTGCCGTAATCGTGTGGCGGAAAAATTTAGCAGGTTCGAAACGTCTATGGACGCTCACCAGCGCCGCACTAGTGTTTAGGGCTGTCGAAACACTATGGGTGCTAGTCCCATTTGCGTCATGGTCTCGAGGCTACATACTTCAACCCCAGTTTGCGGTCAGTGATCTCTGCTCTCTACTGGCGATGTTGAGCGGCAGCGCGTATTTGGCTGTATATGCGGCAAGGCGGTGCAGAGCATTGGGACAATCCAGTATTTAGGAGGGACAAGTTGATCCGTCGGATCACGACTGAATCGGTTTGCAAAAAGCTCCTGTTTGCAAAAAACTCATTGCTTTATCTGGTTGACTTCGTGTATACTCTCGCTGACTTGTGAATCAGACTCGCTTCACGTTGTCCAGCAAGTTCGCTGTCAACTTGCGCTCGTAACTAGCAACCTGTAACGCCTACAGCTCAATCCGTTCGTCGCCGAGCTAGCTGCGTCTGGGGCTTATTTTGAAGGTTTGTCCCAAATAGTTCAACGGTTAATGTTTTCGCAGTCATAACTAGGAGATACCATCAATGATAGTTAGTTTGATGCGCTGCCCAGCTTTGCGCTACTTTCTGTATTGCATATGTCTGAGCGCGACCTGCTCGCCTGCGCATGCCCAAAGTCTGGGTACCGATGGTGCGTACTATTACATCGTTAGTCAATTAAGCGGCAAAGTTATTGATCTACCGAGCCAGCATTACACTCAAAACGGAACTCAGCTGCAGGAGTACGGAGCCAATCAACAATGGCAGCAGTTCTGGCAATTTGTTCTTCTTAGCGATGGGTCCTTCAGAATCGTGAATAAATTAAGCGGAATGGCTATGGAGGTTCCGGCTCAGCAACTGGGGAGTAACGGTGTTGTCGTGCAGCAATGGGATGTAAATGAGCTTTACGGCGGCGCACAGCAGATGTGGCAGGTCGTAGCCGTGGACAGCAACGGCGACTACGAATTGATAAATGAAGGTAGCGGAAAGTGCCTTGATCTAACCGGCGGGTATACTCAGGACACGACCCCAATCCAGCAGTGGGATTGTAATGGCGGTACACAACAGCATTGGCAGCTACAAAAAGTCAGTGGAGTCGTGAGCGGGGTAGGCTACGGTGCCGGTGCAGTTTTCGAGATGTCTCGGTCGACCAGCAGGGACTTCTTGACTCGCCGTACATGGCCGTGAACGCACAAAACCCTGATGCCGGCGGAAATCCTGTGGTCTATGCTTACAAGCCCAGCATCATCAACACGGATGGGCCGTGGAGAATGTACTTCTGTAGCAACGGATCTAGTCTGCCTTCCGGCGGAGCCGACGCTGTTCGAGAAGTCATATCGGACGATGGTGTGAACTGGACGACTCCTCAGATTGTACTCCAAGTTAGCAATGCAACGTACGAGCGGTCTGCATGTGACTCATCTGTCGTCAAGTTCGATGCCGGGGATGGGCTCTATTACTATCTCTATTATACAGGCGGAACGCTTTTCTGCGGTCCGAATCATTCGATTATTTATAACTGTGACCCGAACGACCAAAACACAATTAATAACTCAGTAGTCTTCGTGGCAAGATCGACTAGCCCAGACGGTCCGTTTGCGAAATATACAACGAGCGGCACCTGGGAGGTGGATGCAGCTAGCCCTATGCCCATAATTATGCCTCAAACCCCCACCTCGGGCAGTTACGGAGCTGGCTCGCAATCGGTGGTGGTATCGCCGAGTGGCACGCTGTACATGTGGTACGACGATCTAACGATTTCCGGCGCTGATCACATTTACAGAGTGCAGTCCACCGACGGCGTGAATTGGTCACAATTTACTCCGACAAACATTTCGTACCCGATGGGAGACGTCAAATGGGATACCGTTCGACAACAGTTTATTTGGTTTATAGTTTACTATCACCTGCCGGGCGACGGATCACCGCTTCAGCCCGATTCTTCGTATGCGGCTTTTAAAACCTCCTCAGACTTCGGCGTTACGTGGAGTGACGACCTAGTTATCAACCCGCCGGCAAGCTTTCCTGTCTATAGTGCTGCTGGCGGGATAAGCGGCGACAATCACGGATGGATTATGGTAGGAGATACTTATTTGCTTTTTAAAGCTCCGTACGATTCAAGTACGTATGTTTCAGCTTGTAATGGCAATCTGACTTCCCCTAATTGCGGACCCAACGGTGATATCTATGGGGGTAAGGTAGTCGGCTGGCCCTTTTAACCTATATCGTATCTACCGTTGACTGACATGCCCATACTAGTTTAAGCGAGTTTAGAAGGTCAATTAGGTTTGCGCGCCGGGGGGAGGCGAATCGCCTTTTAACTGCGCGCACGTCTGCTAAAACGTAACTCCCAGGTGTTTGTTTCGTTAACCAAAACAAGCATGAGATTGACCGAGACTAAGTTAGCGGAGACGGCGTTGGAACCGGGCCAGCTCGACCGAGTTCAGTGGACCGCGTACTACTGACCCGCTCTGTCGAAGCTAAGTGGGCGGACGAGCGCTTGTAACTTCTCCAATTCGAATCAGCGCTTTGCCATTTAATTCCAGAGCGTACGCAGCAAAGGAACTACTCGGGATATTTGCATTAACAAAGCCCACCCAGGCAAATGATTGCGGAGTATTCAACGACTGCAGGTCGCGCGGTAGTCCACCCGGCAATTTCTCGCCAAACCCGACGACTTTTCGCTGATCGTTCACGAACACCAGCCACTGAGGAGAGCGAATGCTTCGCTGCCCATCCGTCCACCCTGTTACAACCAGTCCATCCGGAACGGAATGAATTCCAGTTATTGCGCCCGATTTCGCTGCATCTATCGTAAATCGAACCACGGACGAAACGGTCTTGCCGAGCCATTCGGCACGATGATCCGCAAAGCTTGACAAGTGATCTTTGCGCAAGATCGCAAGCCTCTGTTTTACCGCGCCTACATCCGGATATACGCTTCTGAGTAATGTGGGATCGTCAACTCCGGACTGCACTGCCAGTGAAACGAATTGTGTGTTTCGGAGCATTATTTTCACAAACTCGCACCAGCTTTGCACGACAGGCGACCTTCCGGTCGAGTAGAGGCCGACGACGAAGGCCACAGAAACGGTGGCCCACAAATACGTTTGCCGGGCTGCATAGAGCCACGCGATGATGAGCAGCAGACTCGCGTCTGCAACCAATGGAACAACGACATATCGCTGCGCCGTAGCCGCACCGAAACCGGGGTCCCGTGGATCCATCCTTCCTACGGCGGTCAGTACAGCACTCAACAAGCAGACCGTGTACACCCCAAATAGAACCACGCCCATCTTAGAGTTCAGCAGGTTCCGTCTAGCAGCCCGCACGCCACAGATCAAAAATGCAGTTACCAAAACAATTCCCATTGTTATACCTAAGGCAGGTCGAGCTACAGTAAAAGGCACTCCCAAATAGGCACTTATGAATTGGAGCGCATAAATGGGATGATGCCATAGAATGCCTAGATTGAGCTGATTCGAAAACCGGTATCCGATAAAGTATATTGCAACGAATGCAACGGCACTTATTGCCAACACAGCCAATTGCACTCTCGAAAGATGAAGCAGCCAAGCAGCCGCTATCATAATCGGCCACAAAAATAGGCCATTACTGAGGCTGTAGTTAGAAACAACAGCACAGCCAATCGCAGCAGAAAGATACCTCCAGGGGTACTTTCCGCCTGGAACGTGAGTCAACAGAGATAGGGCCATCGCCGCCGACACCAACATCAGCGGCCATACTATGAGAATCGCTCCCGCCATCTCCAGTGCAGCAGCTTCCCATGCCATCACAATCCCGGCCATCAGACTCGCGCCGACGCGTATCTGCAGCGGTACGGAGGCGCGATAAAACGTCAACGATAAAACGAGCCATGTTCCGAAATAAAAAACCACATTGAGGGTCAGTGGAAGAATTTCACGTCCTGCGAGAAAAAGATAATCAGCGTCGAAAATGAGGTTCGGAAATACAATCCGATGCTCGTTGTGCTGCTGCCATAGCGCGTTCACTAAGTCGTATCGGACGAACCGCTCAAATCGCGGTATGGTTTCCCAATAGTCCCAAAACGGAAGCGGTGAGTAATACCGGATAACCGTGCCAACTAGGTGAATCCAAGCTATCGTCATCCAGATCGCCAGTGCAGCGGCAATCGCTGACGGAACCCATCGCAGGAGAGCAATCGCAAACACTCTGTTTTTTTTGAAAATTTGATTGTTTCGGCTCTTTTGCTGAAGGTCTTTGGGAAAATTCATTCGCCCAACTAACTCATTGTGTCCGAGCCTCGCGGCGAGAAACCGTATAGATGGCACACAGCCCGTATGCAAATACAAATCTCTCACTTTCTTCCAACAACCAGAAATTGTTTGCCGAAGACTCTCCAGATGTAAGGCATTTTTAGATAAAGTTCCAACGTCCAGATAGGCGGGCGCAAGCCATGAGACATAGTATATGGAAGGAATCGTTCAATCTGTTGCTCGATTCGGAATCCAGCCATAATTAAAGCCTCTGCAACCGAGAGTTCAGTCAGAGGAAGATGATGATCGAAAAAATCCCAGTAACACCCGCTCAAATGCTTCACGTTCGGACCCAAGATGATTACGCTGCCGTTAGGCCGTAAACAGCGATACGCCTCCAGCAGCGTTTCCTGTAGTGAACGCTTATTGGGTAAATGTTCGAAGAAATTGCTAGTAAAAACGACATCTAAAGAACTATCATTTAACGGCCAAGGTTTGCTGCAATCTTGCTGCATGAGATAGACGGACTCTGCTAGATGATCTTTGGTGGCGGGGTTTAGATCCATTCCAAATTTCTTCCTCGCGTTCACGCTGTTTATAAATTCCCCGTACCCGCAACCTAAATCCAAAACGCTGTGTTCGGGCTCGATCCACCGGGAGAAAAACCGCGACACTAAAACAGTCCATACCTTATTCCGGTAGGCTTCCAATCCCGAAAATCGAATCGAATAGATTCGTTCTAGCTCGATTGAAAGTTTTGATTCCGGAGTACCATTCATCTATTTAGAAATCCTTGGCCCTAAGTCGCTTCATTGGAGATACCCCCCGAAAATAAATCACAGTTCGCACCGGTAACGCAAGCTTATGTTGCCGCGACAAACAGCACAAAATGCTGAAGAATTACGCCCACAGTTCTTTTGGATCGGGGAATAACCTCATCTCCGACACCTTGAGCTAGGCTACCAAACGACCGCATCTGCTCTGCACCAGCCGTGGCACAATCAAAAAATACGCCGGATTTCGGCAACTTGCTCATTCCTGGCAACTGTTTTGAAAGGAGGCGCCCTCGTTATTACAGGAAGAACTTCTTCAGAAGCTACTCAAGCACCGATCTTGTGCGACCATCACAGTTTGAAGTAATGCTTATCTTTGCTAAGAGAATCGTCGGAACCGACGCATTTCGGGCCGCTACGGTCCTGTTAATTATCCTGAATATCTGCTTTTTTCCTTGTATTTGGGGGAATAAAACGCTGCTCGCAAGCTCTCAGGACGCTCCCAGCATACTGCCCACTGGCGCCTGGGCAGGCCTGGCCGCGGCCACTAGATTTCCCAAAACACTCGACAACGGCGGCCCCGCTTTTCTTGCAGAGCCCTGGCTGGCGCTCACGCACTATCAATATGTTCATGAGCGTGTATTTCCGCTATGGAATCCCTATCAAGGCTTCGGCCACCCTTTAGCTGCCAATCAGGAGGCGCAGCCATTCTATCCATTAACATTAGCTGTTATGCTTCATGTTAGTCCCCGCACCTATAACTGGTTTATCTTGTCGCGCCTTCTTTTAGCGGGTATCTGTTGTTACTTATACCTGAGGTTCTTCGTGTCATTTTGGCCTGCCGTCGCAGGCGGGGTAACATCGATGCTCGCTGGGTATTACGTGCTATTCATCAGCATGCCTCAATTGAGTGTCGAGGTATTGATACCGGCTAGTCTGCTGGCTGCTGAATACCTGCTTCGTAAGCGCAGCTACCGGTCTTTCGTAGGATTTTCCATTTTGTTGTTATCGGTTTTCCTTGGCGGCATGCCGGAAAGCGCCCTCCTGCTGCTTCTGCTGCTTTATATCTACGTTCTGTTTCGCGTTCTCTCTGATTCAGTATTACGAAAAAACTGGCTGCCGATAGTCGCCCGCTCCGTTGCTGCAACCCTCACCGGCTTGGCGCTATCGCTGTTCTTCCTGCTACCGCTATGGGAGCTGATGCACCGCTCATTTGATGTTCACCAATCTAAGAACATCGGTGGCGCGATCACGGGCTTATTTCACGACTCGCCGGGCTTATCGATTTTCACCTATTTCTTTCCTCTGATTTATGGGCCGCCATTTACCGGCGCCCTAGGATCTGATTTCGGCTTGCGCAACTATTTTGGTGTTGTCGCTGCTTTTTTCATCCTTGTTGCAGTGGGTGTCGTTTTGAAACGCAGCAGTGAGGCGAGAGATCCACTTCGTCCGCTAACTTTTTTCTTTGTCGGGGTTATGTTGATTCTTCTAGCAAAGCGCTACGGCTTTCCGGGAATCAATGAGATCGGCGCGCTTCCGTATTTGAGCTTAGTGAACTTCCCGAAGTACGAGGAAGCGCTCGTGTCCATAGTCATATCGATCACAGCGGCCTTCGGCATGGAGCGACTGATCTGCCGGAAAGCATCCGCTATCCTGCAGGCGACCGCGTGGGTGCTGACCGCGCTAATTATCCCGCTTGCATATCTCTGCTCACGTCAGGTTGCTCGAAACGAAGTTCTCCACTTACACGTTCCGCCCCAAATTCCAAAGCTTTCTCTTGAACTGCCTGCTTGTTTATTGGTTCTGATGATAATAGTGCTGGTTACGTTCGCTATTGAGAAAAGGTCGCCACGTGTGGATTATGGGTTCGGTGTGGCGCTCACTGCCTTGACATCGATTGAGATGGGCCTGTGTTTTATCGCGCCTGTCTATTATTGGTTTAATCAACTTCCTTCGATCGAACATAATCCCTACGCCGGCGCACCCTACATAAACGTCATCAGGCAACATCAAGGTTATTATCGGACCTTTGCTCGTGACGGCCTGCTGTTTCCCGTTTGGGCCTCTGCATTCCGGATCTATGACATCCGAAATTTGGATGCCATGTACGATAAGAAATATATTCCCTTCCTGCTTAACTTCTTACCAGGGCAAAAAAACACTCCGCCGCCACTCGATTTAGGAGATCGCTTTAACGGTACCGGCCCTTATGCACTCGATGCACCGCTTGCGGAACGGCTCCTGCAACTCTCATCCGTTAAGTACATCGCCACATTAAGGGCATTTACGATTCCCAATCACATTGTGGACGAGATACTGACTCAAAACCTCGGCCGCTTGATCCATGACAAAGAAGCTAACATCGTGCGGAAGGAATTTATTCTCGGAGGTGAGGCTCGTGATGGACTTGGCGAGCATCCGCCGTACGAAAGGATGCCTTATCATTTTCGAGTTGGCGACGATCCCAAAGAAATTCTGCACTTCTCATATGCGCTGGATCCATTGGTCTTCGACAAAACGGCCAGCGACGGCGTCGAATTCATTCTCGAGCTAAAGGATTCGCGAGGCAAAATCACCAGGCTGTTTTCTAAATACATTGATCCCAAACATAATTCGCAAGAGAGGCGCTGGATGGATGGTCTAGTTGACCTCAGTGCCTATCGAGGACAGCCTGTTGATCTATTGCTCACCACAAACCCCGGCCCTCGAGGGGACACCTCTTACGACTGGGCCGCTTGGTCTGATTTCTATTTTGTGGGCCACAAAAATGATGTCGAGGGGCAACCGCCGCCGTTCAAGCTGATCTACAACAGGGAGGCGGACATTTATCGCTACGACAACGTACTGCCGCGCGCCGCGATTTACTATCATGCCGATCTTGCGCGTAACGGTAATGACGCATTGCATCGGCTGGCCGATCCCACATTGAACGTCTTCAACAGCGTGGTGCTGAATGACGCCGCGCTAACCGCACGCCAGCACGCAACGGTTCAGAAAATTAATGCAGGCTCGGCTACACCCGTTGAAACAGCTTCAATTCAGTCGTATAAATCCCAGTTTGTCGAAATTGATGCTTCACTCAAACGCGATGGCATTCTCGTTCTGAACGATACAGATTATCCGGGGTGGACCGCTAAGATCGACGGGCAACCGGCCCAAATGGTCAATGCGAACTATATATTTCGCGGCGTGTTGTTGCCGGCGGGTCGGCACGTCGTTCAGTTTGTCTATCGGCCTGGCAGTTTTTACGGCGGACTGATTGTCAGCGGCCTGACGGCGCTAGCGCTAGTCCTCGGCGCGTTTCTAAATAGGGTGCGTTCTCGCACGACCAGAAAGGAGGCAGTCGCGGCCGCCACTGCGTAACTCCGTATATCTTAAAATCAGCTCACTAATTCGGAATTACGAACCACTTTTGATTATTGCCGCCCACATAATCCCATTGCTGGATTTGTGTGCCGCCTGTCGTGTACCCGCCAATCACATCTAAGACGCGGCCGGACTGCTTGTTGACAATGGAATAAGTGCCGCTGACGTCGGAGGGTACTAATGCCCATTTTTGATTGTCGCCGCCCAAATAGTCCCATTGTTGAATCAGGGTACCGTTCGTGTTGTAACCCCCGACAACATCAAGCACTTTGCCGCTGCCCATATTCTGTATTTTGAAGTAGGTGCTATCAATGGGGATCAATTGCCACTGCTGGTTGCCGCCTCCCAGATAGCTCCACTGCTGTAAAAGAGCGCCGTCTTGCGTCGAAAAATTAGTAACATCCAGCACTAAGCTGCTTTGAAGATTCTGAATCCGATAAGTTTGCGTGCTAACAAGCTGCCACTGCTGGTTGGCCCCGCCGAGATAAGTCCATTGCTGCAGGATCGTCCCATCCGTCGTTGAGAAATTTGTATCGTCCAATGCTAATCCGCTTCCGACGTTGATAATCGCGTAGTAGCCATTACTAGTCGGCGTAAACGTCCATTGCTGGTTCGCGCCGCCCCAGTAATCCCATTGCTGAATGGTCGCGCCACCGTTGATCGATTGGCCGCTTACATCCAGCACTTTCCCGCTCTGCACGTTGACAATGGCAAAGTAACCGCCCGCAACCGGCATCAAGTACCACTTCTGGTTATTGCCGCCCAGATAATCCCATTGCTGAATAGGGGCGCCGTCCGCTGTAGATCCGCCGTAGACGTCCAAGACCTTGCCGCTGAGCTTGTTCATGATTTCAAATTGTTCGGAGGGCATACCCATGAGCGAGACAATCTGTGGTGATCCTGTCGCATTGTCGGAAATTACTAGTGATGCCATCGACATCGTTGTCGAGGGAGTGTAAGTCACGGAAATGGTGCAACTCTGTGCAATGCTGCCTTGGCACGTTGTGGTGAAATTGAAGTCGGACGCGTTTGCCCCAGTAATTTGAATACTGTTGACGTTAAGTGAAAAACCATTCGGATTCGAAACGGTGATTACCCCCGGATTCCCCGGCGCTCCTAACGGGCCATTCAACACCAGATTGACTGGATTCACAATGACCTGGGCATTCGACAAGCCGGCTCCAGGCGGCACACTGGGCGGTGGAGGCGTATAACTGCCGGCCGGTCCCACCGGAATGGTAACCGTGTTACTGATGAATGCGTTCTGCGCCACATACAGTTGCGTGGTCGGGTTTGTAGGCAGATCGGACGGCACTACCATCTGAACTTGGTACATTCCGTAGCCACCTTGCGCCAATCCGGCGGTAATGGTTTCTGCGGTTTCTCCATTCATCGTTGCAGTCACACTGCTAACCGCACTATTTACTAGGGGTCCTTGCCAAGGCTGGCCGGTCGCCACCGTAAGAACATTTCCGTTCACGTCCTGCACTGTCCCGAGCCCCGTCGCGGAAACACTGATTAACTCTCCCGGAACAGCGGGGTTACTGGGAGTGATCGGGCTGCCGGATACGACCGCGCAACATGTCGACGACGTGTATGCGGTCATCGTCACTGTTGCGCCGCTGCTACTGGTCGCCGAAATCGGAATCCCCGTGCCGGCCGCGCCGCTTTGTCTGGCTGTCAGGACGACACGCTGAAACGCGCCTCCAAGTGAAGCGCTGACATTAGGGTCTTGCGCATTGATTTGGTTCGCCAAATTCTGAGCGATGGTCAGCAGCGTGTCGCTTGACGCCACAGTGTAGGTGTAAGTAGCGGAACCAATCGTAATGCTTGCAGTATTTCCTGCCGTGACCGACCCGTCTACCGACACCACCGCCGTTGGGTTGCCCGGTTGGTGAAACGCGTTAATCGCCGGCCAAGGTCGAGCCTGTCCGTCGTAAGCGGGTGCGTTAAATAAGCCTGGATTTGCCGGCGCAATATACATTGGAGTCGCGTTAGTTACAGTTATCGATCCGTCATTATGCAGTGTGCGCACATAAATACCCGTGCTATTTCGATCGGTAAACGCGCTTGTGCCTGCCAGTCCGGCATTGACAAAACTCCCATTCACGAAATTGAAGGGAATTTCAGTAACGATTTGTGTTGGCGAGACACTGAGAATCGGCGACGCCAAACCATCCATAAACACTTCCACGCCACCGAGCGAAGTGGGAAGTTGACCGGACAAGGATGTAGAAGCCGTAGTGTCCGATAGATTCGAACCGTTTATCTCCACCAACATGCCCGCGGCCCCAGTCCCCGCATTCCCCGCGGTTAAGTAGGCACTGGGCGTATTAGTCGCAATATCGGCAGCGTTGGACGTGCTTGCCGCCAACGAAATCGAATCGTAAGCCAGATTAGTTCCCTTTGATGCTAAGTAAACGGTCCCTGTTCCAGCCCCAGCGAAAATAGCCGTCGCATTGGGGTCACCTGCATTCGAGTTAGAGGTATTAATCACCTTCACAATGCCCTGGGCAATTGTGTCCAGGGTGTCGTTTTTCACAATCGTATAGGTGTAAGCAGTGCCTTGGATCGTGATAGTTACTGTATCGTTAGCTACGATAGCCCCGCCCGCTGGAAGTGAAAATGTAACCACGCCTTCCTGACGAATAATTTCACTGGCCCAATTTACGGCCGAACTATCCGGCAGCGGAGTGTTGCCGGGAGTGAAAATCAAAACGCGCATGTTATAAGGATCGGCAACATATAAGTTAGTGCCGTCGAATGCCAGCGAGGTCGGTGTTGCCGTGATATCTACCGCCCCCGTGTTATCGACGGTTGTGCTCGTGATGCTGATACTCGCGCTCGTGTCCCGGTTCGTAACAAAATCGAGTTGCCCTAAAACTTCATCCGCGCTGGCGCCGTTCTGAGTAGGAATCGTATTGTAAATGAGGACGCGATCGTTCCCGCCGTCGGCGACAAACAGCCGCCTGCCGTCGGACAGTGCAAAGCGCGGCCAATCCAACGTCGCGGCACATGGCGCGCTGTTGTCGGCAGCGCCGCAAAGTGCGCTGCTCCAATTGGCGACTGCCGTTGTCAGATTAGGTTGCCCGATCGCCACATCGGCGTTTTGATCATTGCTTAAATTCAAACTGCCATTTACAAAAGCAGAATTCCAAATCAACACTCGGTTGTTGCCCAAATCGGCAACAAACAACCGCATGCCATCGGAGGTCACAGATACCGGATTCAATAAAAGATTTGCAGCCGTAGGAGGATACAGATTCGTGGGACTAAGATTCGGAGGTCCATTAGCTGACGTAAAGTTCGGCTGGCCCAATACCAAGTCCGCTGGTTGGTCGTTCTGGGTCGGGATCTGCCTCCAAACCAGGACACGGTAATTCTGTGTGTCGGCCACAAAAAGCGCGCCATTCTGAATCCAGACACCCTGCGGCCCCCGCAATCCGGCTTGGGAAGTGGCCGGTTGCGCACTAGTAAAGTTTGTTTGCCCCAGCACTACATTAGGTGCCGCATTGGGGGTTGTTGGAAGTGTGTTCCAGATGAGAATTCGGTTGTTGTCCGTGTCTGCGACAGCGAGGTGTAGGCCATCGGTCGCTACCGCCGTCGGCGTCCGCATACTGCCCTCTTCCGCCGTGCTTCCGTTTGCCGGTGTCGCCGTCTGCAATAGTCCAGGATTATTGCTGACGAAATCAGGCTGGCCCAGAACGTTGCTTGCGTTGTAACCGCAAAGTCCGCAGGCAGACGTCGCAGGTATTATTTGTGACTGATCGGCATACGGTCCGGGAATTAAGCTCGTTTGGAACGACAACACCCGATTATTCTGCGGATTTGCAGCCAGACGATTAGAATCGGCAATCCAGAGCAAGCCGTTTGCATATGCGAGGCCACTCGCGCCCCCGAGTAGGTTAGCTGCGACGCCAGTTTGCCCGCTGGTAAAATTCGGCTGGCCGATTTCCGCTCTGGCGGCTTGGCCGTTTACAAAAGTCTGTGCGTTAACAATATAGGCGGAAAGAAAAAAGAGAGAGAGTATGCCTTTTCTCAAACAAATGTGCCCCAAATTCTCAATTGACTTGCCCGAGGTCAAAAATCGTTATCTGGGCAACTCGCCAGGACGTGAAGCAACAACTACGTCACAAGCTCGCTTGGGCGGCCAAACGTGATTGTCTGGCTACCAACACCATAATCGCCAAGCCGAAATGCCCTTCGGGCCACGGCATTGTCTTACAGTTTCCTTAGAAGTATAACAGCGGATGGGACGTTAGACTGTGCTTCCAGGTTGCATTGGATAGCACTGTCTGAACGGTTTTCGGAACTCCACCGTGGCATTTTTCACTCTTTCGCTCTCTAACCAGAGAGAGCAAACGTGAAGCAATTTAACATTCTCTTACTCGTAATGATGGCGACAACCGCTTGCAACCGGAGCGCCACCAACACAGCCAGTCCTGGTGCCACTTCAAGCCTCTCCTCCACTCCTGCCGATTACACACCGCGAATCGGAGTAGCCGTTAGTACAAATTCCCGGACTTGCATCGCCATTCGTAATGGCAATCTCGCCGCAGGCACCGTCATCACATTGGTCTCGCCCATAGCCCCTGTGATTTCGACGCAAGCCACCATCGCGGGAATCTCCCAGGAGGCTTGTCCCATCACTCAAAACGTCGACACCACGATGTCGAACTACAACGTGACTGCGCAAAATCCGGTCCAGAAGCTGACCCCGATGATTGCAGTCGTAGGGACGCCCACCTTTACCGTGAACAACAATGTCGGACAGGCGGATTTGGATCAAAACGGCCGCGCTGAAAGTTTTCGTGCCTGCAGTGCCGATAATGGCGTTCACCTCACCGTATGGAAGGGCGCTCCCTTGCAAGGCACTCTCTTATGGCACGGTTACTATTACGAGGCTGCCAATCCGGCCATCGGGCCATCCTGCACGCCCGCGGAAATGCCGGCATCCTAGCCGCTGATCCGAGCCGCCGCTAATGGGCGGATGCCTTTAGTAACTCGGCCATATATTGCTGCCAGACTGTTGCGTAGGTATGCGTGCCGTGGCCATGTGTCGCTTCGCTTGTGGGAATTAGAACAAACCGTCCATGTTTCACGCGCTGAATGTCTCGCTGCGCGATCCCGAGTTCAGGCGGATTAATGAAATCGTCCGCGGAATTGATGTACATCACCGGGACTTTGATCTTCTCCAAATCTTTAGAAGGATCGTAATCGCGCGATGAAGCAACTGCGAACAATAAGTCGTTTGCGTCGGTAGTCTTTCTGCGTTGTGCTACTTGCCGCGCCAGAAGCGCATCCGCCGCATCCGGTGTAGGAGCTTCTTTCTGTACCTGAAGGGGAGCGCTCCCCGCAAGAATCAGCATGTAGATCGCGCCTGTCAATCCGGCGGGCTGCTGTTGATACTCCCCTTGATGCCATTGCGAGTCGTTTGTAATCGAATCCATCAACATCTTGCGCCACATGCGATTACGTCCCGCAATCGGCTCCGGCAAACAAGCCATAGGCATTAACGCATCCATGAAATCCGGATTGCGTTCGCCCCACATCCAGGAGTGCATGCAACCCATCGACGTGCCAAAGATTAGGCGCAAGTGGTCCACATGCAGGCCTTCCGTCACCAGTCGGTATTCGGCGGTCACCATGTCTGCGTAACCGTAGTGCGGAAAGCGGGCGTGCATGCCATCGCTCGGTTTGGAAGAGTTTCCGTGACCGATGTCGTCTGGAAGAATGATGTAGTATTTCGCCGGATCGAGCAGCCCGCCGCTTCGCAGCAAAACATCGTGAAACTGCGGTGACAGAAATTGTCTGCCGCTGCCTCCCGTACCGTGCAAAATAAGTACGGCATTGTCGACATGACCGGAGGCATCTCGCTTAGGCTCTCCCAATGTCATGTAGTGCAGCTTCAAAGTCGGAAGCGATTCACCATCGGCAAAACGAAAATTTGAAATAGTGAAATCCCCCGGCTGCGGAGTCTGTGCGGAAGCTACGCAGCACAGCGCGACCGCGGCGAATGCAAATCGCAAGATGTTCATGAAGGCTTCTATTATGACGCCGCCCTGCCGCTCCGTGTACAATTCTGGGCGATGCCTCTACTCGACAAAATTCAAAAAGACATGGTGGACGCCATGAAAGCGAAAGAGGAGGCGCGGTTAGGCGCGCTGCGCATGATTAAGGCTGCTCTGAAAAAGCACGAAGTCGATTCGATGAAGCCTCTCAATGAAGCCACCGAAATGCAGGTCATGAGCACACTCATCAAGCAGCGCCGCGAATCGGCTGATATGTTCCGCAAGGGCGGGCGCGAGGAACTCGCTGTCTTGGAAGAGGCCGAAATTCGTATCATCGAGAGCTATCTGCCCGCTACCGCATCTCCGGAAGAAATGGAAGAAGCTGTCGCTGCGGCAATATCCGAGACTGGAGCCACGTCATCCAAGCAAATGGGCTTGGTCATGAAGGCGGCTCAGGGCCGCTTAGCGGGTAAGCGTGTCGAAGGCAAGGAATTGAGCGAACTGGTCAAAAAGAAGCTTACTCCCGCCAGTTGAAAAAACGAACCCAATTTGGGTTCGTTTCGTTAAGCCCGTACCGCCCCATGACTAGACGCCCCGGTAACTCACTGATTTGGTTAGGCAAGTACCTATCTTTGGCGCTCACCTTGCCCGCCTCCGTGGCTGCTGGCTACATCCTCGGAGCGTTAGCCGATCACTTCGTACACATGCCAATTCTCCGAGCGCTTGGCATCATGCTAGGTATGGCGGCCGGCCTAATCCAAATTGTTCGGGAGCTGTCCCGCGAAAGCAAAAAGTGACCATCCAGCGGCTCTACACCCTGACTTTGGTCTTCGGCGCAATCGGCTTTGTTTTGTATTGGGCGTCCTCCGGTTTTATCCCGGCCCTCGCTTTCCTGTTAGGAGCATTGGGTTCGCTTGGCAATTTATGGCTTTTTCATTGGCTGGCCCGTTCCATATCGCCCGGGGAGTCAGCGCGCAAGCCGTGGCAAGCAGGTACATTCGTGGGCCGTTATCTTATACTGTTCACACTAGGCTATGTTATAGTCAAAGGCTTAGGCGTCAATCCTTTACCGGTGGTATTTGGTCTATTCGCCAGCACAGCCGCCATACTTTTTTCTTCGGCGGTCGAAATCGTTCAAAGCCGTTTTGGAACCCGGCACACGGACTAGCCTGACAGCCGAGCGGCGCTTGGTCAACAGTGGCACGAAATCGTCAAGCAGCCGCATAGGCGTGGCCGGGCAAATTATTTAGAAATGCACGAACTCTGGATTACTAAGCTCTTCAACAGCAATCTGGCCGGACCGGCTAACACCGTTCTAAACGCCATCAATTTTCCTGCCGCGGATCAACGCAATCCCTGGAGTGATTGGATGGTCTGTGAAATTGTTGTTTTTCTGTTTGTCCTCGTCTTTTTTGCCGTATTGCGCGCGCGGCTTTCCGTTGATCGCCCCGGCAAAGCACAGCACACAATGGAGGTGCTCTACGATTTTGTGCACGCCTCCTCGGAAGAAGTGGTCGGTCACGAGGGTCCGCGCTATCTCGCCTTCTTCGGAACCATATTTATATTCATTCTGTTTCTGAACTTGATTGGGCTGATTCCTGGCTTTGATTCGCCAACCATGTATCCGATGGTGCCGCTCGGTTTCGCCGTCTGCACGTTTTTCTTCTATCACTTCACCGGAATGCGAGAACACGGCTTGGGATATATCAAACAATTTCTCGGCCCGTTCTGGTGGCTAGCCGCCCTGATGCTTCCCATTGAGATCATCAGCCACTTCGCCCGTCCTCTTTCGCTCACCGTCCGTCTTTTTGCGAATATGTTTGCCGGTGAGCAGGTTTATCTGACGTTCATAGCGCTGACGAAGATCATTGTTCCCGTAGTTTTTATTGGCCTGCACACTTTCGTCGCTTTTCTGCAGGCGTACATTTTTATGCTGCTCGCGATGGTCTATGTTGGCGGGGCCGTGTCGCACGAGCATTAAGGCCTGATCCGCTTTCAGTGTGAGCGCCCGGCGTCCCAACGCACGGTGTCGAACCACCTCCTGAGAGCAACTTAATAGGAGAACCAAACAATAATGAAAAGTAAACTCACGTTGCTCGCCGTCACCATGATGGCGATGGCGAGTCCGATGTTCGCGCAAGGAGCAGGTAACACTGATCCGTCGAACTATCGTTTAGCAGCAGCTTACATCGCAATGGGAATCGCCTCTGGTCTTTGCGGTCTAGGCCAGGGTAGAGCGACAGCTTCGGCAGCGGAAGCCATGGCTCGTAATCCCGGCGCGATTGCAGCTATCCGCGTCGCTCTCATTTTAGGTTTGGTGCTGATTGAATCATTGGCGCTTTACACGCTTGTGATCACATTCATCGCCAAGTAAACAGAACCGCGCGCTGTTAGCAAGCGGACTAGATCAAAAAACAGGCCTGCCGGTGCCCAGGTACCGACAGGCCTTTTCATTTGTCATCATTTAATTTCGCTTCCAATGAAACTTCAAGGCATCTTCCCCGCGCTCACAACGTGCTTCAACGAAGAAGGCGCGCTGTCGAAAGAAAAAACCGTTTACAACATTTCGAAACTAAACAAGATTGCCCTCACTGGCTATGTGGTTTGCGGGTCTACTGGTGAAACACCGCTTCTCTCGACCGATGAACGCATTCAACTCATGAACTGGGTCAGTGAAGCCGCGGCTGAAGGCAAGACCCTTATCGCCGGCGTGGGTGCGGAAAGTGTTCATGAAACAGTAAGGCTCGCAGGCCTAGCCGCCGATGCCGGGTTTCACGCTGCGCTGGTCCTTTCGCCGTTTTATTACCGCGTCCAGATGCACAAACCAGATCTGCAGATGTTGTTCTTCCGTTCTGTTGCCGATCGTTCCAGGCTGCCCGTTTTGCTTTACAACATTCCTCAAGTGACCGGTTACGATCTGCCCGTTGATACCATTGCGGCTCTCTCACATCACCCGAACATCATCGGCATGAAAGATAGCTCTGGCAATGTGGACAAATTGAAGGAAACAGTGAACGCTGCCAAGCCGGGCTTTCAGGTGCTATCGGGTGCGGGCGTGAATTTTCTCGATGCTCTCCACGTCGGGGCCACTGGAGCGATTTTGGCGCTGGCGAATCCGCTGCCCTACGCTTGCGTCACCGTCTGGGAAGCATTTCGCACGCGTGAATATGAGGCCGGCAAGGATTGGCAAACGCGCATCAGTCCGGCTGGTCGCTTGATCGCCACAAAACACGGCATACCAGGGCTCAAGTACGCAATGGAGTTGAACGGCTACTATGGAGGCCCTCCGCGGCTGCCATTTTTACCGCCTTCAGCGCAAGCGAAGAGCGAAATCGAGCAGGCTTTCGACGGGCTACGAAGCTAAAAAATCGTGGAGTTATCCTTAAATTTTTCCGGCATCTACAAATAGGAGAACTATGGAACACGAGTACCTGATAAAAACGGAGCATCCTCCGCGCGTTTCCGATGCAATGATCGCCATGCGCGTGCCAAGCTTTGTAGTGTTTCTCGCGTCAGCTTGGTTTTTTGTCACGCCATTGGCTTACTATGGCGTTTCACTCGACGCAAGCGCCGCAAATTGTTGGTGCGTGGGAGGAATTTTGCTGCTCTCCTGCACGGCGCGCTTATGGTTTCCGATTCCAACCGCTGGTCTTAGTTGGTTCAATATGATTCTCGGGTTGTGGGTATTGATCTCCCCCTGGATCTTCGGCTTCACCTCCGAAACCGGGCGCTTCGTCAATACCTTGTGTTTAGGCACGGTCATCGTTGGAATGTCGCTCGCTTCCGTTTTTGCGGGAAAGTTCCCAGGAACGCCGCTGGCCACCGCTTATGAAGACCGGCAAGGACTCGAAGAGCAAGAGTACGAAATGAAACCGCCGCGTCGGCGCCACCGCTATTGAGGCGAACATAAGGCGAATAAACGTGCTATGCTGATGTCTGGACATGCTCATAGCACCGAATGCTGCTGTTGCCCAATTACGCGAAAATATTAGTGATTTGGAGGGTGCGCCTCGCCGGTTCGCCCGCACGGTTTCGGTTTGCAACTTCGTCGATGATGTATTGCCTTGCGGAGGTTTGCCCCTCGGCTGCATTCATGAATTAAGAGGCAATCCCGCCAGTGTTACAGCCTTTGCCGGTTTGCTTTCTGCCCGAATCCCGGGTCAGGGAGCGATTTTTTACATAGAGCCGTCGCGGACGTTTTACCCGCTAGGTCTTCTGCCCTTTGGGGTCGACCTTCAACGCTGGATTCATATCCGTGCCCGACGCCCGAAGGACTTACTCTGGATAGTTCTCGAAGTCCTCCGCTGCCCCCAAGTAAATGCTGTCCTGGCTGCCCTGCCATCAGCCGACCTCACTTTTTCCCGCCGCCTTCAATTAGCAGCCGAAAGCAGCGGCGCCACCGGATTTTTGTTCGGCAACCTGGCTTCCGCCATCACGCGTTGGCAAATTTCCCCTATCCGAAACTTCGGCTGGTCTCTCGAACTTCTTTACTGCCGGGGCGGACGGCCGGGCGCTTGGAATGTCGCCGGGCACAACGGCCAACTGGAACTCGCCCGCCCCACACAGCGCGAGCTTACGGGCGCTCTATCAAAGACCGCATGATATGTCCCGGCGTCTGCTCTGCCTGTACTTCCCCGATCTGCCGGATTCTGCTCAGATTAAGCAGCGCCTCATCCACTGGTGCAATCGCTATTCGCCCTTAGTTGGCGATGACGGCTTCGGTGGAATCGTTCTCGACATTACTGGATGCTCGCATCTGTTTGGCGGCGAAGAAGCGCTGCTCAACGATTTGCAAACCCGAATTCGTCGGGCAGGCCATCGTGTTCGCGGAGCCATCGCCGACGGCTTAGGCGCAGCTTGGGCGTTGGCTCATTATTCGAAGCAAGTAATTGTCACCGGCAGCGAATTGCCGCAGGCATTGAATCCGCTACCTGTCGAAGCCCTGCGTTTGCCTGAAGAAGTCACTCGCGCACTGCGCCGCGTCGGCTTGTCTACTATCGGCGCTTTTCAAAAGGTATCTCGTCAGGCGATAGTGACGCGCTTCAGCGCCGCAACTCTTTTGCGGTTGGATCAGGCCTTTGGTCAAGTAGAAGAGACAATCACTCCCTATCGGCAGCCTGCGCCCTATTCGGCCCGGCAATCCCTCCCCGAGCCTATCGCAACCGCCGATGCGGTCGAATACGTATTGCGCGAGTTGTTGAAAGATCTCTGTGTGCGCTTGGAAAAAGAACACATGGGCGCACGCCACTTAATTCTTGATTGTTATCGCGTGGATGGAACCGTAGCTGCCTGTGAAATCGGCACTTCAAAGCCAGTGCGTTCGGTTAAGCGCCTGATGCGCCTTTTTTCCGAAAGGCTGGACAGCATCGATGCGGGATTTGGCATTGAAACGCTCATCCTGTCGGTCTTCAATTTAGAGCGCTTCGACCCGGCACAGTTCATGCTTCCCGAGCTTGATCCGAATAGCAAGCAGAACCCCGAAGCTCTGGATGAGTTGGTGGACCGCTTGGGCATGAGGCTGGGTTTTCAGCACGTGACCAGGATTCAGATTTGCGAAAGCTTTCTGCCTGAACACGCCGTCGCCTTCCAGCCGGTAACAACGCCGCAAATTCAAAGTGCGACGTGGCCGGAATATCGCTTGCGCCCCGTGCATTGGATCGATCCGCCTACACGTATTGAAGTCTCTACCATTCATCCCGGCGGCGCACCCGTACGATTTCGCTTGGGTCAGCGATTACATCGCATCGTGAAATCGGAAGGTCCTGAGCGCTTAGCTCCTGAATGGTGGCGAGCACAGCAGCCACTGCATTGGAAGGCACGCGATTATTACCGTATTGAAGACGAGAGTGGCTGCCGCTTCTGGATTTTCAAGGAACTACAAATTATCGAATCTTCGGTCTCACGTTGGTATCTACGTGGCCAGCTTGCTTAGATATGTACGCAGAGCTACAAGCATCATCCAATTTCAGTTTTCTGCGCGGAGCTTCCCATCCACAAGAACTGGCGGAAACAGCGATCGGATATGGCTATAAAGCCATTGCTATAACAGACCGCAACACGCTGTCAGGCATTGTTCTTGCGCATTCGCATATCCAGAAGGCGCAAACACCAACGCGCTTTATCGTGGGCTGCCGTTTGGATCTGTCCGACGGTTCGAGTCTGCTCTGCTATCCCACTAATCGCGAAGCCTACGGACGTCTTACACGGCTTCTTACTGTGGGCCGTCGCCGCGCCGAAAAAGGCGAATGTATTCTTCATTTGTCCGATGTCGAAGAGTACGCTGAAGGGCAGCACTTCATCTGCCCGTTTCCTGAAGTACTCAGTGAGAAAGTCGTTCGACATATTCAGACTTGCACAACTAAATTTCAGGGCAGATTTCATCTAGCGCTCACTCATACTTGCCGTGGTGATGATCATCGCTGGCTTCAAACGGTATCAGAATTCGCATCATCTCTAAGCATCCCCGTCGTTGCTGCCAGCGATGCGCTCTATCACGATCGTGAACGCAAGATGCTGCAAGATGTGGTCACCTGCATTCGTGAAAAATGCACGCTGGCGGAAGCAGGATTTCGCTTGGAAGCGAATGCCGAGCGGCATCTAAAGCCAATTGGCGAAATCTTTCAGCTATTTAAAGCTTGGCCGCATGCGCTCGAAGCAACCATCGAAATCGCCGATCGATGTCTCTTCTCTCTCAACGAGCTTCGCTATGAATACCCGGAAGAAATTTCGGAGCCGGGATTATCGCCCCATGAAGATCTAGTAAAGCGTACGTGGGCAGGCGCAAAATGGCGCTATCCGAATGGCATTTCCGACAAGGTTCGCGACAAAATCGAGCACGAACTCACGTTAGTTGGCGAATGCGAATATGCGCCTTATTTCCTGACGGTTCACAACATCATAGAGTTTGCGAAAAGCAAAGGAATTCTTTGCCAGGGCCGCGGGTCCGCCGCGAATTCCATGATTTGTTACTGCCTGGACATCACACAAGTAGACCCAATAAAAAGAAAGCTTTTATTTGAACGGTTTATCTCCGCTGCTCGCAACGAACCGCCCGACATAGACGTAGACTTCGAGCATGAACGGCGCGAAGAAGTCATTCAACACATTTACGAAAAATATGGTCGTGAACGGGCGGGCATTGCCGCTACTGTGGTGCATTACCGCACGCGCCGCGCTGTTCGTGAAGTGAGTAAGGTTCTTGGCCTTTTCGAAGAAGCTGCACCGGCATTATTGAAATCGGTGTGGGGCTGGAGTAACGACGGTGTTGGAGATGCGCAGGCTCATGAAGCGGGATTGGATCCATCCGATCCGCGCTTGCGTTTGGCTCTTGATCTCTCGAAAAACTTGATAGGTTTTCCGAGACATCTATCGCAGCACGTTGGGGGCTTTGTTATGGCGCGTGGACGGCTGGACGAGTTAGTTCCTATTGAAAACGCGACCATGGAGGATCGCACCATCGTTCAATGGGATAAGAACGACCTGGACGAGCTGGGATTGATGAAGGTAGATGTTCTCGCATTGGGAATGCTCACCGCCATCCAAAAAGCTTTCACTCTGCTGGAACAGCATTACGGGATCAAACACACTCTCTCGAGTCTCGACAAAAAAGATCCTGACGTTTACAAGATGCTGCAGAAAGCCGATTCCATCGGCGTCTTTCAGGTAGAGAGCCGCGCGCAGCAAAGTATGCTGCCTCGCTTGAAGCCGAAAGAATTTGATGATCTGGTAATCGAAGTCGCCATCGTGCGGCCAGGGCCGATTCAGGGCGACATGGTCCATCCTTATCTGCGGCGCAGAGAAAAAAAGGAATTGCCGGAATATCCAAACGAAGCGTTAAGGGAGATTCTCGAAAAAACCTTGGGTGTTCCGCTTTTTCAAGAACAGGCGATGCAAATCGCTGTCATTGGTGCGGGGTTCAGCCCTGAGGATGCAGATCAATTGCGCCGTTCATTAGCGACTTTCCGGCATGTGGGTACGATTGCCAGTTTTGAAGAACGGTTTCTTTCCGGAATGAAAGAAAACGGATATCCGGATGAGTTCGCCAAACGCTGTTTCAACCAGATTAAGGGATTTGGCACTTACGGATTTCCAGAGTCGCATGCAGCTTCGTTTGCCAATTTGGTCTATGTCTCCGCTTGGATCAAATGCCATTATCCGGCTGTGTTTTGTGCAGCGCTGTTGAACAGTCAACCCATGGGATTTTATGCGCCTGCGCAATTGATTCGTGATGCCCGCGAGCATGGCGTAGAAATGCGCCCCATCGATGTCAATTACAGTAACTGGGACTGCGCGCTTCAAATCTCGAATTGGCGCGGTAAATATGCAGTTCGCCTTGGCTTGCGGCTGGTAGCGGGATTATCGGAAAAAGATGCCACTCTGATCGTAAAAGCGCGTGGTGCCACAGCGTATCGTGTGCCAGACGAAATTGTTCTGCGGTCCGGATGCAGCCGTCTTGCAGTGGAACGTTTGGCGCAAGCGGATGCGTTCGGCTCCATGCGCTTGAAACGGCGGCAAGCGATTTGGAAGGCAGGCGCAGTAGAACGCGACATGCCACCGCTCTTTCGTGAGGCGCAGCAAAATTTATTTGAAGACCCCAACGTGGATCTCCCACCGGCATCGCCGAGTCAGGAAGTCGTCGAAGACTATGTAGCGACCGGACTCACATTACGCAAGCACCCATTAACGTTTCTGCGTTCCTGGTTGCGGGAAAAGAAAGTAATACCGGCTGCAATGGTCAAGCAGACGCCAAATAACAGATTGGTAACTGTTGCTGGTCTGGTTTTATTCCGCCAGCAGCCTGCCACCGCGCACGGAACCATTTTCCTTTCGCTCGAAGACGAAACAGGAGTGATCAATTTAATTGTTTGGAAGAATGTGCAAATGAAATTCCGGCAAGCTGTCTATGCTGCGAAACTACTGGCCTGTCGAGGGCAGGTGCAAAGAGAAGGGCAAGTGCTTCACGTTATCGCGCGCCAGATCTGGGACTGGTCGCATCAATTACGCACCTTGAACGCCGAAAGGGCGGATTCGCTGCCAGTCCGCAGCCGGGATTTTCGATAACCAGGATCTCAGCCCATCCACTGCGGATTCTTGATAGTCCCGTCATAAACAATGCTGGTCTTAAAACGTTCGAATTTCCCTGTCAGGGCCGCATCCCGCGTCTTATCCAGAATCGCGATGACCTCAGCTTCGGTTAATGGTTTGAATGTGCGTGCCACCTCAAACGCCTGATCGAGGATTTTCATGCTGTCGCAACCGGTGATAACAACGGAGGTCGGCAGATTTAAGGCGTAATGCAGGCACTCCACCGGTGTTACGGTGTTGCTTTTTAAAAGATCTCCGCTGCCCATCGGTTTCATCCCGAGAACTGCGATTCCTTCCTCAACGAGTTTGGGCAAAACGTTATTGGCAAAACTGCGGAAATGAGCATCCATCGGGTTCAATGGCATTTGGCATGAATCGAAGTGGAAGTTATGAAGTTTGGCAACCTCCAGCATGCGTTCATGGACCAAAGGATCTTTATGGCCGGTAAATCCGATGTAGCGCACTTTCCCCGCTTGCTTTGCGGCCATAACACCTTCAAGCGCCCCACCCTCGGCGAAGAAGCGATCGGGATCGTCGAGCCGGATGTTTTCGTGATACTGGATCAGGTCGATATGATCGGTTTGAAGACGGTGCAGCGACTCGTCAATTTGTTGGGCCGCTGCTTGACGCGTGCGGCCGTCGAATTTCGTCATCAGGAAAGCCTTCTGACGGTAGCCGTCGCGAAGCGCCTTGCCCATGCGGACTTCACACTCACCGTTCGCATAATCCCAACAGTTATCCAGAAAAGTGATGCCGCGATCCAACGCGGAGCGGACGATGGCGATAGCATCCTGTTCGCTCGGCCTTCCCAGATGCGCGCCACCCAGGCCGATGGCAGAGACGCGTTCCCCCGTGCGGCCGAGGTTCCGGTAGATCATGCCATTCGACTGTGCCGTATCGCCCGTCCCTTGAGCCCGGCTCAATGCAGCAATTCCGGCGCCTGCCATAACGTTCAGAGCTTGTCGTCTGTCCATACGATTAGATTAGTGCTTATTTTTGCAGTTGATCCACAATTCTCCGGACCAGAGCGAGCAGCTCATCACTGTCCTTTGACTTGTCACCCAATTGCTCAAAGTCGCGGCGAAATGCCAACGACGCATTTGGATAGTAGAGTTCGAAATTTTCTTTTACTTCTTTCCAAAGCTCCATGGAAATGAAGCCGGTTGCACCCACAGGAATCGGGTAGACGTTCCCGCGCTTGCAAATCTCGAATTCTTCTTTCATTCCTCCGGAAAGAACAATGTTTCCTGCCGCATCGCGTTTGTTGCCGAAAACAAAGATAGCGATGCCGGCATAATCGATCATTGCCTTTCTATATTCCGTCCACTGATTGGGAAAGTCTGTAGCGCTGGACGCCATGTATGGAAAGGGGCGCATAACAAGAGCCTCATCCGAAATCGTCTTTCCTGCCTCATTCAAGTAGGCTAGTGCTCCGTTAATCACGGCGCCCCCGATACCTACACCAAAACCGCTAACGATGCGATTTCTTTTGGCCGCCAATTGATAAACGAGCTCATGGACAAATTCTTCCGCTGTGGCGCACGACCAGTCGCCATAGTCCACAGCGGCTCCAGAAATAAAGATAGATGACCGTTTGTAATTAGCGGAGACTTGCTGAAGGAGTTTCGTGATATCCGAATATTCTTGAACCAAAACTGTGTAGACACCGAAACGCTTGAGGTCGCGGATGAAGTACTCTTGCTTCAATTGACGGTACTCAAACTCCTCGTCGGATTCACTGGCTTTCCGCGATACTTTCCGCTGGATACAGTAATGATGACGTTGGGCCTGTTCGTACTGGACACGAACGCGGCTGAGAATGTAATCGATATTTGGGTCAGTAAAGCTGAAGCCGATAAAAAGAAAAGTTTTTTCGACAAGATCTCCTCGAAGCGCCGACACAAAGGCCTCCATCTTTAGCGGATAGGCTTCGTAATCGTCTTTGCTGATCACAGCGTCCGCCGGATTATCTATGTCGCCGTGCATCTTGTAAACAACGACATCCCGGTCAGGTCTCGTTACGGGGAGTTGTTTCAGCGAGTATTTGACATCGGGCACCTTCTTTACTTCTTCGAGCGCTCTCTCGATCAACTTGTCATAGTTAGTCGTCCAATAAGTATGGATAGGAAGCTGAGCCAAAATGCGATGGTTCTGGGTAGGATTTTTGGTCGGAGAGAAGTAATTAAATATGGCTTGCGTTAGCTGCGCTTTGTTGCCTGCCTCATTACAGTGATATTGTGCGAGAGTAACCAGGTCCTGCTCTTTTTCCGGGTCGAGTCTCAAGTCCTGAATTAACTCTTTTAGTAGGCCAGCCCAGTCAACATACCCTGACGACATGGAGAGACCTGCGCCGGCAAACACCGCGGCATTCTTGTTATGCAACTCCTTTGTGTATTCACGAATGAAAACCGCAGGCAGTATAGCTTCACTCATGGCAACGTCTCTGGGTCGGCCGCTTACCGCTGATCGAGATCCCTAACCCAGATGTTGCGGAAGCTGATCGGTTCGCTCTTATCGCCGTGTGCCTGCAGCTTGATTGGCGCGCTCGTGTATGCCTTGTAGAACGGTTTGCCGATGTACAACGTTTCGCCCTTTAGCTCGAAGTGATTTTCAACCAGCACTCCGTTGAAAAAGACCGTCGCGTAAGCGGGAGTTTTCAAGGAGCCGTCGGCATCAAAGGTGGGCGCCGTCCACACCACGTCATAAGTCTGCCACTCACCAGGTTTACGTGCCGCGTTCGCCAGCGGGATGGCTTGCTTGTACAGACTACCCGCCATTCCGTTGACGTAGGTCTTATTGTTGTATGCATCAAGGACCTGCAGTTCGTATCCGGCATCGCCTGGTCCCGTAGACGCCAGGAATACGCCGCTGTTACCGCGCGCTTGGCCGGACCCTGTAATATTTTCAGGAATTTTCCACTCAATGTGTAGTTGGTAGTCTTTGAAAGTTCGTTTGGTTTCGATGTTCCCCTGAGACTTGTTGACGGTTAGGACGCCATCGGCAACGATCCAGTTGGCCGGCGATTTGTCTTTCGCTGAAACCCATTCGTTCAGGTTCTTGCCATCGAAGAGGATGATCGCATCGGAGGGAGGGGCCGTGCATGTTGCGCCTGGAGTGACGACCTTAGGAACTGGTTCCCATACTTCCGTATCTTCCGGTTTGGGCTTGGAAGTCTGGGCGTAAAGAGCTGAAGCGATAAGCGCTGCAACGAAAGAGAATCTCGCAAATCGAATAACCATCATCTAGAAAGTCTACAGCCGCCCCGCTCGGCAAATGTTTGCTGATCACTTGGGGGCGGAGATACAGTTGCAGAGTGGTTATCGTGAGGATTGTGGTCATCGCCTCCCATCCGGACGACGAAATGATCGGGATGGCTGTTTTTCTCTCTTCATTACGATCTCCCTGCCAGATCATCCACATCACTGATGGCGCGCCACGTTCCGGCAACGACGCGCGCAATGCCGGGTGTGCAACATGGCAGGAATATGCAGCCCTTCGGCTGCAGGAATTTAAAAGGGCTCTGGCCTTCACCGAGATATCAGCCGATACCGTATGTCTGGAGTGCCCTGACCAGCGCGCGGCGTGGCACATTGCAGAACATGCGAGCCGTCTGGCCAAGCTCTTTGACCGCGGCGACGATCCGATCGTCTTCACACACCCCTATGAAGGCGGCCATCCGGACCATGACGCCACAGCCGCTGCCGTGCACGCCGCAGCACGCGTGTCGAAACGCCAGCCCATGCTGTTTGAATTTGCCAGCTATCACGCCGGCGTCCGCGGAATGGAGTGCGAGTGTTTCCTCGGTAGGAACGCCGATCCTATAACATCCCCGCTGCTCAGTGCGGAGCAACGCGCCTGGAAACGGAACGTATTAAATCTATTCGAGAGCCAGAATCGGGTTCTGAATCAATTTCCGCTTCAATACGAGCCTCTACGCGCCGCGCCATTATACGATTTTTCGCATCCTCCCCATGCGGGGAATCTTTACTACGAAGGTTTCGACTGGGGCTTGGATGCTAGTCAGTGGCGAACGCTCGCATCCCGCGCATTCCAGGATCTGGGTATCTCATGCGTGTGTTGAGTGTGGCCTTCCCCGCAATTCCAGTGGGCACGGTCATCGCCGCAGGCGCCGAGCAAGTCCTGTCAATGTTGGACGCCGGTATCGTGGAACGGGGACATAAGAGCGTCGTCATTGCGGCCGCGGGATCCAAGGTTTTCGGGCAACTGATCGAGTCATCCTGCCACAAGAAAACGATTGATCGCGTTCTCGCTGCCGATTCCTTTGACGTGATCCACTTTCACGGACTCGATTTTTGGCAATATCTTCCCGAGACGGAGTTACCGATGCTGGTGACGCTCCACTTACCCGTATCGTTCTATCCGGAACATACGATTGAAGATTGCCGCTCGCGTGGCATTTTTCTGAATTGTGTATCCAGGAGCCAGGAAAGTTCCTCTCCGCTGTTGGGCGGACTGCCGGTGATTAGCAACGGAATTCGGACGCAATTCTTCGTTCCGGACGAGCCCGGCGGCTACGCCCTGTGGCTGGGACGCATCTGCCCGGAGAAGGGAACGCACTTCGCGCTCGAAGCCGCGCGTCGCGTCGATATATCTCTAATTGTCGCCGGACCTGTGTATCCTTATACTGCCCATCAGGAGTACTTTTCCCAATATGTCGAGCCATTGCTCGATGACAAACGCCGGTATATCGGTCCTGTTGGTCTCGACGAAAAGCGAAGGCTGCTGTCGCGGGCGGATTGCCTGCTCGTGCCATGCTTGGTGGCGGAAACGAGTTCCTTGGTGGCTATGGAGGCACTCAGTTGCGGAACTCCTGTCGTGGCTTTTCGTCAGGGCGCTTTGCCCGAAATCGTCGACGACGGCGAAACCGGTTTTATCGTCGGTTCGGTGGACGAAATGCCTCGAGCGATTGCGCAGGCTCGTCATCTCTCGCGCCGGTTATGCCGCGAACGGGCTGTCGAGCGATTCGACGCACGCCGAATGATCGAAGATTACCTGCCGCTCTACCGCCGGATGATCACACGCCGCTTTTCAATGCGCACGGCTCCCCACGAAAATTTATAAGACTCATCCCCGCGAAGAAAATTCCAGCACCGGTAACCGCGCTCATGAGCGTACCGGATAGCCTGTAACAGAAGCTCACGTCCGAACCCGAACGCCTGATAACGCGGATCGAATGCGCTGAGATAACCAAGAATATTCTTCAAGTAGCTGGAGGCGAGCAGGACCGCCGCGACACTTGGTCCAAACCCGATGACAAATATGCGGAGCCATCCGCGGCCAGCGAATAGCGACGCGGCTTCGCGCAAAAACTTTTCAGCGCCGTTTGCTTCTTCAGCGGCCGCGCCAAGGGATGCCAGCGGAGTTTCCCGGAGAGATCCTGCCAGTCGCAGATATCCCAATCCGCCCAACTGTTCAATTCCCGTGCGAGCCGATTAACGATTTCTGGAGTGTACTCCGGCTGGAATAAGGGATCGAGGTAGTCGGTTAGCCCAGCGCCGATCAGAGTCAACTGGCACCGGCCATTCCATTCGTGCAGGAACAACGGCATCACGCCTACAAGGCGGGACTCCTGGCGAAATACCATAACCCGCAGGTCGCCGCTTCCGAAATGCTTCCACCACGTGATCAACCACTCCGGCGTCTGAAACGGTGTTTCTGGCGGATTCCTGCTTACGAACGCTGACCATTCCGGCCGAAATTCGTGTAGCCCGTAACAATCCGTGATCGTTTCAACCCCGAGCACATGTTCCAGCTTACGATTTTCCAACGTGCAACTCTGCATTCTGCTACACGTGAAATTGTGGAAGGTGGTCCGGAAAACATTGCGTTTGCGATGCTGGTCGTTTTCGGAGCAGCCAAGCTCTTTGCTGAACTGTTCGAACGATTACGCCAGCCAGGAATCGTAGGTGAAATCCTGGCCGGCGTGGTGATCGGCCCCGCTGTCCTGAGCTTGGTGGCGCCCGATCGGGTGCTCACGGCGCTGTCAGATTTGGGTGTGATGTTTCTCCTGTTTCGCGTTGGTCTCGAAGTGCGCCCGCGCGATTTGATGGATGTTGGACGTACTGCTCTGGTAGTGGCATCGCTGGGGGTGATCGTTCCTTTTGTGCTGGCGCTGGGAGCGATGGAGTTTCTGGGCAAATCGTCAATCGAATCGATTTTCGTTGCTGCGGCACTGGTCGCAACGAGCGTCGGCGTCACCGCGCAAATTCTCTCCGCACAAGGCCTGCTCGCCGAGCGTGCGAGCCGAGTGATTCTGGCCGCGGCGGTGATCGACGATGTATTCGGGTTTATCGTGCTTTCCGCAGTCAGTGCAGTTGCGCGCGAGCACGTGAGAGTTGTGGAACTCGTCTTGAGCGGAGCATTGGCCGCGGGATTCACTATGATCTTGGCGCGGTGGGGCACAGGGGCGGTGACTCGCATTGTTCCGCGCGCACAAAACCGTCTCCGCGTAGGTGAAGTGCAATTCAATCTGGCGATGTTTACGTTGTTTGGCTTCGCGCTGATGGCGGAATATGTGGGCGTCGCCGCATTCATCGGCGCGTTTCTCGCGGGCATGGCATTGTCTGAATCTCTCGAAGAACGCGTGCGCACGCTTTCGTTAGGAGTGACCGAACTGCTTACGCCGTTCTTCCTTGCGGGAATCGGGCTGCACGTCGATCTGGGCGCGCTGGCGGCGCCCGAAACGCTTTGGCTCACGGGCATTATTGTCCTGGTCGCGGTTGTCTCTAAAATCGTGGGCTGCGGGTTAGGTGCGCTGCGACTCGGGCGTGCCGATGCACTCCGTATTGGGGCCGGCATGGTGCCACGCGGAGAGGTCGGAATGGTAGTTGCGCAGATTGGACTACGGACGAATGTTTTGTCGCCCGGAGTCTATGACGTTCTGGTGTTGATGGCCGTTCTCACGACTCTACTCGCGCCGGTAATGCTGAATGCTGCCTTTCAGGGAGTTCGCCGACACACAACGAGTGCTTCGCAGGACTTCTCGATCGGTTGATCGAACCGACTATCGAAGAAAAGAAGTGGCTGCCCGACATGGATTCGAACCATGATTAAGACGGGATTTAGAATCTGTAAATTGCAGATTGTGAAAGGCCACAAAGAGCCAAAAAATCTCAAAATCCCACATTGGTACAGCATCGGTACCGTCCAAGGCATCGTCCAGTCGACATTGTGGGGAACGGTTTAGGGCGACGCACGACACACAGTTCGCCTGAAGCCTTGGCAAGCAGAAAGTGTTGCTTTACAGATGTCGAGATGTATTTCTGTATATTCTTTTGCAGCGCCCTTTCGAGGCGCGTTGGGCGGTGCGCGCGTTTATTGAATACGAGTTTTTGCCGAATCCCGTGCTGAGACATGCTCGATAGGTCATCCCCTTTACTGCCATTAACCCCTCCGTACCGAGCATATGAATCAGGCAAATCTGCATTGCCCTAATCTCCCACAGAATGTCAAGTATATAGTCGATGGGGTCTGCCGTCGTGACGGTGGAGAGTATTCAGCGGCGCATGCGCGGAGGCTCGCAGGCGCTCCTAGTTCGAGGTGCGGACGATCAGGTCTATGTTGCTAAGTGTGCCGGGAATCCGCAAGGCACGCGAACTCTTATCAACGAATGGGTTGTTACGCGCCTACTCAAACTGCTGCAGGCGCGTACTCCAGAGCTTCATCTTCTTCGGTTTGAAACGGGGGTGCCGGGTGAAAGTCTCCTTGAATTTCGCTTCGGAAACAGGAGAATACCGATTGCGCGAGGTTTGCATCTCGGTTCGCGTTGCCCCGTTGATCCCGAGCGTGTGGCGATTTTCGATTTTCTGCCTAGGCGCTTGCTATCGAGAATCGTGAATGTCAAAGATTTCACTCTCGCATTTGTTTTGGACAAATGGGTGAGCCAGACCGATAGCAGGCAGGCTATATTCGTTCGCGAGCGGACGGGGGGGGATCAATCAGCCAAGTTTGGCGCTTACTTAATCGATCACGGAATGAGTTTTGGAGGAACCCGCTGGGAGTTTTCCGATGCTCCATTTCATGGGGTTTACTACGATCGGTCCATCTACGATCCAGACACTTTGACAATCGACTGCCATGCTGCCGTTGCTCAAATTCGCGCATTGCCGGAAAGTGCTATTTCTGCCGCCTCTCAAGACGTACCTTTGGAATGGTTCGAAGCCGGTGATAGGGATAAGCTCGCACGGCTTCTCGAAGCGCTTGTTAGCCGGAGAGCGAAGCTCGATGAAATAGTAGATCGTGCCTTGGAACAGATCAGCAGAGCCGGAAAAATACTTCCAAGGGCAAGTCTGTTATTAACGTTGCTGTTACTATCATCGATTTTTTCGCCCTTTCTTCATACCAGCAGTCCGGCCACTGACCTCAATTTGTGCGCGTATCGAGATGTTGATTACGCTGTTGCTCCGAAAGGTCACCCTCTGAAGTTGACGGCAGAAGCATACGGCCTTACCGATCCTTCTTTGACAGGAGAAATCGTAAATGCGTATGGCCTCCGCATCTGGATAAACCCAGCCGTTCTGAGCAATGGTCATATCGAAGCAAGCGTTCCGGCGATCCACTCAGCAGGTGAATATTTCTTCCGCCTTTACGGACGCACAGAAAAGGGTGCTGACATCGAGTTACTACGCGAATACGCTATTGTTGTGGAATAGAGGCTGCGTGCGTTGCTCGAACTTCATAGGATGACGCCCTATAAGTGGTGTGCAACGATATACAACAAACAACAGACCCAACAGGATCACACCACTTTGCGTTTACTTGCATGGTCAAACATCCGTTTCAACTGCTGACGATCCGCTGTTTTGCCGGACGCTCGGTCGATATACTCCTGTTCAATCGTCCGGCCTAACTTTGAATCCCGGGCGCAGATCAGCATTAACGGGCTAACAATCGGCCAAGGATTTTCAGTAAATGCCTAGAAAACCTTCTCTCGCTGGAGTTGTAAGGACTGTCCAACACCTACCGATTGGCGCGGATCGCATATTCACGCAGCAATTCACCGAACGCGACCAGGTGTCGCCAGGTCCCAGAAATCACATGTTCGAAGATTCACGCCATTTCTATCGTCCGTCCGCGTGCGTCTTGAATGACGAACTCAAAACCGTAATCGAAAAGTGCCAGTGGCTATCGGCCAAGCGGCCTTTCCTGTATGGCGATTTCAAGAACGAAGCGTATCCGGCGAACAAAATTTATTACCGGATGCTAACCATCGGTGAGCGGTGCGGTGTCGCAGATTGCTGTCCACATCGCCTACGTGATACTAAAGTTGTGGCTCCCCGACATGGATTCGAACCACGATTAACGGCTCCAAAGGCCGCTGTCCTACCGTTAGACGATCGGGGATTGATGCGAAACTAGTTTAGCAAGCAGATAGGCGTCGGCCCTCAGTGAGGCGCTTTACCAATCCGAATAGGCGCTCCCATCCAAAGCGGTTTTATCCGATCCGCTGCGAACGTCGAAAATGCCAGGTGAGCTATTTGAGCCGCCGATCGGCGTGTCTTCCATAATCAAGCGCCAGGTTTGGTCCGATCCGGTCATGGGATCCTGCGGCACTTGCCGCAAATAGCCTTCCGACACAAGATCCTGAAGCGTTTCCGGGGCTTTCTGTTTGTCCACCGTATATTCGTCGATCATGCTGCGCAAAGTAAACAGATTGTTGCGCAGAACGCTTTCCTTGGAACGCGTGATGGACTTTGAATAAATCGGCAGCGCAATCGATAGGAGCACCGAAACGATGGCCATGACAACCATCAATTCGATCAGCGTGAACCCTCGAATTGCTCGCTTGATGTTCTTCATGCGCTTATGCCTTTCCACATCACCACTCGGAGTAGGGAGTGCCGTCGCTTCCCTTGTCTAGCGATTTCGAATACACGTCAAAAACGTTTTGACCGCCCCACGACTGTGAGTCGGGGTCATCTTGCATGGCTCGCTTACCCCAATCGGTATCGCCAGTGAATGGATCTTTGGGGATCCTTCGAAGAAAACGCATTTTGCCGGTCTGTCCGTTTCCGCTTATCGTGTTCGCCAGTTTCACTCCATCTACAAGTGCTTCGAGCGTCAAGGGATAGCAGTAAGCATCCGGATTGGTGGGCTCCAGTTTGCCGGCATCGCAATAGTCTTTGTACTTATCGATAGCGGCACGCATCTCATCCAGGTCGTGCCGCAAGTCTTTCTCGCGCTGCCGGGTTACTTGATGGCGAGCCAGCGGCACTGCCATGGTTGACAGAATCAGAAGAATACTAAAAGCGACGATAAGCTCAACCAGCGTAAGTCCGGCCTGGTTTCGGGACCTCCGGCGCAAACCCTCACGGTTCGCTCTCGTGCAGAGCGTCTCACGCCTCATGATGTACTGCAATTCCCATTCTACGGTCTGGCAGGAGGAAGCGACGAGGCGGTCGGAGGCTGCACTGTTGCTGGAACGGGCTGCTGACCGGCATCTTCGGGCGGTTTGGTTCCCGTCGGCGGTTGCGGGCGCGAATTGGGCGCCGGCACCAGAGGATTAGCTGGCCGAGGCGGAACCGTAGACGGTGGATTGGTCGAAACGGGTGTAGCGCCGTTGCCACGTTCAACGCGGGTAACCCGTTCAGTGCCGGCAAAAACGCCTTGATCGGCGACCGTACTCAAATCCTGAGGACGCAAGATGTGCGGGATGATGGCGATCAGAACCTGGTTGTCCGTCGTCGTTTTTTGCTTAGATCCAAATATGTAGCTGAGGCCGGGTATGTTCGTGAACCCGGGTACACCCGACATAACAGTTTGAAGTTCCTTATCATTCAGGCCGCCAAGAATACTCACTTCGCCATCTCTCATCCGAATATTAGCCTCATCTACCTGTTGGCCGATTATCGGTTCCTGAATGCCGGCTATGGTTACCTGATTGAGTTCATTTGAAATCTCCACCTTTACATGCATGCTGATTTCATCAGTGCCATTGACGTGCGGCTCAAGGTCGATATTCGTACCGATATCTACTTGCTGGAATTGAGTAGTCGCGTAAGGGATCGAACCCGGCGTGGCCACGGCGGAATTCAACGAGCCCGAAACGTATGGAATTTTTTCGCCGATCTTCAGGGAGGCCTTGCCGCCATCGGTCGCACGCAATTGAGGCCTTTGTACGACGTGATTCTTCGTATCGCTCAAAAGTGCCTGAATGATGGTGCTGGGAAGCGTAACCGAGTAGTCGGCCGAGGAGAGTCGATGCAGATTGCTTATCGGGATTTGAGCCGACGGTGTGCCTGTTCCGGTGCCCGTGCCTGTTCCGGTTGTTCCCGTGCCACTGGTACCTGTGCCCGAAGTGCCCGATCCACTCGTGCTGTTGGCTACCGGCGTAGTAATTCCCGGACGTGGGGCAAAGGTAACCGGTACTGAGAGGCCGCCCTGACCGAGCAACGACGCGCCCAGGTTATTGATTACAGTGCGGTTTACCTCCATCACGATCACGTCGATCATCACTTCGGCTTTGGGGCGATCGAGATCGTGAACCAACTTTTCGGCGAGCGCAATAGTGTCGGGAGTTCCGCGGACCACAATCGCGTTTTGGCTAAAGACAGAGAAAATGCCGGTCGTCAGCTTGGCTCCGGTTCGCACACCGTTAAAAATTTCCGTCAGCTCGTTCTGTGTTGAGGCGTTTTGGATGTAGAACACCTTGACCAATTCATCCTGGTATTCCTGGCGCTTGGGATCTGTTTCCTGTGCTACGAAAATCGCGTTGTGGCTAATAGCCTTCCAAAAGGTGTGCGTTTCCAGCCCTATGTAATTGAGCGCCTCTTCGAGAGTGACGTTATTTAGATCGAGGTTGAAATTCTTGCCTTGAAGCGTGTCGATACCCTGGGGATCGAACAGAACATTAATTCCGGCCAGCTTACCCACACTTTCATAAAGAACGCGGGATGGCTGATTATTCATCGTCAGGTGAGAAATCTGCTGGTTGAGAGGACGGAGCGTAGGCGGCCCCTCAAGAGAGTTAATCCGCTGTTCCACTTCCTGGCGGGCCTTCTCGGCCGGGGTCAGAACGGGCACGCCGCTCGGCAACTTAGCGCGCTCCTTCAACATCTCGGTCGTTTGGCGAATTTCTTCGAGTGTTACGGGTGATGACGGATTATCCAAAAACGCCTTCTGGAACTGGGCCAGCGCTTCATCGAGCTTTTGGTCCTTTCGTAGACGACGCCCTTCGGCAAGATGCGCATCGGAGGCCTTTACCCGCATGCGCTGGTCGGCAATCTGGTATTCGGCTTCGTTGGGATCTGCGTCGACGGCCTGATCGTAGTAGTTAAGGGCGCCGTCGAGATCGTTGCGGGCCTCGGCCTTTTGGCCGAGTTTGTAAAGTTTGTCACCTTTGCTATTGCGCGCCTGCATGGGCGGCGCAACCAGGCCAAACACGCACACCAGCGCGACACAGTCGCGCAATCTATTCGAAAGATTCACCTTAGACGATCCCAGCCCATGTTAGACTACAAAGCGCAGAAGCTCTCCAGAGCGGTTCCCATAGAGCTGTACTCTTTCGGCCAAATCCCGAATCGACACTTTGCCTCAAGAAACACTGTCGCACGGGCGCTCTAATCCTCTCTTTCGTAGGGAAGACGTTAGAGGGCGACCCGACGTGCAAAGCGCTGCGGAATCTGCCGAAATTTTGGGGAAGAAAGACCCAGTTGCGTGGCCCAGGAAGCACCCATCAAAATCTTGAGCGATAATCGCTCCGCAGGCCATAACTATCACTTGTTGGATCGATACGAAGCCGGTTTGGTGCTGACCGGCACCGAAGTCAAATCCGCCAAAACGGGCAAAATACAGTTGAAGGAAAGCTATGCCGAAATTAACGAAAATGAGGCGTGGCTGCTGAATGCGCACATCAGCGAATACTCCCACGGCAACATCATGAATCACGCGCCGGTTCGCAAAAGGAAGCTGTTGTTACACCGGTCTGAGATTGAAAAATTACAGGCAGCAACACGCGAAAAGGGTTTGACGCTGATACCCACCAAGCTTTATTTGAAGGCAGGGCGAATCAAGATTGAGATCGCTACCGCGAAAGGCAAGAAATTTCACGATAAGCGTGAAGCCAGCAAAGCGAAAGAGATGCAGGCAGAAGCTCGGGCAGAGATCGCGCGGCGCGCTAGGACGTGACGCTTCTACGCGAAGGACGGACCAACTAAATGCAAATTCAGATTGAAACTCCACCGGTCGACAAGCTAGAGACTGATGCCGCCGCAGTCATCTGCTTCGAAGCCGAAGAAAAGACCACCGAGACCACCGCCGTTGCGCCGCCGCAGATTTCGGATCCCGAGATCGCGAAGCAAGCGGGATGGTTGGCTGAATTGAGAGCTAGTGGCGAGTTTACCGGCAAATTGTATGAAATGTGCATTCTGTATCGCCCGGAAGGTTCGGCCGCAAAGCGGCTCGTAGTGATCGGCGGCGGTAAGCGGCACAAGTTCACGGCCAACGAAGCGCGCCGTACTGCAGCCGCATTGGTGCGCGGGTTGAAATCGAAGGGCGTCAAGAGCATTGCGTTGCTGCTGGATGGCCTGGAAGCCTCGGAACACACTCAAGCTGCGCTCGAAGGAGCGATTTTAGGCGCATGGGAACCGGATGCGCTGAAGACCGATCCGAAAAAGAACGAAACGCAGATAGAGCATTTCACTGTAGTCTTGCCGGAATCGACGGTCCAATCAGTAGAGAAAACCGCACAGCATGCGGAAATCATAGCGGCCTCCCAGAATCTGGCGCGCAGCTTGATAAACCAGCCTGCCAATATTCTCAATCCAGCCGCCTTGGCTACCGCGGCTGAGGCGGTCGCGCGGGAAGCCAATCTGGAATATGAAGCGCTCAATCGCGAAGCGATGAAACAGTTGGGCATGGGCGCTTTACTAGGTGTTGCGCAGGGCAGCGACAATGAACCCTTTCTAATTGTGATGAAGTACCGGCCGGGCATGGTTTCCGGTGGCGATCATCTGGCGCTAGTCGGAAAGGGCGTGACCTTCGATACCGGCGGCATCTCCATCAAGCCATCTGAAGGGATGGAGAAGATGCGCTACGATATGGCCGGCGCCGCCGCTGTCATTGGAGCAATGCGAGCCATCGGCCGGTTAAAGCCGCCCATTCCGGTAACTGCCTATATTCCTACTGTGGAAAACATGGTGAACGGCAACGCACAGCGTCCTGGCGATGTCGTTACTTCGCTGTCAGGCAAAACGATTGAAGTGTTGAATACTGACGCTGAAGGGCGTTTGATTCTTGCGGATGCCATCACCTATGCAATTCGCAATGGAGCAACCCACATCGTGGACGCCGCAACTTTAACGGGCGCTATCGGAATCGCGCTGGGCCATTACAACGTGGGGGCGTTCACTAACAATCAGGACTTTCTCGATCGCGTGCTGAAGGCCGCCAAACAAGCGAGCGAAAAGATGTGGCAGCTTCCGATGGACGATGAATACAAGGAGTATTTAAAATCAGCGTTCGCGGATCTGCCCAACGTCGGAGGCCGCTACGGCGGTTCGATCACCGCCGCCTGGTTCTTGCGCGAATTTGCGGACCCCATTCCTTGGGTCCATTTAGATATCGCGGCAACAGCATGGCTGGACGATGCGAAACCTTGGATGTCTAAAGGGCCGACTGGTGTTGCGGTACGAACATTTGTGCAACTCGCACAAGGCTGGACGACGGCAACAACCCAATAACGCAGTCGCAGCACGCAACCGAAATTTGCACCATACAAGTCACCCGTAATCATTCAACGGCAATGTCGTCTTCTAAATGGCTGTTACGCGGCTTGGCGCCATTGTCTGCTAAGCCGTCCGAACAGTGAACTCAGTAGCCCGAAATCTTTCGGTATATGCTAATTCGGCGGAGGTAATCAGGATGCAGCTTCGCGTACTTGCATTTGTCCTTGCCGGCGGTAAAGGCACCCGGCTTTATCCATTAACGAAGGAGCGCGCCAAGCCGGCGGTTCCGTTCGGCGGACGCTATCGAATCGTCGATTTCGTCCTCAGCAACCTGGTGAACTCCGGAATCTATTCCATTTATGTTTTGATCCAATTCAAAAGCCAATCGCTTTTACAGCATTTACGCGAAGGATGGGAAGTCAGCGGTCTATTGAAAAACAATTTCATTATTCCCGTTCCCGCACAGATGCGCTCCGCACAGGAAGATTGGTACCGGGGCACTGCCGATGCAATTTCTCAGAACATTAACCTAATTGAGCAGGCCGATCCTCACGTTGTTGCAATTTTTGGCGCGGATCACATCTACCGGATGAACATCAGGCAGATGATCGAATACCACGTGGAGAAGCGTGCTGGAGTAACTGTAGCCGCGATTCCGGTGGAGAAAGAATTCGCGTCGGACTTCGGAGTAATTGAAACCCGGCCGGACGGCCGCATCGTGGGTTTCCATGAAAAAAAAGCGGATGCGCCCACGATGCCGGAAGATCCTACACGTGTCTACGCCTCCATGGGCAACTACGTGTTTTCTACCGATCTTTTGCTGCGCGAGCTGTATAACGATCAAAGTAACGAAGAGAGTTCACACGATTTCGGCAAGGACATTTTGCCCTCGCTGATTGGCCGGGCCGACATGTTCTCCTACGACTTCCAAACAAATGTCATCCCCGGCGATCCGATTGGTGCGCCACAGTACTGGCGTGATGTAGGGACGCTGGACGCATATTACGAGGCCAGCATGGATTTGCGGGCGGTGTCACCGGAACTAAATCTCTATAACCGGCAATGGCCGTTGCGAACATCGAGCTATTTCGATGCGCCGGCGAAATTTGTGTTCGATGAAGACGGCCGGCGAGGCATGGCGATTGATTCCATCATCGCGGGAAGCACGATCATTGCCGGCGGCTTCGTGAAGTGCTCCGTCTTGGGACGAGGCGTGCGAGTTCATACAGGCGCGTATGTTGAAAGTTCAGTTATTTTCGACAATTGCGATATTGGACGCCACGCCAAAGTGAAAGGGGCAATCCTGGACAAGAACGTGAAGATTCCAGAGGGTGCGCAAATCGGCTACGACCTCGATCAGGACCGCAAGAAATATCACGTCACTGAGAGCGGGATCGTGGTCATTGAAGGCCACCAATCGACAGTGGATATTTCAACCATTCAGGTGTGAAGTGATTGCGGCGTCAACTCGCCGACCGGCTGATTCTTAGAAATTGCCAAGGCGACCGCCACCACCACCAAGCAACCGATCACGTTATACCAGAGAAACGAGATTTGCGTAAATCGCGCAACAGCAAATATTGCTGCCTCTCCTGCAATGACGCCCCAAAACGCTGCCGTCCCGCGCACTTTCTTGAAGAGAAATGCCAGGACAAAGACGCCCAAAAGGCCGCCGTAAAATAGCGAGCCCACGATATTGACGCGAACGATCAAGGCGCCGAAGCCACGCGAACCCCACGCCGCAAAGGCGATTGCATAAGCGCCCCAAAATACCGTCAAGGCGCGAGAGGCCATTAGATAATGCCGGTCGCTTCGATCGCGAACGAAGAATCTGCGGTAAATGTCAACGACCGAAACCGTTGCGAGGGAATTGATCTCGCCGGAAGTAGATCCCATGGAGGCGGAAAAGATGACGCCGATAACCAAGCCTACAAGTCCAACAGGAAGATAGAGGCGGACGAACGAAAGAAAAATGTAGTTAGTATCGTCGAAGCCTTCGTCCCCATGCAACGTTTGCACGATGTGAAGCCCTTGTTGACGTGCCTTCGCATACTCCGATTGCGCGGCGTGAAAATTGGAAAGAGCGCCGGTTGAATTGGCGCCACTTCTTATCGATTGTGCGAGCTGCTGAGCAGCCTGCTTGCGATGGTCGAACGCCTCCCGGAACTGCTGCTCAACAGGTTTCCACGCAGAAGTGTTAGCTGCGCGCGAGGCTTCAGCCGGCTGGAAAATGAGCGGCGCCGGAACAAACAATGAGAGCACGAACACCATCACCCCTATGAACAGAATAAAGAGCTGCATGGGGATCTTTACAGTGGCATTGAACAGAAGACTGAGCCGGCTTTGCGCAACAGATTTGCCAGTGAGGTAGCGTTGCACCTGGCTTTGGTCGCATCCGAAGTAGGCCAGCGCTAAGAAGCCACCGCCGATCAGTCCACTCCAAACGTTGTAGCGGTCGCTCAAGTTGAGATGAAAATCTACGATGTTGAGCCGGCCGGACGCTCCCGCTAAGCGAAGGGCATCGAGGAAAGAAATGTTTGAGGGAAGCGCGTGGATGACGACAATCAAGCTCAAAATCAGTGCGACAAAGATCATGCTCATCTGCTGAACGTCCGCCCACGTGAGCGCTTTGATCCCGCCGCTGGCGGTGTATGTGATCACCAGGACGCCGATCATGACCGTGATTAAACGGTCCGACCAGCCAAGGACGGCGGCAAGCGCGACTGCTGGAGCATAAAGGCCGATGCCAGCGGCTAAGCCGCGTTGAATAAGAAAAATGAGGCCGACGAGAGCGCGAGTTTTTGCATCGAACCGTTGTTCTAAGTACTCATAAGCCGTATAGACTTTAGCGCGATGAAAAATCGGCACCGCCGTTGCGGAAAGCAGCACCATTGCAATGGGCAGGCCGAAGTAAAACTGCACAAAGCGCATTCCATCCACAAAGCCCTGGCCGGTGGTTGAAATGAATGTTATTGCGCTTGCCTGGGTTGCAAGTATGGAAAGACCCATCGCGTACCACGGCATGCTCTTTCCAGCAAGCAGGTATTTGCTAGTAGTACTGCTACCACGTCCTCGATAGAGGCCGAACGAAACCAGAGACACAAGCCAGAGGCACATGACCACCCAGTCAAGTGTTCTCATGCGGAGATCATTGCACCAGCGACCTAAATGGATTAGACATGGGATGGCTCAAATATCCGTGTAATCACGTACAACACAAGGATCAACAGCCCCAGATAGATCAGTACGGCTATGTAAACCTTGGGCCACCGCTCCAGAAACGGAGGCGGTTCATCGTCAATTCTATCGGGCTCGAAAAGTTCCATCACGGTTTGAAAGCACGCAATACCATCAGTGGCATCTTTACAATAAAGACGGTACTCTGAAAGTTCCAATCGAGCGCGGACCGGGCATCCGGAGGAGATCGGTATGTTTGTTGACCGGTTGGTATGCTTTAGTCCGTAGCCTGAAAAATCGTGCCCAATTCATCCACACGCCAGCCTATCAATGTCCTCATCGTCGATGACGAGGAATCGCAACGCGCACCGCTGGCCGCGATGATTTCTGCTTGGGGTTTCCACGTGGAAACTGCGGCAGATGGCCAGGAAGCTCTCGAAAGACTCGCGTCGTTTTCGGCGAATGTCATTGTTACCGATTTGATGATGCCGCGCATGGATGGCTTCGAATTGATGAAGCGGCTGAACAGCGACGGCGAAATGCCGCCCGCAATCGTACTAACGGCCTTCGGCAATATCGAGACCGCCATCCAGACGATTCACGATTTAGGCGCTTTTTGGTTTCTCGAGAAGCCGATTCAGCCCGCTGCTTTGCGCGTGTTGTTGGAACGCGCGGCATCACAGAGTCAACTTTCGCAAGAAGCCGAACGCCTGCAGCGTCAGCTTTCATACTCCGGAGTTTTGGTGGACATGGTGGGCACCTCGCCGCAGATGCAGCAGGTATTTACCACCATTCAACAAGTGGCGCCGAGTAAAGCGGCGGTTTTGGTTGCGGGCGAAAGCGGTACTGGTAAGGAACTGGTTGCGCGCGCAATCCATCAACTCAGTCCACGTCGCACAGGCCCATTTGTCGCTATCAACTGCGCTGCGATGCCTGAGACGCTGATGGAGAGCGAGTTATTCGGACACGAAAAAGGAGCTTTTACAGGTGCGCTGGAGCGCCGCGCAGGATGTTTCGAACTGGCACAGCATGGAACGCTGCTGCTGGATGAGCTTGCCGAGATGCCCTCCGGCACGCAGGCAAAACTCTTGCGCGTTCTGGAAGATTCGCGCGTCCGGCGTCTTGGAGGTAAGAGTGAAATTTCTGTCGATGTCCGCGTTGTCGCCGCCACCAATCGCATTATCGACGAAGCGCTGAAAAAAGGTGACCTGCGCGAAGACCTTTATTACCGTCTGAACGTCTTCCAAATCGCGCTTCCACCATTACGGCAGCGTCTAGCTGATTTGCCGGTACTCTCCGAAACGTTGATCGCGCACTTGAACCGAAAACATTCGACGAACGTGTCTGGCGTCACACAAGAAGTGATGGAAGCTTTCAAGAAATATTCCTGGCCGGGCAACGTGCGCGAATTGCGCAATGTTCTGGAACGGGCGGTCATCATGACGGGTGAAGGCACTATCCAGATGGCGCACCTGCCGTTTGATTTCGGTGTGTCGGTGGGATCGCGTCAGCCTGCGCAGATTTTTGAGCCCGACAGCGTACGTCTTCCCGTCGGAACAACTGTCGGCGATGCTGAAAAAGCGCTCATTCACCTCACTCTGCAGCACACCAAAAACAACAAAACGCGCGCGGCCGAGATTCTTGGCATCAGTCTCAAAACACTGTTCAATAAGCTGAAAGAATACGGCGCACAAGACGGCGAACCGGCCGCCTAAACACGACGGGTCGCATGCTACGCTAAGGTTTTCCTGCGCAGCGTTCCCTCAGCGCAGACCTCGAACCAGATGTCTGACGTCACTGAACTGAAGAAAACTCCGCTTTTCGACGTCCATTGCTCTTGCAATGCCAAGATGGTGGATTTTGGCGGCTGGAATATGCCTGTTCAGTACTCCGGCATTTTGCAGGAACATAATGCTGTCCGCACTGGAGTTGGTCTGTTTGACGTCAGCCACATGGGCGAAATCGAAGTACATGGTCCGGAGGCTGCAAAGCTGGTTGATTATGTCTCGACCAACAATGCCAGCAAGCTGAAGGTGGGACAGGCGCATTACTCGGGGTTGCTTTACGAGCACGGCGGCTTTGTCGATGACATTTTGGTGCACAAGATATCCGACACGGATTTTTTTTTGTGCGTTAACGCCTCAAATCAAGAAAAGGATTTCGAGCACATTCGAGCGCAGAATCACTTCGACGCAGAAGTCGTTTTCGCGAGCGACCACTACGCGCAGTTAGCCGTGCAAGGGCCCAAAGCGCTTGAAACCGTTCAGAAACTCACCGATACAAATCTGAGCGCCATTAAATACTATTGGTTTACGGATGGCACGGTTGCTGGAGTGCCTGCGCGCATTGCGCGCACCGGATACACCGGCGAAGACGGATTTGAATTGTACGTTGCACCGGAATCGGCTGAGCATGTGTGGGATGCGGTGCTCGATGCGGGGAAGGATTTCGACATCAAACCGTGCGGATTGGGTGCGCGGAACACGTTGCGGCTGGAAGCAAAGATGGCCTTGTACGGCCACGAAATTACCGCGTCGATTAATCCATTTGAAGCCGATCTGGGTTGGATCGTGAAGATGGATAAGGGCGATTTCGTGGGGCGTGAAGCTTTAGAAAAGGCGCAGCAGCAAGGCATCACGCGTAAGTTGGCCGGCTTTGAAATGAAAGAGCGTGGCATTGGCCGGGATGGTTATGAAGTGTGGATGGACGGCAAACCCGCGGGTTGGGTGACCAGTGGCGGACCTTCGCCTACGCTTAACAAAAACATTGGCCTCTGTTATCTGCCGGTTGATAAAGCTACCGCGGGCCAGTCGATTCAGGTGATTATTCGGAATGCGCCGGTGGAAGCGCAGACGGTGCCAACTCCGTTCTATAAGAGAGCAAAGTGATGAGCAGCTATCCGGAAACCTATAGGTACACAAAAGAGCACGAGTGGGTTCATCTCGAGGGCGACGAAGGAACCGTCGGTATTACGGACCATGCCCAACATGAGCTCGGCGATATCGTATTCGTCGATCTTCCAAAGGTTGGAACGCAGGCCACCAAAGGACATACGTTCGGCTCCGTCGAATCCGTGAAAGCGGTGTCTGACATTTACGCGCCCGTATCGGGAGAAATCATAGCGGTCAACGATCTTCTTTCGAAGAGTCCGGAGAAGCTGAATGAGGATCCGCATGGCAGCGCATGGTTGATTAAGGTCAGGGTTTCGTCTCCGGACGAAATTAGTCAACTTCTGACAGTCGCCGATTATCAAACTTATGTGGGCGCCGAATAGGCGGCGCTTCCTTTCGTTCCGGGGTTGAAGAGTTAGTTGCGATATCTACCAAAATCAGATTCCGAGCGGCGCGAGATGCTCGCGGCAATTGGAGCGAAAACCGAAGAAGATCTGATCGCGTATCTGCCTGCCGATGTACGGTTCGACAAACGCTTAGCGATTGAAGATGGCAAGAGCGAGTACGACATCGTCGATTACTTCAAGCAGCGCTCGACCGAAAACGCGATTGGCTATGCGAGTTTCTTAGGCGCGGGCGTTTACAACCACTATCGCCCGGTTGTTGTGGACACCGTAGTGTCGCGCGGCGAGTTCCTCACATCATACACGCCTTATCAGGCCGAGATCTCGCAAGGCACACTGACCAGCATTTTCGAATTTCAGACGATGGTTTGCCAACTAACTGGAATGGAGGTCGCGAATGCTTCCATGTATGACGGATCGTCTGCCGTGCCCGAAGCGGCAATGATGGCGGTGCGCGTCACCCGGCGCGATAAGATTCTGATCGCGCGGACTGTGCATCCGGAATATCGCGAAGTGCTGGCCACCTACACCAAGCACCAGGGCATTCCCGTTGAGGAACTGGCGTATGGCAAGAATGGGCGTTTGGATCTGGACGATCTGAAAAAAAAGTTGGATAGCAGCGTCGCGGCCATCATTCTGCAGTCACCGAACTTCTTCGGAATTCTGGAGCAGGTTCCAGAGATTTCGCATATCGTGCAGAGCAAAGGCGCGCTGCTGGTTGTGGTGTTTACCGAGGCTGTGGCGCTCGGTTTGATTGAGCCACCGCGCGATGCCGATATTGTCGTCGGTGAACTACAAAGCTTCGCGATTTCGCCGAGCTATGGCGGTCCTTACGCGGGTATCATCGCCACACGAGAAAAATATATTCGACAAATTCCGGGGCGGCTTGTGGGCGAGACGACGGATGCACAAGGACGGCGCGCATTTTGCCTGACGTTGGCTACGCGCGAACAACATATCCGGCGCGAAAAAGCCACATCGAATATCTGTACCAATCAAGCGCTACTGGCTTTAATGGCGACGGTGTTTATGACGTTGTATGGAAAAGAAGGCTTGCGCGAACTTGCCGAACAGAACCTCGCAAAAGCTCACTATCTTGCAGATAAGCTGCCGTTGCAATTCGACGCTCCTTTCTTCAATGAGTTTGTTGCGGGGACTAACGGAAAATCGCCGCAGGCGATCAACTCTGCATTGCTCGAGAAGAAGATTGTCGGCGGCTTGGAATTGGGACGTTTCTATCCGGAATTGAAGAATTGTACCCTTTGGTGCGCAACTGAAATGAACAAACGGCAAGACATGGATATGGTCGCGGAAGCGTTTGGAAAATGATCGAGAAAGTCTCACGACATATCGTCCAGGAAGAGCCGCTATTGTTTGAGCTAAGCTCGCCGGGAAAACGGGGTTATCAACTTCCAGAACTCGACGTTCCTGCCGTGGATGCGAAGGCCGTTGTTGGCAGCGAAAACGTGCGGAACGAGATCGAAGATTTCCCGGAAGTGAGCGAGTTCGAAACCGTGCGGCATTTCACCCGGCTATCGACCTGGAACTACGCGATTGATCTTGGGCTGTACCCGCTTGGCTCCTGCACGATGAAATACAACCCGCGCGTCAACGAACTGGTTGCCAGAACCGAAGGGTTGGCGTGGGCGCATCCCTATCAGCCGGACTCTTTGTCGCAAGGCTGTTTGGAGACGATCTACGCACTAGAGCGCGCGCTGGCGGAGATTACCGGAATGGATGCAGTGACGCTGCAACCAGCGGCGGGCGCGCACGGCGAGTTTACCGGCATCCTGATGATGCGCGCGTTGCTTGAGAAGCGCGGCAATCCACGCAAAAAGATACTGGTTCCCGACTCGGCGCACGGCACTAATCCGGCGACGGCAATGATGGTCGGCTACAGCGTCGAAAACATCAAATCGAATGAACGGGGCATGGTGGATGTAGATGTCTTGAGCCGTGTCATGACGGAAGATGTTGCCGGCTTGATGATCACAAATCCAAACACGGTCGGCGTGTTCGAGGAGAATATTCGAAAAATTTGCGGCATTCTCCACGACAAAGGCGGATTGATCTACATGGATGGCGCGAACATGAACGCGCTGGTGGGAATTGCTCGGCCGGGAGATTTCGGCGTCGACGTGATGCACCTGAATCTCCACAAAACTTTTTCAACGCCACATGGTGGCGGTGGACCGGGTTCGGGTGCCGTTGCGGTAGCAAAGGTGTTGACACCGTTCTTGCCCGGGCCCCGGTTGAATCGCGAAGGCGATGCGTGGCATTGGAACTACGACCTGCCAGATTCGATTGGGCGCGTACGCGCATACTACGGCAACTTTGGAGTCCTAGTTCGCGCCTTGGCTTACATCATGGCACACGGCGGCAACGGTCTAAGACAAGCGACACTCGATGCGGTTCTGAATGCAAACTACTTACGCGTTTTGCTCGAGCCGTACTATGAGATTGCTTACAAGGCCCCCAGCATGCACGAAGCCGTGTTCAGCGACGATCGCCAAGCAAAGAAGGGCGTGCGTACCGGCGATATTGCCAAGCGTCTAATCGATTATGGTTTTCATCCTTATACGGTGAGCTTTCCTTTGATTGTTCGGGGCGCTCTGATGATTGAGCCCACGGAGACGGAAAGTAAGCGCGAATTGGACCTGTTCGTAGATGCCATGATCTCAATCGCGCAAGAGATCGACGAAAGCCCTGAACTGGTGGTGAACGCGCCGCATTCGACGCGTACTCTTCGCGTGGATGAAGTCACAGCGGCGCGCAAGCCAATTGTTCGCTGGACTCCTAAGACTGCTGCGAGTCAAGCAGCCGATTAGCGGCTTCGAAAACTGTCTCAATGCTTAAGGTCTCCAAAGAGAGACTGCGAATCACGCAGACATTCTGACCGCGAGGCGCCCACAATTCAGGCAATGTCGGACCGAAGATCGCGGTTGTCTTAACGCCTGTTGCTGCGGCTAAGTGCGTGATGCCGGAGTCATTACCGATGTAGAGGCGCGCTCCCGCGACGAAACACGCAAGGTCGAACAGATTTTCGAAGCGGCGCGCTTCGGGTAGGTCTTCTTGGGTGCCGGCGAGCCATTCGACTTCGTGTGGAAGTATGTCTGCCAACATGCGGTATCGGGCAAGCGGCCAATTCTTTGTTTTGCTACCTGAGAACGGATGGATGGCGATGGTGTTGCGCGGCTCTCGAACGGTGACGCGAATGCGCGGTATTAGGCCGAGCGGCGCACCTATTTGTGCGGCGAAGAAGTCGGTTGCGTGGAGTGAAATGTCTCGCGGCAGAGCAGGATAAAATTCGCAGCGCGGATTTATGGACGACAACACTTCGCGAAATTCCGGACGGGTCGATCCGTACCAGCTCACGATGGAATCGAATGATTGCAATCTTATGCGTAAAGACTCCGGCGTTTCGCGATCCGGAATGCCGAGAACGTCGAGACCCGTTGAAGCAATGGAACGCACTGTATCTGCGAATTGAATGAGTGGGACAACGGGCGATGGTACCCAAACTTCGGTGTAATCCGCCGCCAGATGCTGCATCGCGGGCAGGGCGAGAATACAATCCCCAATCGCGCCAGGACGGATAATCAATCGCCGCAACTAGAATCCGTACAATTGTCTGGCGTTTTCGCGGAGAACCATCCGGCCGATCTGCTTGGCGTGATCCAGGTTTAACTCGTCATCGTGCATCATTCCAGTGAGTGCGATGCCAAGTTCCTCGCGCGCGACGTGTGCGCCAATCCAATCCGTTTCAGCCCATCCGACCGTGTCCGTAAAAGGACTTGCGTCTGAACCGTACAAAACTTTTTCGGGAGCTGCTTCCAGATACAGGCGAAGCGCCCGCGCACCTTCAACCGGATAAGTCATATACATGAAGGCGGAGTAATCAAGATAAACATTGGGCTTCAAGATCATGGCCGCGGCCTCGCGAGCGAAAGGCCAGCCGCCATGCAGAAGAACAAACTTCGTTTTTCGCAATGTGGGGTCGTTGAATAACGGCTCAAGAAGCAGCGGATTGGCGTTCGCCTCACGGAAATAGCTGCCGCCGCCAAGCGAGCAATGAATGTGGATGGGCAGATTCAGACGCCCTGCTTCATGGGCGATATATCGAAATAAATAATCCTGCAAAAGTTTGTATTCATCGGCCGACGGTTCAGATGATTGAGCATAGATTGCATAGACGCGTTCGGCGGCTTCGCGTTGTGGATCGTTGATACTGAGATCGCGCAGATAGGCAAGCTCAAACTTTAAGGCGACGGCTCCGTTGGATTTGAAAGTTTCAAGACGATGGCCCACAAACGTCAGATAGTCATCCAAGTTTGCCGGCAGACGATTAAGTTGCGCGTCTTTCAAGTAGCCCCGCAATAACTGCTCTTCGCGCGTGAAGAATATCTTCTTTTCGGGATCTTTCGCTTTCAGAGCGCTGTTGTTGAGCGGAAATAGAAACATGTCTACGAAAGGAACCCATTTAAAACGGTCGGGGGTGAGGCCGCGGCCCATAATTACGCGGTTCGCCAGCATTACCTCGGTGTGGCTTTGATTGAGAACCCAGACGGGATAGAGATCGCCCTTCCGCTTTTCCATCTCCTGCCGGGCAGCGCTTATGCGGGTCAGATTCGGATGCACATTATCGTTCTGGTCTAAACCGTACAGAGTGTGCCAGGCCTGCGTAAAGTAGGGACTGCCTTCGCGGAACGGAGCCGGGAGCGCGATATCCTGAACACCTTCCATAGACAGCGCATCGTAATCATGATCTTCTTCGCCTGCGGACACGACGGCCATGGGATGAGCGTGATTATCAATCGCCGGAATCTGCCGGAGTTCGGATTCCAAGGATGCGTTCACGTAAGGATCCGACGCCGATGGTTTTGTACAGGCCGTGAGAAAGCACAGCGCCGCGACGGCGGCGAAAGGCAGCATTCGCATTAGGCTTTATTTACTCGACGGTAACGGGAAGCTTGACTTCAATTGAAGCCGGCCGGAAGCACATTTGGTTGCTACACGCTTGATAGCGAAGCTTCCCGGTCATCGTGGTCGAGCCTACAGGTGCACTGGCAGGCGCGGAGAATTCGGTGCGGATATCGAAAGTCCCAGTGAAGACGAGCAGATTTTCATTGCCAACCCGAATCTCTTCTGGACTAGGAAAACTGACGCTCTTTGTCTGCAGCGGGCCGCCCTGCCAAGTCAGCTTGAGCGGGATCAAATACTCATCTTTGGGATGATCGCTGTTGACGTGAAAGCCGGGAAGGACTTCGACCTGGAGTTTTTGAACAACAGTTGCGCCGCGCTGGATGGTGAGCGGGTTCGGAGCGCTGATGGCCAGTTTATTTTGCTGCGCCAGCGAAAATAACGGCAGGCAAAGGACGCAGAAGGTGAAGCGAAGCATTTGTCTGGGGAACGCCCAACAAAGTCTGAATCTCATTGAGGTATTCATTCTTATCAGCAAGTCCGACGTGAGGAGGAAACGCGAACCGCCCTTCACGATCAATGATAAAGGTAGTGGGCAGAGAGTCAACGCCGCCATACAGTTGGCCTACTGTATCGTTGCCAAGCAAGATGCGGTAGTTGACTTTGTGCTCCGCAATATAAGGCTTAATGACGCCCCATCCATCTTCATCCATGGAGACACCGACAACTTCAAAGCCCTTGGATTTATATTGCTGCTCGAATTGCTCGAACCAGGGGATTTCGAGCGTACAAGGACCGCACCAAGTTGCCCAGAAGTTCAACAGAACTACCTTGCCTTTGTAGTCGCTCAACTTCACATATTGGCCACCGGCGTCGGTCAAAGTGAAATCAGGAGCCGGCTTGCGATCTTTTAGTGTTTTTGCGGACTGGATGGATTCCTGCGTATGCGCGGAATTGGACGCAGTAGTGCGCGAACAGGACAATACAAGAGCGGCCGTGGCAACGCAAGCGAGCGAAATAGCAAGTTTGGACGAATACATCGTCAAATTCCAGTTTAGCGCCTAACCTTGTTATTCCAATCGACTTTGGGTAAAAGCGCTACCGACGCTTAACAGCGGCATCCAGCGGCAAAGGTGTCTTCGAACCAACGCCGACGACGCGCTTGCCAACGTTTCGCGAGTCCACCTGCCAAATTACGATTCAAACCCAAATAGACGAAAGCCGCGGTATCGCAGAAGCTTTCACAGACGTAATCGCGCCAGGCGCGGGTTTGGGGGAGCGGGCGAGTCGCTTTCTTCAGTTGAGCTGATTCTCCCAACTCGCCGCGCGCCCCAGCGGCGAGTTCCTGTTCCAGAAGACGGCTGAATTCAGCCCGCTTTGGATTGCCAAGCCGCACCCAGACGAAATGAAAAACCTCGTGGATGAGGATAAATCGGAGGAGAGTTCGACGTCGTAGCAGCGAGGCCTCCATGATAATCCGCCGCGATGGAATGAAGCTGGCAGCATGCACGGCGATGCCACACTCCGGCGTACCGGAAAGTAATCGCCCGCGCGACGCGGTCAATTGAGGGTGCGCCTCAATGCGAATTGGAGCGCCGGAGAGCTCCGGCAGCCCGGTCAGGAATCCATCCAGGTGCGGTAAGAGATCTTTACTTGACCGGAAGCTTAGGCGGCGCAACTGGAGCGGTTGGCGAATTGGGGCGTGCAAGGGACGGTATGTTGCTCGGTTGCGGCGCGGCACTAAAGAATTCTGGGTCGTCAACGTGGATCTTGTATTTGTCCAAGATGAGTTTCCGCGTTAAACCGGGCTTTACCTTGTCGAAGTCCAAACGCGTGCGCGTATCCAGCTTCAGAATGATATAGCCGCCGTTGACCCGAACAGGTTCCGCAACTTGATTGGGCTGCAACTTCCCAATCGCGTTCTTAATATCTGGCGGCATATCTGCCATAACAAACGTGCCCATGTCCCCGCCCTTTGTAGCGGTTTGCTGCTGGTCGGAGTCAGTGCGCGCGATAGCCGAAAAATCACCACCGGCCTTGATTTTCTTTTCCAAATCCATCGCTTTTGCCTGAGCATCCGCTTCTGTTCTAGCGGTTGCCGAATTGTTGGCGGGCGTGCCGGGCGGGTTGAATGCCACCACTATGCCGCTGACCTTCACCTGATCGAAGTCCGCGGCGTGAGCATCGTAATACTGCTTTGCCTGCGCGGTCGCTGCAGGATCCTGAATGAGCTTTGCCAGATAAGCCTGCGCGAGAATCTGATGGCGCATGAACTCCAATTGCTGCTTATAGGGGGCTTGTTGGTCGAGCTTTGCATTGGCCGCGTCGGCCGCGAGTTGCTCTTGTGTATACAATTGCTCCACTAGCAGCGGCAAATTGCTTTCATTACGTTGCCGGTCTTGCGGACTTATAGAATTAATCAGATCGACAGCCTGTTGAGCGGTGATCTGCTTACCGTCAATAGTGGCTACTACCTTGTTCGGTTCTTGTTTGGCAACAGCTTCGGGGCCTCTAGGCTGAAGGGCGGGAGTGCTTGAGGAAGGCGGCGCCGTTGCGGGCTTCGGGGGAGTGGAAGTGCTCTGTGCCAACGCGATCACGGGGCAAAAAACCAGAGCAAGAAAAGATAAACTACATTTCATCAAACCAAATCGTCTCGTCCCTCCACGTTAGCACGCGGTGGACTACTGCTGAACGTACGCTTTTTTCAGATTGGCGCTGGCTTTTGCCTTAGCGGCAGCACTGACCTGAATGTTATTAACCACTTGGACGGCCCCGGCAGTTCGCGCCATCCGGGTCGCTGAGCCTTTGTGCTGTACGACATTAGTGCTGCCCTCCCAGGTGACCACGCCATGCTGTACCTTAAAGCGAAACCCATCTTTACCGATCTTCGACTTGGCGAGTTTGGTGCGGATGGCGGCCTCGATCTGGGCGTCCGATGGCGTCTGGGCATTGTGGACGGCCGTGGGGCGGGTGGTAGCGGGGCTGGCAAATGCGGTCCCGGATAGGCAAACAACAAACGTCAGGGCGGCAAGAAAACATCGCATGAGTTCTACTCCACTTGTAGAAGTGGAGCCAACCGCCTGTTTGTCGCCAACAGATTTGAGCGACAAATTTAAAGCTAGGAACCCGGCGCCGTAATTCTCTCAAGCGCTTTCGCGGCCGCAGGGTAACGGGATATTACGGAAGCAGCCACGGAAAGATTGCGTCAGATAGGAGGCAACCTCTAGAGGAGAGAAACTGCGTCCCTCATCGAAGACAGCGACCGTCTGGCCATCGAGATCGCGGGCGATCGGCATTTCAAATTCGCAGGTCAACAACCGATGTTCGGCATCGCGCGCGCCAGAGATGATGCATTGAATCACCGGTCCCCAGGCAAAGAACGAAAGAACGGCTTTGACCGTCGTCGAGGGATAGCCCGTTTTGAACATGTGGATATCGGCGCCAGGTTGGAGTTGTACCAAACTCTCAAGCGCTACGCCACGCGCGATGGCAACGCTGTTGATGCCTTGCACATGGCGCTTGCATTCTTCTACTAATTCCTGCCAGAAGCGATTACCTTCGTGATACAGGGGCACGGTCGCCCGTGCTGTAGCAGCACCCATCGTCTCCTCCTTCGCACGGTACTTCGGGTTGCGTTGGGTTAATTCAAATTAATATACCTCGATCGGACTCTAAACGAAAGAGGGTACCGTCACCGGTACCCTCAAAAACGCTGAATCTAAGAAAAAAGGCTAGCTGGGCAACTCACTAGAAGATCAGCTTCATTGCTAGTTGGAGCTGCCGCGAAGAGCCTGAATCGCCTGCAGGGAAACGAGTTCCGGCAGTGATCAGGCCAAATGTGGCGGAGCCGACTGTGGAAACCGGCTGAGTGAAATTCGCTTGGTTCAGCAGATCAAAAGCATCTGCACGAATCTGCCAACGTAATCGTTCCGTAATCTTCGTATTTTTAATAAGCGTGAAGTCGAGGTCGGTGAAGCCCGGCCCGATGATCGTATTGCGTCCGAGATTGCCGAAGCCCAAAACCGTGCCAGCAGTCGTGCCCTGATTGACGAACACTGAAGGATTTTGGATATAAGTTACCGTGGTGGGACTGCCGTTCGTGGCGGGCGTAAAGCCGGTTACGACCGGACCGAGAACATTAGGTCGAAGAACAGCCGCGCCTGCGAATGACGAATTGCTCAGGTGGAAGTTAATGGGATTGCCGCTTTGGATGCTGTAGATAAGCGCAAGCTCCCAACCATCCTTGAGGCGGTTGCCTTTGAAGGGCAGGTCGTAAACGGAATTGATGACGAAGCGGTTGCGAGCGTCAAAATCGGAAAGACCACGATCGCCCGCGATGTTGTAACTGTTCTGCAGAGTCAACCCTTGAACGTTGCGGGAATTGTCGTCAATCGACTTCGACCAGGTGTAGGACCCCTGGAATTGCAACCCGTGCGAAAAGTGCTTCTGCGCAGTTAACCAAAGACCGTTGTACGAAGAATTGCCGTCACTCTCATACATAGCGATGACGGGACCTAGTGGCACTCCGGGGTCAATCGGACTGCTCGGCGAGAGCGTAGCATAGGGCTTGACTCCGTTGATTGGCTGGTTATAGTTCCGCTCGATATTCAGGGCTGTCCCTTTGGTGCCGAAATAGCCGGCTGTCACGCCGATGCTTTGAGTCAGTTGCTGTTCGACGTTGAAGTTCCATTCGGAGAAGTAGGCATCGCGATAACTATGCGCGATCGAAGCGGGCGAAACGCTACCGCCAGCGGCATTAAAGGCGTTGGCGAACGTGACGAACGGAACCGCCGTTGTGGATGCGTAGGACACGGGAAATGCGTAGGGCGGATTCGCCGCCAATCCGGTGACCAGGCCCAAAGTCGGCTGATCGGTCATAATTGCGAATGCGGTGCGAATGACAGTTTTGGCGGTAGGCGAGTAGGCCAACCCGACGCGCGGTTCAAAATTCAAAGCGCTCTGGTTGTATGCGAGGCTCGGGCCACCGGACTGACCTACGTGCTGAAGAGTATCGTTAGTAGGATTAAACACGACGAAGCGGTTCTCGGCTTCGGTAGGCGTGCCATACCAGTCATATCGAAGTCCCAAGGTAGCGGTGAGCCTGGGAGTAATTTTCCAAGAGTCAGTAATAAAGGCGCCTAGAGCGTTGCCATAAACGCGACTCGCGCGATTCGAAGTGTTCGCAGTAAAGCCGGTCGCCTGATCGGCCAGGAAGTTAGCGATCGTCGGGAAGGTAAACGTGCCTGGAGTATAGGAAAAGCTGTCCGTGTTCTGGCGGCGGAACTCGCCTCCAAACTTAATCGTATGATTTCCGCGTACCCAAGTTGCAGTGTCGTTTGCAACTGCGACATTATCCCCACGGCCTTGCGGGAAGCCGCCGATTCCGCCGAAGGTAAAGTTGCCGGTTACGGTAATTTGTGGCAACCCGATGGCAGCAGTAACACCGCTGTTGATGCCGAAAGCGGCGGCGCTGTCAGTGTTGTCGGCCGCGAAAACGATGTGGATGCGATTGAAGCCAAGCCGCGTTTCATTCACTAGTGTGGGGCTTATGGTCTGAACATCGTTGATCGTGAGAATCTGGCGCTGCCCGTTACGCTGGTCGCCCATACCGGGAAAGCTGTTGCCGTCCGTGGAAGGCGGCTCGTTACGTTGATCGCGCTGAATCGCGTAGTAGACGTTCAGGCGATTCGCTTCAGAAAAAGTGTAGTTGAAATTTCCGGTGCCTTGATAGATGTTGACCGGCGCGACTGCGGCGCCAGCAAACTGATTGGTGCCAGAATTAGGCAACGGAATCAGCGGCAGCAACGACTTCACGATGGGGTCGCTGGTGGCCTGAGCCTGCGCGCGCTGTGCAAGCGACAAAGTTGTCGCCGATAACGGCACAGATTGGCGTTGCCGAAGCTCTTCGTAGCTGAGAAAGAGGAAGGCTTTGTCTTTCTTGAGAGCGCCGCCGCCGTCACCGCCGAACTGGTTGCGGATGAAGGGAGATTGGGGGTTCGGCTGAAGCGCGGTACCAGTACCCGTCATGGTCGGGTTCGAGAAGTTCCGAGCGTCGAAGAAACTGTTGCGCGTAAATTCGTAGGCTTCGCCATGCCAGGTGTTTGCGCCGCTGCGCGTTGCGATATTCACGATAGAGCCGGAGTTCCGGCCATATTCAGCGCTAAAGGTGGAATTGTCCACCTTAAATTCGTCGATGGTATTGATCGTCGGCTGGAACGTGATCTGGTTTTGATTCGGATCGTTTAGATTGATGCCGTTGACCATGAAATTGACGCTATCTTCACGCGCCCCATTGGAGTTAAAGGCGAACGAGCCTTGACCACGTAGAGGGGCGGTGAGAAAGCCATTGGCCGGAGGCGTGACTGATCCAGGAATTAAAAGAGCAAGGTCAACGAAGTGACGGCCGTTCAGCGGAATTTCCTGAACCGTTCTTTGATTAATAACCGTTCCGACCGAAACGGAACTCGTTTCGATGACCGGTGCGCTGGCGTTGATTTCAACCGTGGTCGAAGTGCTGGCCACATTCAGGCTGAAGTTTTGGGCTGTGTTCGTGCCAACAGAAACGACAAGGTTGTTGGCAACCATGGTCTGCAGACCGGCAGACGATACTTGCACCTTGTAATCACCCGGCGCCAGACCAGAGACGGAGTACAGGCCCGCACTATCGGTCTTCGTGGAATGAGCTTCACCGGTTGCCTGATTAGTGACGACGATGCTGGCGTTGGGCAGCACTGCGCCCGTACTGTCGGTAACCGTTCCCTGAATGCCGCCGGTGCTTTGAGCGAAAATGGCGGCGGCTGAAAGTAAAAGAGCTACAACAACGCAAACCGGACGAGCCAGTTTGGGCGCAAAAGCGCGCAAGTGTGTCATAAACAAACTAACCTCCACGATCTCTGAACGAGACCCCTTGTTCGCTAAGTTTAGCGAACTCTCAGGGAAGTCGGTAAACGCTTACAAAAAAGATACAGAAGTTTTGCAAATGGGACGTGCAGGAAACGGCAGGGACATGGTAGTACTAGCTGGCCACACAGTACTAAAGAAGAATGCTTCAGAAAAGTGAGATGAGCGTTTCAGGAAGGGGCGATTAGGGTCTGCGGATGAAGGCCCTCGATTGCTGACTCAGTGCACTGCAGCGCCGGCCGTTACGTTTAGTTCCTTGACGATGCTGCTGACGAAAGCTTTCGCATCGCCGAAGAGCATGAGGGTTTTTTCAAGATAATAGAGCTCATTGTCGATGCCAGCGAATCCGGGGCTCATACTGCGTTTGATCACCATGACCGTGCGGGCTTCCGATGCGTTCAGGATGGGCATGCCGGCGATCGGACTGGTCTTATCGTTGCGGGCGGCTGGATTGACAACATCGTTGGCCCCGATCACGAGAGCCACATCGGCGCGCGGGAATTCAGGGTTAATGTCATCCATTTCAAACAGCCGGTCATAGGGAACGTCCGCTTCGGCAAGAAGCACGTTCATGTGTCCGGGCATGCGGCCGGCGACGGGATGGATGGCGAACTTCACGTCCACGCCACGTTTGGCGAGTACGTCGGACAGTTCGCGCAATTTGTGCTGGGCCTGCGCGACAGCCATGCCATAACCTGGAATAACAATGACGCTGCGGGCGGCATCGAGAATCTCGGCCGCTTCTTCAGCCGATGCGGAACGGATGGGCCGATCGATCGCTTGTTTCTTGCTGGTCTGAATGGTGCCGAACGCTCCGAACAGCACATTCGTGAACGAACGATTCATGGCGCGGCACATGATAACGGAAAGAATGAAGCCGGAGGAACCATCAAGCGCACCGGCGACAATGAGCAGCTTGTTATCTAGCGCAAATCCCATAGCGCTCGCGGACAGGCCGGCGTATGAATTGAGCAACGCTATGACCGTGGGCATGTCCGCGCCGCCAATGGGAATGATGAGCAGGACGCCGAAAACGAGTGAAAGCGCGGCAAAGATGGGATAAAGGAACATCTGTTCCGGATGCACGATCAGAACAACGCCGATAGCAATGGCAAGCCCGAAAATACCCAGGTTGACAATGTTCTGACCGCGATAAGTGATCGGCCTGGTGGGCAAAATCTCCTGCAGCTTGCCACAGGCCATTAAACTGGCGGTGAACGTAAGAAACCCAAGCAGTGTTTCGATAATCAGCGCGGCCATGACGAAGCCGTGCGGCTGGACTCGATAGTACTCGGCGGTTCCAATAAGCGCGGAGGCGAGAGCGCCGCAAGCATGGGAGAAGGCGGTCCGCTGAGGAACCGCGGTCATCGGCATTATGTATGCGATAGGAACGCCGATAGCTGAGCCGACAAAGAACGCGATGAGAATCCACTCGTAATTGACTACTTCATGACGAAGCAGTGTTCCTACAACTGCCAATAGCATGCCAATCTCGCCCACAAGCACGCCACGCCGTGCCGTGGAGGGCGAGTTCATCCACTTGATGGCCAGGATGAAACTAGCGGCAGCGAGGATATACAGCGCTGGAAAGATATTTTCGATGGTCACTTTTGTGGCTCCCGTTTCTTGAACATCTTCAGCATGCGATCTGTGATGAGGTAGCCGCTGACCACGTTGGTAACAGACGCAACAACCGCAATGAAACCGAGTATGCGGGTGAACGTGGTGGCCTCTTTTTCACCGGTGATGAGAATTGCGCCGACCACCGCGATGGCCGAGATGGCATTGGTCAGCGACATCAAAGGCGTATGCAAAAGCGGAGAGACACGGCGGATGAGTTCGAAGCCAAGAAATGCCGCGAGCATGAAGATCCAAATTGCGATTTCGTATTTGTTCATGCGGTGATGCTCCGCTGTTCGGATTCTGAGGGCGCGATCAACTCGGCGATGCGCGGATGAACAACTTTTCCTTCGTGCGCAACAAGGGTCTCCCGGATAATTTCATCGTCGCGATTGACATTGATGTTTCCCCCGCTAACCAAAGTCTTCAAGAAAGAAGCGATATTTGCCGAAAGCATCTGGCTTGCGTGATAGGGAACCATGGAGGGCAGGTTGACCGGTCCCGCGATAGTCACTCCTTGATGAATGAACGCTTCTCCAGGACGAGTCAGTTCACAATTGCCGCCTCGCTCAGCGGCGATGTCGACAAGGACTGAGCCAGGGCACATGGCCTCCACCATTTGGCTGGTAATCAGGATTGGCGATTTGCGGCCTGGCACCGCGGCCGTAGTAATGACAATATCCTGCTCACGCAAAATTTCGGTAAGAAGCTCCCGCTGGCGGCGATAGAATGTTTCGTCCATCGCTTTGGCATAACCGCCTTTGTCTTCGGAAGCTTTGGCATCAATGTCGAGCACAATAAATTTTGCTCCGACACTCTCAACTTGTTCCTTGACGGCTGGACGAACATCGTATGCACAGACGATGGCGCCGAGACGGCGTGCGGTAGCGATAGCCTGAAGTCCGGCAACGCCCGCACCCAACACAAAGACTTTCGCCGGAGTTAGGGTCCCGGCGGCAGTCATCAGCATGGGGAACATTTTTGGAAGATGCGTTGCCGCAATCAGGACGGCCCGATAGCCGGAAATCGTGGCCATCGAAGAGAGCGCGTCCATGCTTTGCGCGCGTGTGATGCGCGGGACTAATTCGAGAGCAAAGAACGAGACGCCTCTTTGCGCTAAGGCCATGTCCTGTTTGAGGGACGTCAGAGGCTCCCCAAAACCGACGACCAATTGTCCTGAGCGGAAAAGTGGCAGATCCGATTGGCCTTGATCGGGGTTCGCGCCAAGGCAACGCACCTGTGCGATGATGTCGGCCTCGGAGAACACGTCGGAGCGGCTGCCGAAGCGCGCGCCCCTCCCCACATATGCCTCGTCAGGATAACCCGCTTCTGTTCCAGCGGAAGTCTCGACGATCACATCGATGCCTATTTTTTTCAGGACCTCACAGTGACGCGGGGTGATCGCAACGCGACGCTCGCCAGGGAACGTCTCACGAATGACTCCAACAATCGCAGGCAACGATGCCTCCGTAAACGATGATTATCTAAAGCGACGGGCACGCGCAAGGGGAAGTTACGCCAACGGGTTTGTATTAGGTGAAGAGTTTGTATAATTTGAGCCAACAGAGAACACTCGGTCCCCGATATGGGCCGGAGGGGAAGCTTGGACGCTACTGATACCCGGAACCCGCAGTACTTCCACAAGGTGGTTGACTGTCAATGGGCATGCCCAGCGCACACAAATGTCCCGGAATACATCCGGCTCATTGCGCAAGGGAGATACACCGACGCGTATCTACTCAATCGTGAATCAAACGTTTTTCCGGCAATCCTTGGACGGACGTGCGACAGACCGTGCGAACCCGCGTGCCGCAGAGGCCGCGTTGATACGCATCCAGTAGCAATCTGCAGATTAAAACGCGTCGCTGCGGATTTAAAGGGCGAGTTTAAACATCTACTTCCTAAAATTCCCGGGCAGAAAAACGGCAGGCGTATAGCGTGCATTGGCGCTGGACCTGCATCGCTCACTGTCGCTAACGATTTGATGCCGCTCGGGTACGACGTGGTTATTTTCGAAAAACAAGATAAGCCCGGCGGCCTGATGCGATCGAATATTCCGGCGTTTCGACTGCCGGAACAGGTGCTCACCGATGAGGTGAACCTCATTTTGGACATGGGCGTGGACATCCGATACAACTCGCCCGTGACCAGCATGAAAGATCTGCTGGGGAGCGGATATGGTGCCGTTTTTGTGGGTAGCGGCGCACCACGAGGCAAAGAATTAGAGCTTCCGGGCAGGCATGACACGGACCGCATTCACATCGGGATCGACTGGCTGGAATCGGTTGCGTTCGGGCACATCGATTCAATCGGCGAGCGCGTTCTGATTATTGGCGTCGGCAATACGGCGATGGATTGCTGCCGGTCGTCGCGCAGATTGGGCGGTCGCCAGATCCGGGTAATGGCGCGGCGTCCGCGGCCCTTTTTTAAAGCGTCCCCGTGGGAACTCGACGATGCAGAAGAAGAAGGCGTAGAGATTGTAATCAATCATGCGCCGAAACAATTCGTCATCGAAAACGGCAAACTAACGGGCATGCTGTTCGACCGGCTGGAGTGGGACAAGGAAGCGAAGCGCTCGCGCGTTTTGGATGAAGTGTTCTTTCCGGCTGACGACGTGATCCTCGCAATCGGACAAGAGAATGCGTTCCCCTGGATTGAACGCGATTTGGGCATCGAATTCGATAAATGGGGTCTGCCAGTCGTGAATGAGGCGACCATGCAATCGAGCCACCGGGACGTTTTCTTCGGCGGCGACTCGGCATTCGGACCAAAGAACATCATTTGGGCGGTGGAGCACGGACATCAGGCGGCAATATCGATCCACAATCACTGTGAAGGTATAGCAGTCTCCGAGCGGCCGCCGTGGGGCATGAACCTCGTCAGCCAAAAAATGGGGCTCAGCGAGTGGAGTTATCACAACGACTACAACCCCGTGCGCCGGCAGAAGATGAAGCACGTTGAACTGACGGAGCGTTTCCGGAAGCTGAATATTGAAGTCGAGTTGGGTTTCGACGCGGAACAGACAGCGCGCGAGGTGGAGCGCTGCCTGAATTGCGATATTCAAACCGTGTTCGCAGCGCCCAGGTGCATTGAGTGCGATGCTTGCATCGACGTATGTCCAGTGCAATGTCTGACGATCACGCCCAACAGCGATGAAATTAGCTTGCGCACGCGGCTTTCGGCGCCCGCGCTCAATCCCGATCAGGCGCTATATGTCTCACCGGCGCTTCCGCAAACTTTGCGCGTGATGGTGAAGGACGAGGACATTTGCGTTCACTGTGGTCTGTGCGCCGAACGGTGTCCCACGGCAGCGTGGGACATGCAAAAATTCGAGCTCGCCATCGCGTACGCAGGCACAACATCATGCATGAACAGCTACGTCCCGGCGTAAACGATTTCGCGCTCAAGCTGGCAAACGTCAATGGAACTGGGTCGGCCAGCGCAAACGGCTTGATCATGCAGGCCATCTTCCGGATGGGTATTCCCGTCTCGGGTAAGAACCTGTTTCCATCGAATATTCAGGGCCTGCCGACCTGGTATGAGATTCGTGTGAATCCAAAGGGGCACACCGCGCGATCGCTCGATTATAACCTGATGATTGCGATGAATGCCCAAACCTATAAACAGGACATTCGCGAAGTTTGCCCAGGCGGGTATCTGCTGTACGATTCGAGCTGGCCGCTGGAATCCGATCTGCTCAGAGACGATGTGCATTTTCTGCCGATACCGTTGGCGCAGATGATCAACGAACGATTCGCCGATCCACGCCAGCGAATTCTGTTGAAGAACATCGCGTACGCGGGCGCTTTGGTCGAGTTACTGAAGATCGACGTGCCCATTGTGGAAGACCTACTTGCGGAGACATTTGCGGGCAAAGCAGCGCTACGCGAATCGAATCGCCAGGCGCTCCATTTAGGCTGTGACTTCGCCAGAGAACATTTCGATTGTCCACTGCCGTTTCATCTCGCAAAGATGAACGCAAATGAAGACAAAATTCTCATTGACGGAAATACTGCCACAGCGTTGGGGTGTCTATATGCTGGTGCGACCGTTGCAGCTTGGTATCCGATTACGCCTGCAACATCGGTGATGGATGCGTTTCGCCGGTTCTGCGAAAAGTATCGGAAAGACACGGAGACGGGACGCAGTAATTACCTGATCCTGCAAGCTGAGGACGAACTGGCGGCAATTGGAATGGTCATCGGCGCCTGCTGGAATGGCGCACGCGCATTCACATCGACATCTGGGCCTGGTATTTCATTGATGAATGAATTGCTGGGGCTCGCCTACTATTCGGAGATTCCGGCGGTTGTGATTGACGTTCAGCGAGTCGGGCCATCGACGGGAATGCCGACGCGAACGCAGCAAGGCGATTTGATCGAGTGCGCGTATGCATCACACGGCGACACAAGACATATCTTGCTGTTTCCTTCAAATCCTGCGGAGTGCTTTGAATTTGCTATCGAATCGTTTGACTTAGCCGAACGGTTTCAGACGCCGGTCATCATGTTGTCGGATTTGGACATCGGCATGAACGATTGGGTTGCACCGCGTCTGAAGTGGAACGATTCATACCGGCCGGACCGCGGGCGTGTTTTGTCGGCAGATGATCTTAAAGAAATCCCAAAATTTCATCGCTACTCGGACGAAGATCAATATTATGTCCCGCCGCGAACGCTCCCAGGAATCGATCCTAAAGGTGCATACGTAACGCGAGGATCGGGACATAACAAATTCGGCGGATATACCGAGACGCCCTCCGAATATCAGGAGGTCGTGGACCGGCTGGCGCGCAAACAAAAAGCGGCTGCCGAGTTGGTGCCGCATCCAGTACCGCAGAACGGCACCGGGTCGAAGTTTGGTGTGATCGCCATTGGAAGCTGTGATCCAGCCGTCCGCGAAGCCGTTGAGCTATTGGGCGAAAGTGACATTCGGCTCGATTACCTTCGCATTCGCGGGTTCCCTTTCCATCCAAGCGTGGAAGAGTTCCTGTATGGCCACGAAATTACGTTTATCGTCGAGCAAAACCGGGATGCCCAGCTTCGGTCCTTATTGACACTCGAAACATGCGTACCGAAAAACCGGCTACGATCTGTATTGGCTTACGGCGGCTTTCCACTCAGCGCACGTACCGTGGTCGACGCAATCACAAATCATTTGGAGGCAGATCGTGCCATCCATCATTAAACCTTTAGCGAGACACCCCGGCTTGCGCCAGAACGAACTCGGGCTTACGATCCGTGATTACGAAGGATCGATGTCCACGCTCTGCGCGGGATGCGGTCATGACTCGATCACGGCAGCGATTGTGCGCGCTCTGTGGGAGATTTCGATGCAGCCGCACATGTTGGCGAAGATGTCTGGTATCGGATGTTCATCAAAGACACCCGCCTACTTTGTTAATGGCGCGCATGGTTTCAATTCCGCACATGGCCGCATGCCCGCGATCACGACAGGAGCGATTGCAGCCAACCGCGAGCTTACCTATATTGGCGTTTCGGGTGACGGCGATTCTCTTTCGATAGGGCTAGGCCATATGTGCCATGCCATCCGTCGAAACGTGCGAATGGTGTACGTCATTGAGAATAACGGCGTGTACGGACTGACGAAGGGACAGTTTTCAGCATCGGCGGATATCGGCTCAAAGAGCAAGCGAGGCGATCCAAACCAACTCGCGCCCATCGACCCAGTCATGCTGGCGCTAAGCATTGGTGCGACGTTCGTGGCCCGCAGCTTTTCCGGTGATAAAGATCAGCTTGTGCCCATCATGAAAGCGGCTTTCCGGCATCGCGGGCTGGCGCTCATCGACGTGATTTCGCCGTGCGTGACGTTTAACGATCACAATGGATCGACGAAGAGCTATTTGTACACGCGCAAGCATGCCGTGAGCGCAACGGACGCGGATTTTGTCCCGCCCTCAAACGAGATTGTGGCTAGCATTTCTCCGCATGACGTGACAATGGTCACGATGCATGATGGCAGTTTGCTTCGATTCCGATCGGTCCCTGAAGGGTACGATCCCACAAATCGAGCCAACGCAATCGATTATTTGCAGGAACGGCACCGCAAGGGCGAGATCGTAACCGGTTTGCTTTTTGTGGACGAGAGCATGGCCGATCTGCACGAAGCAAACGAGACGACCGAGACACCGTTGTCGCAAGTACCGTTCGAGAAGCTATGTCCCGGGTCGGCGGTGCTGGAGAAATTGCAAGAAGAATTCCAGTAATCGTGCGATTGGAAGTTTGGTCTTGGTCCTGTCGGTTGCGTTCCAGCGACCCTGCTTCAGATCGAGCGACGAGTTTCACGACCAGCTTGTCGCCACGTCTTGAAATCGAAAAGAATCTCTTCTTCCGTTGATCCGCTTTTTTAATTTGCCGGGTTATTTCGGCGCTTAGTTTTTCAAGAGTATGCGTGGTGGCCACTCCGGCATATAATTCGCAAATGGATTTGAATAGCCGGCGTGAGTTTCTGAAAGGAACGTCGCGCATTGCAACGACGGGCGCTTTGGCCATTGCCGCGAGTTCCTATTCACGGGTGTCGGGCGCAAACGAGCGCATCAACTTGGGCCTGATTGGCGCAGGCGACCGCGGCACCCACGTAATGGGCCTGTTCCAAAACAATCCCGCGATTCACGTGACGGCCGTGTGCGACATCTACGGCCAGCGGCTCCAGGCGATACAACAAAAAGCGCCAGGATCGGCCGCGTTCGCGGATCACCGCGCGGTGTTGGCCCGAAACGATGTAGACGCGGTGCTGATTGCGACGCCCGATCACTGGCACTGTGCGATTGCCATCGACGCGCTCAACGCTGGGAAAGATGTCTATGTCGAAAAACCGTTGACGCGTGTTCCGGAAGAAGGACCAATGATTGTTAAGGCCGCTCGCGAAAACAACCGCGTATGCCAAGTCGGAATGCAACAACGGTCAGCGAAGCATTACTTACAGGCTAAAGAGAAATACTTCGATTCCGGGCAGATCGGTGACATCACGCTGGCCAGAACGTGGTGGCATGGGAATAGCTGGCATCTCCGCAAGGCGCCGGCTTCGCTGCAGACAAAACCCGCGGACCTCGACTGGGCACATTTTTTGGGGCCGCTGAAATGGCGAGATTACGATCCACAGCAGTATTTCAATTGGCGCGCCTATTTGGATTATGGCGGCGGTCAAGTGACCGACCTTTTTACCCATTGGATCGACGTCGTCCACATGTTCATGGGCAAGGATGTGCCGTTCTCCGCATCGGCGGCAGGCGGTGTCTATCACTACAAAGATGGCCGCACGGCGCCCGATACCATCAACGTGCTACTGCAGTATCCCGGGCAGAATGAGTTCACCGCAACGTTCGAAGCGACGCTTGCTCCGGGAATTACCGGATATGGAATTGAGATGTGCGGCACGAACGGGCGGCTCTGGATCGATAGGTCTCGTTACGAATATTATCCGGTCCAGGCCAAGGAGCCGGCCGAAGTCGTGAAGGCCGAGGTAATGCCGGGAACTAACGATTCGTTGACGCAGAGTCACGTCAACAATTTCGTCGATTGCGTGAAGAGCAGGCACCGTCCCAACGGCGATGTGCTGATTGGGCACCGCTCTGCGCAAGCTTCGCATTTGGGCAACATCTCCTATGCGCAGCGCCGGCGCATCGACTTTGATATGCAGCGCGAAGAGATTTTGCCGCTGTAAATTCGCTTTGCGGTGTCAGAGCAGGCTGTGCTGTTGCCGGCGCAGGACGCGATGGGCTTCTATTCCGTCTGGGCATTTCTTGGTTGTATGGTGCTGCTCTTTCTAGCAGCATCGACGCCTGCACTGCGTGGAGCGGATACGGCCCCGAATCCACATGGAGTGCGCGTCTCGTCGATAGACGGATTACGAGGCATCCTTGCTCTCGCGGTGTTTTTTCACCACACCGCAGTTACGCACCAATACTGGCAGTCCGGCGTCTGGACGGAAACGCCCTCGCGTTTCTACAACTTGCTTGGGCAGGTCGCGGTCGCCGTGTTCTTTATGATCACAGGGTATCTTTTCTGGGGCAAGTTAATAAAGGAGCAAGGAAAGCCAAACTGGTTGAAGCTATACACCGGCCGGCTCTTTCGCATCGCACCGCTGTATGGCTGCGCCGTCTTATGGCTGCTCGTCCTCGTTGCCTTTAAAACGAATCTTACGTTGTGTCAACCTGCGTTGCAGGTAGCAAACGAGGTTGCACGCTGGTTCACGTTGGGGCTCGCGGCACCCGATGTAAACGCGTATCGCCACACAGCAACCTTGATGGCTGCGGTTTCCTGGACGCTGCGCTATGAATGGTTCTTTTATGGAAGCCTTATTCTTACGGCTTTTTGGGTTCGCAGAAGACCCGGACACTTGGTATTCACGGTGATCTGTTTGACGCTGGTCGGTCTTTACGTGCTGCTCTATGTGCACGCGGAGAAAACGGCGCCTTGGCCCATCTGTGTCGAACTTTTTCTTATAGGCATGTTGTGCGCTTCACTTAAGCCGATAGGAAGCCAACGCAGGTTACCCAACTGGTTGTCATCCACGTTCGTCGCACTTGGCGCGGCTGCGCTGTTCTTGCGTTTTAACAATGCAAATACGTTCGTTCCTGTTTTGCTCTTGGGCGTCGGGTTTTTTCTTGTTGTCTCCGGATGCGATTTATTCGGGCTACTGGTCAGCCGGCCGGCGCGCCGATTAGGCGACGTAAGCTACGGAATCTATCTGCTTCACGGATTGATTCTCACTTGCATATTCAGCTCTTATCGCATGCGCACATTTGCCTTGTATTCCGCGGTTAATCACTGGCTCGTTGTTACCGTGACGGCACTAGCAGTGATCGTCGTTGCCACTGTCGCGCATGTTTTTGTCGAGCGGCCAGGAATAGAACTCGGCAAACGGGCAGCGGTAAGACTCGAATCAGCCCTAGGCGGCTTCCGACGAAAAGAACAACCCAAACCGGCAACAGCCAAAGCATTTACGGCGCATAAATAAAAGCGGACGGTTGAAGCCGTCCGCGCGATTATTCCTGTCGCTTGATCAGTGATCGCGATGACCGTCATGGCCATCATGATGCTCATTGCGATGGGAATCGTTATGGTACTCGTGATGTTCGACACGCGGGCCTGGCATGTAGTGGTACGCGTATCCAGGATGAACGTAAACGCCGCGATTCACCCACGTTCTAGCCCAGGGACGTCCACCGACTAAGATGGAATGCTCACGCCAGCCGAACCCGACTGTGCCCCATCCAAATGGAGCGAAGGCGCCGACGGTAATTCCTGGCCCGAAACGAATCGCCCCCCCAACAAAAAAGCCGGGACGCGGTCGCGCAAATACGACATAAGGATCGTAGGTGGGAACGTAGTAGTAGCCAGGCGTCACTGGCAGGATTTCAATGTTGCCGGGAGCGACCGTTACCTGTTCGTATTGATTGCTGCGCAGATAGCCGTAATCGTAGGCCATTTGACGCTGATGCTGCACAGCATCCATAACGTCATTGCGCTGTGCCAACACAGCGTTGCCAAGCTGCTGAGTCCAGCCCATGTCGGAAGCCATCATCTGCAACACCTGTGGAAACGGCAAAAGGCCAAGCACGCTTGGATCGAAAGGCAAGCGATCGGCCTGAATAGCAGAGGCTAGCTGATCGCCGCGCAGATACGCGTGTTGATTGGCCCAGTTCGCGGCATCCGGAATCTGATTAGAAAACGTAGACGCGGTCAATATTTGGGCAAGCAGGCCATCAGGATAGAGTGCAATACGCGCGACAAGCTGATCAAGTTGCTGCGGGGCCATCATTGGCGGCTGAGGATAGCCTTGGGGCGGATATCCGGCTTGCGGGTAACCCTGAGGAGGATATCCCGGCGGGGGATATTGGCCTTGAGGCGGATATTGACCTTGTGGGGGGTATTGGCCCTGAGGTGGCGTCGGGTATTGCTGTGTCTGCGGATACTGCTGCGGAGGATATTGCTGAGGCGGCGGTGGCGGCTGCTGCGCCGGTGGCGGCTGCTGCGCCGGTGGCGGATACTGATTAGGGTCTTGCGCCAGACTGGGAGCCGCTGTGAAAACTACAGCTAAAATTCCTCCCAGCAAAATTGAATTTGTCTTCTTGGTTCGCATCTTCATGCACCTTTCAGGCGCGCTCTCTACGCTGCCTAATTCATTGACGCGGCGATGCGGCTTTGCGATACGCAGCATGGGCGAAGAAGACATTAAGGGCTGATTAAGCAACAACATGCGGAGGCTAGGATAATAGTGCAGCTTTTAATAAGGACAAAAAAGTGCTGAGCGCTAAGACAACATTGATCGCGTGGACGGCCGCAAGTGTATTAGCTGGCGGAATATGGGCCGCCGCCGCCACGAATACCGCGGTTGAGTTAGCCCAAGTAAATCCGGATGCAATGCACATCAATCTCGATAGCGGAGCGCCTGGCCTTTCACGCTGGCTCGCGGCAATTCGGACACGAGCCAGCATCCTGATGATTGTGGCCCATCCGGACGATGAAGACGGCGGCCTGCTAGCACGTCACACGCGTGGATTGGGGGCGCACGGCGCCCTGATGACGCTGACTCGCGGTGAAGGCGGTCAGAACGCTATGTCAATGGATCTATACGACCAGTTAGGGTTGGTTCGCACAGAAGAGTTACTCGCGGCGGACCGCTATTACGGCGTCGACCAATATTGGGGCCGCGCAATAGACTACGGATTTTCAAAGACGCGCGAGGAAGCGCTGGAGAAATGGGGTTATGAGAGAACGCTTTCCGATGTTGTGCGCGTAGTCCGGATGACCAGACCTCTGGTGATCGCGTCGGTGTTCATTGGCGCTCCCACCGACGGTCATGGAAATCACCAGGTCGCGGGGCAAATGGCGCAAGAGGCATTCGTCGCGGCGGGCGACCCGAATCGTTTCCCAGAGCAGATTCGCGAGGGGCTTCAGCCCTGGCAGCCGCTCAAAGTATATGAGCGGGTGCCGTTCTTCCAACCGACTAAAGACAAAACGATCTATGATTACGCCACAGATCAATACGTGCCGATTCGGTTCTTTGACTACATCACGAAGACATGGTCGACAGCTACACCGGCGGCGAATCTGAATGTTTCGGTTGGAACGATAGATCCCGCAGCGGGATATACCTTTCTCCAGATGGCGCGCGAAGGATGGGGTTATCAGAAGAGCCAGAATGGAGGCGGCACAATTCCACAACCGATACCCTCCGCGAATCCGTATCATCGATATGGCTCAAAAATTTCGGTTCCAGATCAAGAGGATTCCCTATATGAAGGCATAGACGTGTCTGTCACCGGCATTGCGAGTATGGCAAGCGGTGACACGGCGTTTCTCAAGCGGGGGCTGGAGCGTATTTCGCAGTGTGCTGACGAAGCTTTCAACAACTACAAGCCCAATAAACCGACCGGCATCGCCCCGGCTCTTGCAGAAGGCCTGAATGCCACGCGTGATCTGCTGCGTCAAGTCGATACGAGTTCACTGGCAGAGCCCGGCAAGAGCAATGTTGCATATGAGTTGGGAATCAAAGCGAAGCAATTTGAAAAGGCGTTGGTATTAGCACTAGGACTGAACTTCGATGCGGTAGTTGTGCCGGAAAAAGATGCGACCGGGCCATTTGCCGCATTCGCGCAACCCGCGACGACGTTTACGATCGCTATTCCTGGCCAAACATTTCCAGTTCAGGCGAACTTATTTAACGGCGGCGCGGAAGTGACCGTAAGGGGAATTGAGGTCACGCCATCCGATGGACGCGGATGGAAGATTAAAGCGGTCACTCCCACACCTGCGTCGATTGAAGCCGGTAAAGAATTGCGTCAGAGGTTCGCAATTCAGGCTCCCGAAGATGCCACTTACACGCGCCCCTACTTCACACGTCCGAACCTGGAACAAGCCTATTACGATCTGACGGACGAGCGGTTTCGGAATTTATCTTTTGGCCCTTATCCGCTTTATGCGATTGCGAAGTTGAATTACCGCGGAACAGACATCGCCATAGAGAAGGCAGTACAGGCTAATCAGCGAATTGAAGGAATCGGGGTTGTAGAAGATCCGCTACTGATGGCGCCTGCCATCGCTGTTTCGGTATCGCCGGCCGCCGGTGCGGTGCCGTTGACAAGCACATCGTTTACGTTTTCCTGCACACTTCACACAAACGTTAAGGGACCCGCGAAGGGCGTGTTGCGATTGCGCCTGCCGCAAAGTTGGGAATCAAAGCCCGCCGAATACAGTTTTACATTTGATCGCGACGGCGAGAACCAAACCTTAAATTTCGAAGTGACGCCGAAGTCAATCCAGCAAGAGGCCTACGATATCAGGGCAGTGGCAGAATACGACGGCCGTAATTATCAGGAAGGATACCGGTTGACCGGATACCCGGGTTTGCGGCCCTATCCGTCATATCATCCCGCTTCGTATAAAGCAGTAGGCGTAGATGTCAAGACAGCGCAGAATTTGCACGTTGGCTTCATTCCTGGGACGGGCGATGACGTACCCCGAGCCTTGGAAGATCTGGGAGTGCATGTGACCTGGTTATCTAGCGGCGACATCGAGAGCAGCGATTTGAGCAGCTTCGACGCAATCGTTCTTGGAGTGCGCGCGTATGCGGTGCGCCCGGAATTGCGGTCAGCGAATAGCCGCTTGTTGAACTATGTGAAGAATGGTGGCGTACTGATTGTGCAATACAACTTGCAGAATTTTGACACGGGCTACGGGCCGTATCCGTTCACGCTAGGCGGCAATCCGCAAAAAGTTGTAGACGAAGGCTCCCAAGTTAAGTTCCTTGATCCACACACTGCCGTGTTTGCGTGGCCTAACAAAATTAACGAAACGGACTTTAACGGATGGGAAGAAGAGCGTGGCCATGGATTCATGGGCAAATGGGACTCGCACTATGAGGCATTGGTAGAAACGCACGATCCGGGCCAGCAGCCGCAGGATGGTGGTTTGCTGCTGGCGCGATATGGCAAAGGGTTTTATATTTATGATGCTTTTGCGCTTTATCGTCAATTGCCCGCCGGCGTACCGGGGGCATATCGCATTCTCGCTAATTTGGTAAGTCTTGGAAAAAATCCAGAGTGGAAGTAGTTCGCTCGTCATTGCCAAACGAATAATCTAGTTGTAGGTGCAATCTATGCGGATCAAGTGTGTTGTCGCTCTTGTGATGATGGGGAGTTTGCTAGCACTGGCGAAATCAAAGCCGCCATTTCCCGATCCGGCGGTCGACATTCCCGCGGGCTCAACGACGGGTCCACAGACAGCCGTTTTGGCAGGCGGTTGCTTCTGGGGCACGGAGGCTGTCTTCGAACATCTTAAAGGCGTGAAGAACGTCGTTTCAGGCTTTGCTGGCGGTGACAGATCTACCGCGCATTACGAAACCGTCAGCACAGGGCGCACCGGTCATGCGGAGTCGGTAAAGATCACCTATGATCCCAATCAGATCACATACGGACAGATCTTGAAGGTGTATTTCGCGGTTGCGCATGACCCGACAGAGCTAAATCGTCAAGGCCCCGATTACGGAACTCAATACCGTTCAGCGATCTTTTACGACAATGACGAGCAGAAGAAGGTTGCCGACGCCTACATCCAACAGCTAGACGCAGCAAATGTGTATAAACACAAAATTGTGACGCAGGTAGTGCCGCTCAAAGGGTTCTATCCAGCGGAAGCGTATCATCAACACTATCTGGAAAACCATCTGGACCAGCCTTACATCGTCTACAACGACTTGCCAAAGCTGGACGCGCTCAAAAAAGAATATCCGCAGATGTGCAAGCGGTAGCCGGCGTTCGCTTTGTAGAAAACGGCGGGAGCTTGCTGTCGAGATGGACGACGTGATCGTGCGGCTTGCGGGACCGCAAGATATTCAGAACCTCGCCGAGATGTTCCACTCCTTATGGCCCGGCGCCACCATCGAGGAACACTCCCAGGAAGTGAAGGCATTGCTGAGCGCTAGGGCGCACGGAGCGCTGCCTGCCGAGATTTTCCTCGCGGAGGTGGAGGCGCGTCTCATTGGGTTTGTTGAGGTCGACTTGCGCTCGCACGCGGATGGTTGCGATCCCAAGCACCCAACAGGGTACATCGAAGGATGGTACGTCGATCCGACGTTCCGTAGGAAGCGAATCGGAGCCCAACTAATCTCCGCTGCAGAGGACTGGGCTCGATCTCACGGATGTACAGAAATGGCTTCTGACACTTGGGTGGACAATTTGGAATCTCAGTCTGCGCACCAGGCGCTCGGCTTCGAGGTTGTTGATCGATGTGTTCACTATCGAAAGAGCCTCTAAGCGACAGAGCGGATCCACCGGGTTGATAGCGCAGCGGCCCGCGCTATTCTCCAGATGACCACGCGACGCGAAATTCGGGATATAGCGTCAATCCACCACATGCAAAGATAGTTTGGCCCGTAATATATGAGCTGTCGTCAGACGCCAGGAATGCAAATACAGCGGCAATTTCCTCGCTGGTGCCTGGGCGCCCCATTGGAATGTGACTCTCCACTTCACGCCGCGCCTTGGGGTCATCAATCCACGCGCGGTTGATAGGTGTGACTATGGCGCCTGGCCCGACTGCATTGACCCGGATCCCTCTATCTGCATATTCGAGTGCCAACGTTTTAGTCATGTTCTCCATGCCACCCTTGCTGATCGAGTACGGAACGTACTTGGGCTTGGGGATGATCTCGTGGACGCTTGAATTATTGACGATCACGCCAGATGCCTTGCGCGAAAGAAAATGTCGGATTGCCTCGCGTGCACATAAAAAAGCGCCACGTAGATTAACACCGATGATGCGGTCGAAATCCGCCATATCCAATTCATCGCTCGCCGCCGGTTTCTGGATCCCGGAGTTGTTTACCAAGATGTCTAACCTGCCGAAGTCGGCAAGCACGTTGGCGAACATCTGCTTAACTTGGCGTTCATCCGCAACATCGGCTTTGACGGTTATGCTGCGATGATTTCCGGAGACTGCTTTCCCAGCTTCCACGACTCTATTCCTGACAGCCTCTGCGCGTTCGGCTCCACTGTGGAAATTGATCGCGACGTTAGCGCCCTCCTGAGCGAAGCGTATGGCAATTGCTTCTCCGATGCCAGAAGACGCGCCCGTAATAAGGGCATTCTTTCCTTGAAGGCGCATTGGTATTTGGGTCATGATCAGATCCGGGTCCCTGTTTGGAATGTACTCCATATCGAGTTGGCCAAATGCGATAAGATGCTTCCGTCAATGTCAGAGGCTTCATCGACGATGGTCATAGCTCACATCGAGATAAGGAGTGATGATGCATAGTTTGCCACGTCGCATCTCTACACAACTCGTCAAAGTTGTTACCGCATCGGTTGTTGTATCGGGCATCGCGCTGTTTCTAGGGGGATGGTCTCCCAGTCGTTCGCAGTCTCCGAGCCGTGTCACGCTTGGCAAAGCGAAAGCCGGCTCCATCTATGGTGTCACCATCGCCATCAAGGACCCGGCTCAATTCCAAAGCGAATCAGTCGAAGTTTCTATTTCCGATGCAGCGGGCGTTGTGGTAACGAAGCGCCTGCACAGCCAGGATCTCGATTTCTATGTCACTCTTCGTCCCAGTGCCGCGGGTCCAGTCTCTCTCTCTCTCAATGGGCGGCCTGGCGACAAGCTGCCGGAAGTGATGGCAGCATTCCATCGCATTCCTACTGGTAAAGCTGGACCTGGTATCATCGCAGCACTCCCGAACGATACTTGGCAGACCGCTCAGCCATTCGAGTTCGGTCAAACCATTTACGGCTCATCAGACGAACGACCTTATTCACCTGCGCCGGACGAGGACCGGTATGCCGCCCTAGTGAAAGGTTTCCAGTGGTTCCGATTCACGTTTCACGGCAATAAGCCAACCCTCGCTTATTTCGTCCTCGACATTACCGACCGCGAAGTGCCTCTCGACGTAGATGTATTCAAGCTAGAGAAGGACAGCGCCGGTAGGTCCGAAGTAAAGCCGTACACCAACGGCGCTTCCATTTATCAGATCGAAGCAACACAAAACTATCCGGGCCTGTATAAATTCAGAACGCGCATCCTTGAACCCGAACAGACTTACTACGTCCGCGTTGCCGCCGATCATCCGTCGTATCAGCTACGTACGTTCGCCTATCCTGTTCCGCCGTACAACAGTCCTCAACAAGCCATCCGCACCGGCATGGATTTCCTGGTCAATATGGGCGATAGCTGGCTGTCGAATACTCCGCGCCGCGGCGCCATCGCTCTGCGAACTACAATGAACCACGGCGATACGCAGCAATGCATCGCCTGTCATCCGACGCAGTTTACGACTCGCGGCTACCTGACGGCCATCTCGCATGGGTATCCGCCTACACAGAGGCCTGCCCTCGAATTTCTGACGGATCGCATTTATAACAACCAACGGCCACTTTACGGCGAGCCCGGCACAGATTGGGTGCGTGTCATTTATACAGCGCGTACCGTGGCGGGCCGCCTGCCTTTAATCGAGCATATGTACGAGACAAACGTCACGCACGATGCGCCTCGCACCGCGGATTTCGAGATCCCGTACGCGAATTTTTTGAAGATCCATTACCAAGATCGAACAATGATGCCTGGCGACGAGTCGGATGGCTGCGAACCAGACGTAAGCCCGTTTGAAATTGCTTCGCAGAGCTGGGACACCTTCAACAACCTGTACGAAGAGACTCACGATCAGCAGTGGCTTGGATATCGCGACATGGTAGAGCGGCTTGCTCTTCCATACAAGCCGCAGAACATGATCGATCTGAACTGGAAGATTCACCTGTTGGCTACGGTCGACCGGCAAAAGTACGCTTCTCAACTCGACCAACTGATTCAGCAGCTGTATCAATATGAGCAGCCGAACGGTATGTGGCCGTATCCGTTTGACCGGAACGCCAAGCCGGCCGATTTCATTTCGTACCATGCGGTTCTTGCTCTGGCATTAGCTGGGCACCGGCCCGAGACGGATTCCAAGATGGATCTTGCCGTTCAAGCCATATTGAAGGCTCAGCGGCCGGAAGGCAGTTGGGAAGGCGATCCGGTTTACCAGGGTTTCAATACGCCTTTTCGAGCAACTCAATTTGCCGTGATGGCTCTATCAACGTTGTATCCAGGGCCTGACAATAAGCCTTCACAACAAAAGGCTTGGGGTGACGCTTTCCCGCCGCCTCCGAAAGCTCTTGCAACGAACGATCTTCCGCTCCTGTTAAATGAGCTAGATCAGTTCTGGGATCTCGCGCCTGCTTCCACTATCAAACAGATTCACGAGATCCTTTTGCACAGTCCGTATCCGCTGGGCCGGGAAGCGGCCGCGCGCGCACTCGGTCATATGGCCGATCCAACATCGATAGACGTTCTCATCAAGGCACTGGGCGATTCGAACAAGATGGTTCAGCGGACCAGTGCTTGGGCGCTTCGCATGATTTTGGAGCGTCGCCCGCATGTTGCGGCGGAGGGCCGCGCAAAATTAAACGCTGCGTTGCACTCCCCTAATGCCCGCACTCGTTGGGGAGCAACGCAACTGTTCAATCAACATTTCAAATATCTGGCAGCGGATGACCAACTCCGCGAATCGTTAATTGCGGATTTGACTGATGCCGCACCGGCAGTGCGTCTTAATGCCACACGTGGTCTTTGGCAGTGGTACTACTGGAACACCGATAACGCCCAGGCGCGAAAGAGCATTCTGGAAGCCCTTGCCACGCGATTGAACACCGAATCGGATGCGACTTTGCGGCGAGCCCTTCATGAAAGTATCTATGATGTGCTTGATGAGAATACTGGATATCTGGAAGCCTGGGTACGCGCATCGGCTACCCGGGAAGATCAGAATCGTATTCAGGATGGTTATGAAACGGTCGTCCATGACCAGGCTCTGGTGCTCGCGAAAGTGCTTCGTTCTGCCACTCAGCTTGGCCGCCAAGGCATTCTCGAATCACTATGGGATTTCCACATTCGGCATTATTCGCTGCCGGAGCTGAAGAAGGACCAGGTTGCTATCGCGCTACCCGCAGTGTTCACTAAGTACGTTACTGGTGTACCCGACCTACACGTACCCGGCTATATCTATCCGCCTTATCGCGATACCATTGACTTCCACTATGATGTCCACAACAGCTTTTACCAAACCCGAGTCGGTAACGACAGCGAGCTGATTCATTTTTTCAAAAGCTCTGGTCCTGAGTTGGAAAGAGCGTTGATTGACTGCTTGCAGGGCGCCGACAGCAACACAAAAATCGAAGTTCTGAAAGCCGGAAGTACGCTCAGCGGGGCCGGCGACGCACAATTCGCAAAAGCGGCTCTCGAGCTGGCGCTCGATCCTGACAAGGCGGTTCGGGAAACCGTGAGCTACGTTTACGAGAACGGTCAGCGCGGTGTACTGAACATCAATACGCCGGCAGTGCCCGATCCTGGACTGGTGCAAACCATCATAAGAATTCTTGAGCGTGGAGATGAGATGGGTCAGAATACGGTTCTTCCGCTCCTCGCCGCGCTTCCGCCCGATTCGTCTTTGACGCATCAACCGGATTTGGTCTCGTCGCTTCGCATGTTGCTCGAGCGCCAGCCTCGCGTCAAGAACTACGCGCAGATACTTAGTGCAAGCGCAGCGTTTCCCGATTTGATGATCCAGCCGAAGTTCCGCAATCAGGTGCTCGCAGCCCTGCACGATTCCGACTCTGATGTGCAGCGCGCCGCCATCCGGATCGCCCTTCAGCGGGTGAGTGATCCGCGGGAAACAGTCCTTGGCGGCGATGTCTTCGGCCGGCTCGGCAGTTCGCAGCGCAGCATCCTGATTGAAGAGGTGAACAACCCTAAGTTCCTTATCACTCGCCTCGGTGTCTCCGGAGGCGCTCTATCCCAGGATCAACGCTATTTTCTCGGCAAGAATGCCGTCAACAGTCCGCCCGATCTTCTGTCGGAGCCAATTGTGTTCAACGCTGTGATGGCCTCACTCGAGGATACGGATGCCAATGTCCGTGCCGCGGCCCTGGATCTTCTGCGCAAGTCCAAAGGAATCGAGCAGAGGTCTGAATTTCGTAGCGCACTCCAGCGTATGCAGAACGATCCAAATCCGCGGCTTCAACTCATTGCCCGGAATGTCCTTGCCGGAAAGAAACTCGGCGAGGCTTTGGCTGACGTAAAACCCGGTTCAATTCTTGACTTTAACTATTTCGTTGAAAAAATTGAGCCCATTCTCGCTACTACTGGTGCGGACGGAAAGGCCTGCGTGATGTGCCACGCTTCCCATGTGATTTTCCGGCTCCATCCGCCCAACGCAGAGGGCCGCTTTTCGCCGCAGGACAGCGAAGACAACTACAAGTACGCGATGCGCGTCGTCGACATTAACGATCCTTCGCACAGCCTCATACTGATTAAACCGACGCGTCCTACCGATTCAGCGGGAGACGTTTCCGATTACCTGGCCACGCACAACGGAGGCCAGCGTTGGCCCGGCAACGAATCCAGTTGGCAATACAAAACGATTCTTCAATGGATACACGGAGCCAAGTTACAAGCTTCTAACTGAACCTATAGTCGCGCTTCATCGGCACAATTCACGCCACCCGCATAAAGGATGGTCCTCGCGTTGCATAGAGAATGTGCATGTTCGCGTGGCAAGCCGGGGCCCGAGACGACGTTCGGCTACTCAGACTCAGTTCCGACACCTACGTGAGCGGGTCTTTGCGCTGATGCCATATAAAGCGTTTATTTCCTATAGCCACGAAGCAGACGCAGTTACGTCTGCTGTGCAATCGGCGCTTCATCGTTTCGCGAAACCATGGTACCGGCTGCGCGCGCTGCATGTCTTTCGTGATCAAACGAGCTTGGCCGCCAATCCAGGTTTGGCGGCATCGCTCGAAAACGCGATGCACGGCTGCGATTATCTGCTATTGGTAGCGACCCCGCAATCGGCGCAATCTGCTTGGGTGAAATGGGAGGTTGCGTGCTGGCTGAAAGAGCGCTCGGCTGAACGCATTCTGATTCTTCTGGCTGGAGGTGAGATTGTTTGGAATCGTGAACAGCACGATTTTGATTGGGATCGCACCACCAGTCTCCCGGAGGAATTGAAAGGGCGGTTTTTCTAGGAGCCGATGTACGTCGATCTGCGCTGGGCAGCCAAATCGGGCGAGGTTTTGTCGCTCAAGAATCCTCGCTTTCGTGAGTCGATCGTCAATATCGCGGCTCCCCTCCATGGCAAGTCGAAAGACGAAATGGATGGAGAAGACGTCCGGCAATTTCGCAGGACCAGAAGGATCGCCTTTGTGGCAATTGCTGCTATCGTTGTCGCAATTGCACTCGCGGGGTGGCAGGGCTCTGTCTCCGTCCAACGCCAAAAAGCTTTGATCGTAGCCGGCTCGAATGCTACTCAGCAAAAGCATGTCGCAAATTCCAGGGCGATAGCGGCGGAAGCAAACTTGCACCTGAAAGACGACCCGGAACTGAGCTTGCTATTGGCCGATGAAGCAGCCAATAGTGCCCGAACGGCCGAAGCGGAAGATGCCTTGAGACGAGCGCTCACAGAATCTAGATTAAGGGCCAGTATAGGCGATTCTCACACTCCAATAAGAAACGCAGTTTTCAGTCCGGATGGAAGACTTCTTGTTACAGAAGACAGCACTTCACGAATACAGATCTGGGAGGCGCCAGATTGGAGGCAGAAGGCCGAATTGCCGAGAGGTGAGGGACGTATTGGCTGGGAGAGCTTTAGTCCCGATAGCAAATATTTAGTGACCGCGGGATCGGATGCAAACCCTAAGATTTTCGACGTCTCGACGGGGAAAGCGGCAGTCGACCTCAAAGGCCACACCGGCTGGGTCCACTCAGCGGAATTTAGTCCGGATTGGCGCCTGGTTGCAACAACCGGGCAGGACCATACCGTTCGATTGTGGGATGTTCATTCAGGAAAAACCATCGCAATCTTAGAGGGGTACACAGATGTGGTGTTGGGTGCCTTCTTTAGCCCGGACTCAAAGCGCCTGATCACGATAGCCGATGATCAGGCTGATGAACATCCTACTCGGTTGTGGGACGTTTCCGCGCACAAGGCAGTCGCGTATCTGGAAGGAACGATCGCTGATTTTGAAATGCCCATATTCACTCGAACTTCGGTGTTCAGCCACGACGGCAAACTGGTCGTGACCGTTGCTGACCAAAACGTTTGGGTATGGAGCACGGACCGCGGAAAGCTGGTGGACACGCTGAAGTTCAAGCCCGGCAGTGGCAGGGTTTGGGGTGCCTCATTCAGCGCCGTTGGAAAGCTGCTTGCGATTGCGGACTATGACGGCGTGGCACGAATATGGAACGTGGGCGCCAAAGGCTCAGTAAGAGAGTTGCGAGGGCACACGGGACCGGTATGGAGCGCGGTCTTCAGTCCGGATGGCAAGTCCGTGCTGACTTCAAGCGAAGATGCAACAGCGCGGCTGTGGGATGTGAGCGATGGAACGAATTTTGACACGGTAGCGGGCTCGGGAGCTCCGCTTCGGACGGCAGAGTTCAGTGGCGATGGACGTTATGTCGTGACTTTGGGTAATGACACGCCTGCGAGAGTGTTCGAGACGTCGTCGCCAGGGGTGGTTCGGTTGCATCACAATGGCGAAACGAATGCTGCGGCCTTTAGCCCCGATGGAAAGCTGATCGCAACCGCGAGTTTTGATCAGGCGGTCACCATTTGGGACGCAAACCCCCATAGACCAGTTCGGGTTTTCGCAGATCTTCGCGCCATTGTAATTAGTTTGGCGTTCAACAAGGATGGACAGTATGTGGCAGCGGCTTGCTCAGATGGTTCGGTACGCCTGTTCGACTTGCAAGCCCGGAACCAACGGCCATCGTTCGATGAATTTGAAACGGCCGTCAGAACGGTTTCTTTTAGCGCCGACGGAAAACGATTAATGGCGGCGTCCATGGATGGCATGGCGAGAATTCGGGAGGTGGCAACGCGCCATCTTGTCGCCCAGATCGATGTGCGCGAGTCGCCGCCGGATTTGATGTACGAAGTCGCGTTTGATCCAGGGGGCCGATGGCTCGCCAGGACGGGACGGGATGGTGTCGTACAGATTTTGGAGATCCCCGGCGGAACAGTGAAAAGTACGCTAAAAGGACATTCGGCGCAGATTCAGCGTATGCGGTTTAGCGCTGACGGCCATTTTCTGGTGACGGCAGGCAGAGATCACACTGCGCGCGTGTGGGGAGTGGAAACCGGAAAGATGCTAACCGAACTGCGCGGCCATACGGACTGGGTAACTGATGCAGATTTCAGTAGCGACAGTCGGCTAGTTGTCACCGCAGGACAAGACAAGACCGTGCGAGTGTGGAATACGGCAGATGGCCGGCAAGTCGCGCAGTTTCGCGATGCGACGGGCCAAGTCTGGGCGGTGGCCTTCAGTCCGGACCAAAGATCCATCGTAAGTGCCAGCGCAGACGGATTTGCTCGGATTTACCCGCCCGAAATGTTTGCTCCTTTCGACAAGCTTCAGGATTTAGCTCACAAGCGCGAAACCAGGAAATTGACGCTGGCGGAAATCAAGACGTATTTGCCACTGGAGGCGCAGCAGTCTACGCATGCTCCATCAGAAAATGTCAGATCAAGCCCTCACCAAGACAAATAGTATGCGCGCGATCCGTTCAATTGAATTCTGCAACCAGTGTCACGACTGATTTAGCGGGTATATCGGTGGGCGTTTCAGGACCATACTGCGGATACCGTTTCAGTTCGTCACCACTTCGGTCCGACGTCACATGGGGAGTGATGTCAGTCGGCTTCTTATCGCCCGCGATCGTTTTGAAGAGTAGGCTCACTTTTCGAGCTGTATCGCCCATGTTGACATACACAACGACAGCGCGTCGATTTGTTTCATCTTTGAATGCCGAGGCCATCAGCCCTTGCACATCGTGATTGGCTCCTGCGATCTCTACGCGTTGCATGCCCGGCCTGACAAAGCGGCTAAAATTGCCGAGCGCCCATAAAATGCGGGCGGGATAGATCGTTTCTGCATCTCCCGGCTTTCGCCAATCCGTATAAATCAGGCCATCCTTGTAATCAACCGGAGAAACAGCAGTCCACCATTGCCATGCGGATGCCCCACACAACACCAAATCGAGATGAATAATCCGCGCCACTTCTAAAGCAGTCTTCATCGTCAGGTCTCGATGATTGCCGCCCTTCCCCTCACTACCCACCAACACGCAATATTCCGTCTGCCAGAGCTTCCAGCTCGGATAGTGCTTCATCTTTTCTCCAAGCTGAGTCCGGTTATTCACCAGCGGCCCGCTCGCTAAATCGGATCCATAGCTGTGATAGCCGATGCGGCCGCCCAGCAGTCCGTTAGTCGACGGATCACCTAGAAAGGCATCAAGATAGTTGCCGTATTCAGTTCCCCATCGGGCAGTCGCCTTCCTGTCGATCTGCCACATATCCGGAAGCGATCCACTTTCAAGCGCCGCGATTTGTGTTACTAGCCTGCGTCTTTCCAGTTCCACTGCGACAGCTCTGATGATCCCTTTGATGTCGTCGTTTGAGGCGCGATTCCCTTCTTGACTGTGCCCTGACCAATCCCATTGCGGCTCATTCACAGGGCTTATGTAGTCGAATACAATCCGTTCGACCTCATCCCCATTCCGTGCAAAATGCTCAAGAATATCGCCGAGGTAGCGGGCATATTCATGCTCCGCGCCGGGCTTCAGATTCGTCGAGCTTCCTTCCGGATCGCAAAAAGTCAATGCATTCCTAGTCATGCGTCCCGGCGGGCTGTTCACGAACGCGAGGAACTGTGGAACTCCGCGTGCTTTCGCCGCCGCTAAAAATCGCCTCTCATTGCGTTGACGAGACCAATCATATTGGCCCGGACCCGTCTCAAATGTCTCCGCGGTGCGCCAAGGATTCGTAATTTTGGGGTTAATCCCTCCGCCTATATTGAATCGCCAGCAGGAAAGCGCAATTCCTTCCTTCTCTGAAAACAATAAGTCGGCCAAGCGATTGCGATTTTCAACCGACCAGCCGCCCACCTTTTGCATGCTCCAACAATCGGAAGCGCCGAAATTGTCAATGACTTGATGTTCGGCATCGAGCAGCACTGTATCTGTATCCACCGAATCGCTTCTGAGCTGAAAGGGAATGGCGAGGGCTGCGGCAACATACTGTTTCAGAGCCACGCGGCGCGAGCACGCGTTCTTGAAACCGAACTGTCCGCCCACCTACTTCCTCCTCTTCACCTGGCGGTGGCCAAACATTAGAAGTCGCAACACCTGAAATATATTCCATCGCAGACCTAAGAAAGGGCTGCGTTCGAGCGCAGATCTTTTTCACCAGAGATAAGCAGATCGCGTATTGTCTTCCCAAGATTTGTACCCGTTTGTCCGTCTACCGCCTGAATCGTTGCAATTTGATGGCTGATCAAGGCAGGGTCAGAATCGTCAAGCTTTATAGGCAAAATCCGGCTTCGAAAACGAGGATCATTGCCGGCCGTGTTTACTTCTGCCCTTACCCAATCGCTCTTCGAAGAGTGCGAACTAACCAGCACAATAACCCAATCGGATTTCATCAGGCCGTCGCGTATGGATTCGATGTAGTTGTTTGCAGGAATGATGTTCTGCGGCGAATACCAAGTTTCAATACCGCACCGTTTGAGTTGTTCGGTCAGGCTGTTCGCGAAATCACGGTCTTCGTGACTATGACTAACAAAAACGCGCACAGGTATCTCCGGTTTTAGTTGCTTCACCTCATACCTGCGAAACTTCACGCCCACTTCTTGCCCCGGTTTCCGCAATTCGAAAGCAGTTGGCCCCTCCGAGTCCGCGACAATGTCCTGAACGGCATTCCAGGTCGCTTGGTCGATCAAAATGCGTTTACCGTTCCGGGCCGCGGATTGAAATGCGTTCGCCAAATTCACCGGCGTCCCTATCGCCGTAAAATCGCGAACGCTGGCGCTGCCGATGCTACCCAACGCTACCTCGCCAGTGACGATTCCAATCCCCAGATCCAGGAAGCTGAGATCTTCATTGCAGATTCGATCCCACACATAACGAAGACTCTCAAATCGCTGTAACATACTAAATGCGCAGCGAACGGCCTGCTTCGGGGCGGCATCGCCTCGAAAGATCGCGAATACCGCGTCTCCAAGAAATTTATTCACGATGCCGCCGAAAATCAATACTTGGTCCGCGAACATCGTTAGCAAATCGTTAACGATCTGCTGGGTTTGAATAATCTCCTGAGATTGGCAAAGCTGCGTGAAACCTCGCATATCCGCAAACATCAGCGTCAATCGTTCACTGTGGAACCTGATTGACACGTTCCACTAGATCGGCGGCGTCTTGCCGTGAGTAGAGGCCCATGTGAGCCAGCAGCTTCGCAATCAATTGGACATTGTCTATCGCAATAGCAGCCTGTCGCGCTAGCTGCTCAATAACCACGTGATCCCGTGGAGTGTAATCTGGCGACTGATTGTCAGGACCGACCTTATTTAGCACTTGCAGAACTCCGATGCTTCTGCCGCGAACGCGAAGAGGCACGGACAGAATCGATTGCGAGGTTTTTCCGGTCTGTCTGTCAACTTCTTCAAAATGGTCGGATTGCTTATTCGTGATGATGCTGCCGGTCGTAAAAGCGCGGCCGGCATTGCTTCCGGCCAACGGAACCCGTTGATTAGAATGCTCACCCCACGCCTGCATAAGCCCCTCGGCTTTGTCTCCTTGTGCCGCCACGAAGAATAACCCGTTTCTCTCGGGATCAAATAGCAGCAGGGATCCGTCCGGCGATCCCGTCATGCGGCACGCGGTATTGAGAATCGAGCGAACGAGTCGCTGCGGATCCGTTTCGGCCGATACTGTTTCAAGCAGGTCGAGCAGTTCCAGCAACTCTTCCTTCGAAAGATTCTTAAGCCCACCCATAGCTGCGAACTAGAGTATATCTACGGTCGTGAAGGCGCAAGAAGATGCAGGTTAGCTATGGTGAGCAGTGCCGGCAAGTTAATGTATACAATGTTGTATCCCACTAATGCACAGAAGAGCTTTTGCAGGTTCGTTACTTGGTTCGGCAGGCGTTGTGCTGGCCGGCAGCATGGAGCAAGCGAATTTGGTCTCAGGGCCTATCGCGGAGTTGAAACCAATGATTTCTGATATCCCGGATATTTCGAAGGAAGAACGCAGCGCGCGCTGTGAGAAGGCGCGGCGGCTGATGGCAGAGAACCATATTGACGCCATTTTTTTGGAGCCAGGTTCCAGCCTCGCCTACTTCACCAATGTTCACTGGAGTCGGAGTGAACGCACGTTCGGGATGGTGTTTCCGGCAAAGGGCGAGGCGATTTATGTGGTTCCGGCTTTTGAGGAACCACGTGCCAAGGAATTGATCGACCCAAGCAGTGAAGTGCGGGTGTGGCAGGAGGATGAAAGTCCGGCCGCGCGCATCGCTCAAGCGCTCAAGGATCGGGGCATTACATCGGGGCGTATCGGAATAGAAGAATCGGTCCGATTCTTTGTTTTCGACAACCTCCGCAAAGCGAATCGGCATCTTGAACTTGTCAGCGCAGACCCCGTGACGGCCGGGTGCCGGATGACAAAGTCGCCGGCCGAAATCGCGATCATGATACGCGCTAATCATGTCGCCTTGAAAGGTGTTGCCACCGCGGCGTTGACATTACGGGAGGGCATGACGCACCTGGAGTTCAAAGCTAAATGCGAGCAGGCGATGCTCGCTCTCGGTTGCCCTGGAGACGCCACAATCACCTTCGGAGAAATCACCGCACTACCGCATGGCAGCGTAACGCCTCAAAAGTTAAAAGAAGGAGATTCCATTGTTCTAGATGCTGTTTGCGTACTGCACGGCTATAACGCGGATATCACTCGCTCCTTCGTTTTCGGAAAGCCTTCCGTCCGCCAACGTGAGATCTGGACTCTGGAACGGAAAGCGCAAGATGCTGCGTTAGCGGCTATAAAACCGGGTAGAGCGTGTGAGACAGTCGATGCTGCAGCACGAAAGGTGTTGATGGATGCGGGCCTTGGGCCGGATTATCGCTTGCCGGGATTACCTCATCGCACGGGCCACGGCATCGGACTGGATGTTCACGAATGGCCCTATTTAGTGCGCGGCAATAAGCTGCCCATGCAGTCTGGCATGTGCTTCAGCGATGAGCCCATGATCGTCATTCCGGGCCAGTTTGGGTGCCGGCTGGAAGACTGCGTCTACGTAACTGAGGACGGAGCGAAGACGTTTACACCACAAAGCCCGTCCATCGACAATCCTTTCGGGGACTTCAACGCTCTCTAATCCGAATGAAGTTCTCTAACGAATCCTATGAAGATATTCAGCATCGTCTCTTCTGTTCTTGTAGTTCTTTGGTATCTCCCGGCCACCGCTCTAGCGGAATCCCAGTACACCGCTCTTTTAAACTCGTTTGAGTTTCGAAATCTTGGACCTTTTCGTGCGGGTTCTTGGGTGCCGGCAATTGCAGTGCCCGAACAACCGGTGAAAGAGCATCTGAGAACTTTCTATGTTGCAGCTCGTACGGGAGGACTTTGGAAAACGACGAATAATGGGACCACCTTCGAGCCCATGACCGATGTGCAGGGGATTATGTCAATCGGGGCGGTGGCGGTCGCCCCCTCGAACGCCGACATTGTCTGGTTGGGCGGAGGCGATGCCTCCAATACGCGTAGTGCGTATTACGGCGAAGGCGTCTTTCGTTCCATGGACGGCGCGAAAACCTGGCAACATATGGGCCTGAAAGATACACAGCACATTGCGAGAATTGTTATTCATCCTTCTAACCCCCAGATTGTGTATGTCGCCGCGCTTGGCCATCTCTATACGCCAAATGAAGAGCGAGGAGTTTTCAAAACCACAGATGGTGGCCAGACCTGGAAGAAAGTTCTTTATGTTGGTCCCAACGTAGGAGCGGTGGATCTTGTCATCGATCCGCGGAATCCGGATACGCTCTTTGCGGCGACCAACGATTATCAGCGCTTTCCTTGGACTTTTCGGGATGGTGGGCCGGGAAGCGGAATTTATAAGACGACGGACGCCGGCGCGCATTGGTACAAACTCGCGGGCGGATTGCCAGGACAAAGTTTTGGTGGGCACGTCGGGGGGCGATGATGGCGTACGCAGATTTATCGCTGCGTTTGATGCGATTTCGGGAACGGAGGTCTGGCGTTTTTGGACCATCCCGGCGCCAGGCGAGCCAGGGTCGGAAAGTTGGCCCGGATATATATATCTGCGTGGCGGCGGGACAGCCTGGATGCCAGGGACTTTCGATCCTCAGCTCAATACCGTGTATTGGGGCACTAGCAATGCGGCGCCTGATTTCGACGGTGATGTGCGGCCGGGAGACGACCTTTACACAGCATGTGTTCTCGCGCTGGATCCGGACACAGGGAAGCTGAAATGGCATTTTCAATTCACTCCGCACGATCTTTTTGATTACGACGCAACCGAAACGCCCGTGCTTGTGGATGCACAGTACAGGGGCGCGATGCGAAAGCTACTGGTCGAAGCAAATCGCAACGGCTATCTGTACATCCTGGACCGGACAAATGGGCAGTTCCTTTCGGCAACGCCTTTCGTCAAGAAACTGAATTGGGCATCTGGAATTGACACCGCAGGCCGGCCGATCCGCCCTGCCGTCAAACCGACGAGCGAGGGTACGATGATCTGCCCGGATATGACGGGAGCGACTAACTGGTTCTCCCCGTCGTACAATCCGGCCACGCACCTGCTTTACTTCATGGCGCTTGAAAGCTGCCAACTGTACTTTCTCAAGCCACAGGAATTTACAGAAGGGCGGACATTCTACGCCACCGGCGTAAAGCGGGTTCCGGGCCAACACGGTCAGAAATTTTTGGTCGCGTACAAGCCGGAAACCGGCAAGCTGGTGTGGCAATATCCGCAGACCGGGACCGCAAGTTCGTGGGGCGGCACCATGGCGACCGCAGGCGGATTAGTGTTTTTCGGAAATGACGCCGAAGGATTCGAGGCGGTAGATGCCAGCACCGGCAAATCGTTATGGCACTTTAACACCGGCCAAGAGATGCACGCATCACCTATGAGTTTTGCCATCGGCGGAAAGCAATATGTTGCGATCGCATCGGGCAGCGATTTATTTGCTTTTGCGTTGTCATAGAGCCGCCCGCCTCAGTGGTAACGATTATAGGACCGTGCAACATCTATAAGAGCGACAGCAGCGATCGAGGGGACAAATGCGATTGAAAGTTGTTGCCAGTCTTTTGCTGGTTCCGTGCTTTGGAACGGCTGTTCCTATAGGAACTTCTCTGACGTTCGACGGCCTAAAGAATGGCGAACAGATTTTAAATTATTATTCCGGTGGTTTCGGGAGTTTAGGCTCAGGCCCCGGCCCTTCGTATGGCGTGACGTTCACAGATGGTCTCGCGGCCGATAGTACAGTAATCGCTTTCGGACCGTCGGCTGCGGTTACGGCCTCGAGTGTGACGATGGATCTGGACAGTCCCTTTTCTCAAATTGTGTCGTTCTACTTTGCAGGAAACGGCACGGTTTCGTTTTACTCGGGTCCCAATGCCACTGGTTCTCTCCTGCATTCCTACACGCTGACATACCCGCCTTTTTTCCCTTTCAGTGGAGTGCCAGGCGCTTTCGAATCGGCTGTATTCACGCCGGTCGGCGCCACACTGAGATTGGATAGCATCACTTTCGGCGCGGCCGTTGTACCGGAGCCTTCCGTCGCCATGCTGGTAATCATGGGGATAATGCTGATTGCGCTGTTGGCAGGTCGAAGTATTACGACTTATCGCGGATCAACGGTATTCGTCGCCATCATCGCCAATGCCGTCAGGCTCGGCATGAAGAAGTAATCGCCACCGCGAAGTTCAACAAAATTTGGCAGAGATCCGCAAATGAACGGTACGTTGTCAGGATCCGACGTTCCCTGCACCACGAATTTGCTTCGCTCGTCGTGATTTCCCACCAGCGGATCTCTGTCGTTCCCCTGATGCGCGTCGTTTCCGTAATCGATCCACTGTTGCTGCACAAATTCGAATTGCCGAAACAGGCTCGCGTTCAGGGCCATAAAGATAATTCCGCGTTCGTCCCGATCATTCACCGGCTCGCCGTCCGGCACATACTGGCCATAAGGCAAGCCGCGCCGCATAATCCGTCGACGGTTCACTAGCCCACCGTCGAACCCGAATGCGTCTCGTGGATGAGTACGCCGGATGTGCGCGCCAAGCGGACAGCGAAGACCCGCCGGATCTGCGTTGTACCGAAAGTTCGTATTTCGGTTGTCGTCCCGCACAATCGAAGGATCCATCGCATTCGGCGACAATACGAGCGGCGTTCCGTCTCTCCACCGTCCCACAAATTTGGCCGCCAGCTTCTCTTTCCCGCCAGGATACACGCTGCCCTTTGCCTCCAGATACGCTCGAAACGTGCCTACGTTCTGATGCAGCTTCCGATACACCATGAACGTGCCATTTCGTCCCAATAGATGTGGAATGGGAGCGACTGGCAACTCACCGGCCTCGTCCGCATACCCGAGCAGAAACTCTCCTGTCGCCAGCGCCTCCCAGCCGCCCGAACTCGTCAACTTGCCCTGACCCGGCACACACCTCCGCTCTGCTCCCTTAAAGTCTGGATTCCCGAACCCATCCGTGTAACCGAAATGCTCTGAAGTCGAGTAACGGCCGTTTTGCCAGATCTGGCATGCATCCTGCGCAAACAGCAGTGTTGCCCCGTCGGTCTCATCCATCAAGTGCCGCATCTCATCGCAGCGCCCGCTCAGCACCGTAACAGACTGCGCGTAGACCGCCAGCCACATGTGCACGCGCGTTTCTCGCCAGACTGCATCCCAATTCTCGGGACCATTCTTGCCGCAATCGCCAAGGATGTCTGCGCGAGCCTTCATTCCCTGCTGAAATTCCTCGGGAAAGCTCAGCAAACTCGCCAGCGGTAGTTCCAGCTTCTCTAGGCCCTTAAAGGTGAACGCCGCATTCACCGTGCTCTCCGGCTTCTTGTCCCATCGCTGTCCTGTTGTAATTACACCCAGCAGCTTGCGTAAGAAAGCCCGTGTTCTGGAGGGCTCTCCCAACTCGAGCAGCAGATAGCGCGCCTGCGGAAAGTTATACCCCTTGAGAGCAAATCCTTGAACATCCGAAACGTCGATCTTAGTCATGTCCCCGCCTATCCTGCCGGATGTCTCGCGACTCGTCTCCCCCACGCGGTAACGGCGGCGCTTGCCGCAAGCTCATCGCAAAGCTTCCGAAAGCGCGCTGTAGCTCGCCGGCCTTGCACCCCTGATGCCGCTCCATGAACGCCGCGAGTGCCGCTTGCGTCTTAAGCGCATTGAGCGTCGACTCTACCGTCTGATCATTCACGTCCGCAAAAAAGAAGGTAGTCTCAATCTGGCACCGCTTCATGTATTCAATAAATTTGTTCAAATCCTCCGTGCCCGGAAAGCCCACGCAATGCTGCCAGACTGCATTGACAAATTCACCTGTCTCCTGAGCCATCCGCGTCAAGTAATGATCTAGACCGCCATCGAAATTGGTTTCAAACACCAGATATCGCGATTTCAAATGCTCCTCGCACGCCGGATGCCCGACAAACACCACGTCATCCATCACCACCAGCCGTGCCAGATAGGTATCCGATAGCTGCGCGAACGGACTGCGATGATCACGCGGGAGTTGACTCAGATACCACCGAAGCTCCATAGAATGGCAGAGATCGAGTTGGTTATCTTCTTTGATCGGTGACAAGATTGTCAGGCCGTACGTACTGCCACTGACGTTTGCCATCGTTATGTCCCCACCGGCGCAATACCCGTTGCGCCCAGATCCGGCGCCACCTGCACCTGAAAGGTTAGCCACTCCTTCTGAAACTCTTCCGGTGTGAGTGACTCGCTCTTCTTCGCCAACTCATCGAAAGCGCGTTGCACACGTATGGCCGCCTTCACATCGTTTGTCGCGGCATGCGGATAGACGTTGTAGTAATAGTCAGTGTCAAACTGCACCAGACTGATATAACGCTTGAACGCCGTCACGGGCTGTGATCCCGGATATTTTTCGCTCCAGCGCCAGATCAAGTCGAGCCCGCGGTACAGCACCGCCGAAAATGCGTCTATATATTGATTCCAAGTTCCGTTGAAATTGCTGAAGAACAATAGATAGTCATACTTCAGTTCTTCGGCCGGTTGGCTGTCCGCCAGCCGCGGAAATCCGTCTCGTGCAATACAAACCCAACGAGCAAAGTGAATGAAGGAGAGGTTTTTCAGATCCTTCTGCAAGGGTTTGACGGCGCCTAGAATGAAGAAGAACAACTTCAAAAATGGCGTCTTCCATGGCTTCATTGGCGTGATCGCATTCATGGAGTACGCCTTGCCGTTGATGTTTGTCATGAACGCATCCTATCCCAACCTGCGCGATTCGCTGTCCTAGGCATGCTCTAAAGGAGCGGGCGGTGTGGCGGCGTTTTGGGCAGGTTGCAATACGTCACTCACGACGAAATTTGAGATCGTCGTAAATTCGGCCGCTTCATGTAACAAAAGCTGGTATGCTGCGTACTCGACATGCGCGCGATTTTTTTAAGTCTGTTTGCTCTTCTGCTCACTTCCAGCTTGAGCGTTACGCAAAATCGTCCCGTTGGAAAATCGGCTTTCACCCTGCGGGAGGTCATGATTCCAATGCGAGACGGCGTCCATTTACAAACTGCGATTTTGACGCCGGTCGATCAGCATAAGGCGCTACCTATTTTGCTCGAGCGCACGCCATATGGCGTCCCGGAAAAACCGCCTGCTCCCATGCCCGCGAAAATGAAAGAACTCGCTCAAGACGGCTATATTTTCGTTATTCAGAACCTCCGCGGCCGGTTCAAATCCGAAGGGAAGTTTCTGCTCTCGTCGTATGTCGATTTGTCCGACCCGAAAGCAACCAATGAAACAACCGACGCTTACGACACTATTGATTGGCTTGTTAAAAATGTTCCGCAGAACAACGGCCGTGTTGGAATCTATGGCGTCTCATATGATGGCTTGACAGCGGCTCTTACTCTACTGCATCCGCATCCGTCACTCAAGGCGATCTCCGAACAGGCATCTCCCGCCGACCAATGGATGAATGACGACGATCATCGCTATGGCGCTCTTCGCCTCAGCTATTCGTTCGAATACGCAGTGATGGAACAGGCCGATAAGAATGCGAACACACACTTCGCGTTCGATACATTCGACACCTACGACTGGTATCTGAAACTGGGGCCAATCTCAAACGTAAATACGAAGTATCTACACAATTCCATCCCTTACTGGAACGATACCGTCGAGCATCCCGACTATGACGGGTTTTGGCATCGCGAAGCTTGGGTGAATCAGTTGCATTCCAGCCCGGTGCCCAATTTGAATGTAGCCGGGTTCTGGGATCAAGAGGACCCATGGGGACCTTGGCAGATCTTTCGAAACTCCGACAAAGACGCTCCATCGAGTGATAACGTGATGGTTGCCGGGCCTTGGTTTCACGGAGAGTGGCAAACACCGAAAGGCGATCGAATCGGCGAGATCCCTCTGGGCCATGACACTGCCCGCGAGTTTCGCGAACAGATTGAAGCTCCATTTTTCCGCTACTACCTTCATGAAGAAGGAAAGAAGTTCCAGTGGAAAGTGAGCACGTTCCAATCGGGGTCCAACAGCTGGCACGCGTACACCGTGTGGCCTCCAGCAGAAGTGAGGCGAGCGAACCTTTATCTCCAACAGGACGGCACATTGACATTCGAATTACCGAAGGCGAACGCGCCCGCGTTTGTCGAGTACACCTCAGACCCCGCGAATCCAGTTCCTTATCGGCAACGTCCGATTTCGCCGACCTATCCCGGCGGTGATTGGCGAACGTGGGAGGTAGCGGATCAACGTTTTGTCGATCACCGGCCTGACGTGCTTACTTTCGCGAGCATGCCATTGGATCACGACGTCACCGTTACGGGTCCGGTATCTGCGGAGCTCTATGCGTCAAGCTCAGGCACCGATAGTGATTTCATTGTCAAACTGATCGATGTGTATCCCGAGAACGCGGTAAAGAATTCCTGGAGTGAAACTGCCGGGCCGGCGCCGGGCGAATACGCAACCTCATTGAACGGCTACGAGCTGCCGATTGCCATGGAAGTGCGGCGCGGCCGATACAACATTAGCTACGAACATCCCGCGCCGTTAAAACCAAACCAGCCAACGTTGTTTCCTATATCGCTGCGCGATCGCGATCACGTCTTCCTGAAGGGGCATCGAATTATGGTGCAAGTGCAATCCACCTGGTTTCCTCTTATTGATCGCAATCCGCAGAAGTTTACGCCAAGCATTTACGTCGCCAAAGCAGAGGACTATGTGAAGGCCACGGAGAGAGTGTACTGCTCAAAAGAATTGCCCTCGCATATTGAATTACCCATCGTTCAATAGAATCCTTGGCCTGAAAACGATCTGACCGGGCCAGCGAACTCTCTGGTTTCCGCCTCAGTTCGATGTGAGACACGTGTCGTGCGCAACCACTCTCGTTCGCGAGTCCCAGAAGTCCCAGTACGAGAATGTTGGCCTTTGAGAAGCGTTCCGGTTAGCCGCCTGCAACGATCCCCAATTCATTCGATCTATTTAGGGGAGTCGACCACGGCTATTTATGCGGAACCAGCCTACGCACCAGGTTATTCGCCTTTTGAAGTGCTGCCTTCTGATCTCTCTTTGTTTTACGGTCTTGTCTCAAGAGCCGCCGCGCGCGCTAGAGCCTGCTGATCGGACGCAGAGTGCGGCAGCCGATACAAAGAACGGCGCTCCACAGCCCGGCGATCCCGAACTATTGACTTGGGACGAACTGATTCAGCTCTATAAAGAGGAAGTTCCGCCTCCTGCTTTGAACGACAAGTTACATAAGCTGCTCACCACGCCCTTCGTTCGAAACACTGCTTCCGACTCGGGGCACAAACCTCTCAAACCGGATGTGCCCGCAGTAGGTCAGATTCTTCGCGTAACACAGTGGAACATAGAGCGTGGCTTGGAGTTCGATGCCATCCGCCTCGCCTTCACCGATTCCAAGCGGTTCAATGCCTTGATGGAGGACAAAGGTTCTAAAGCAGATGATAAAGAGCGCGATGAAATATTTGAGCAAATTCGCGTCCTCCAGCAATCCGATCTCATCGTGCTGAACGAAGTCGATTGGGGGATGAATCGCACCGGCTTCCGGAATGTTGGGGCCGAATTAGCAACTGCCTTAGGAATGAACTACGCCTATGGTGTGGAGTTTGTCGAGGTCGATCCGATTACGATGGGCATCGACCAGCAGGTCATCGTCCGCGAAGTGGAGGACGCGTACGCGGCGCCGCATCAGGACAGAGACGAAATGCTCGCCTATGTCAAAAAGATCATGACGCCGGACCCGCAGCATTACAAAGGCTTGCACGGCACAGCAATACTCAGTCGATATCGCCTCGACAACGTTCATGTGATACGTTTCGCCACCAAGGCGCACGATTGGTACGCCGACGAGAAGAAGGTGTCGATACCCGAAAAGCTAGAAGGCAAAGTGAGCGCGGCAGTATTCAAGGAGCAGTTATTGCGGCAAGTGCGTCGTGGCGGACGAATGATGCTGCTCGCCGACATTGCCGACCCCGAGTTCCCGTCAGGCAAGATCACCATCGTTGCGACGCACCTTGAAGATGTCACAACACCGGGCGACCGTCAAAAGGAATTACAGGAGATCCTTGACCACATACACAGTGTCGATCACCCACTAATCTTGACGGGAGATATGAATACATCGACTCACACCGGTGTGCCAATCAGCGTGACGCGAGCACTGAAACAAAGATTTGGAGACGCTAAATGGTGGGCTGAACAGGGCGCGGCACAGGCAGCGCGCTATTTGACTCCTTTTGGATGGGCGTACAGTGCTTCCGTTGGTGTGGTTGGCGTCATCCGCAAAGTCGATGACCCAACCCGCGCAAACATTCCCTTTGTCGGCGACAACCCCGAGGCGAAATTCTTTTCGATGCTGCAGAAATTCCGGTCAGCCGACGGAAGCTCATTTGATTTCCGGGGTGAGAAGGAGTCCTCCTTCAACGACCGAGAGGGCACTTTAGCGAACTCGAATGAGCGCAGCGAAAAAGGCTTCGTCCCGACCAGCGAACTCGGGAAATCGTTCGGCATAGTCGGCCAATACAAACTCGATTGGATGTTTATTCTGCCACCCAATCTCGATAAACCGAAAGATAAAAACGGAACCGATGTGCTCGCGCCGCACTATGGCCGTACACTTAAAGCGCTGAATCACAGCATCCCGCAGCGAATCTCAGATCATAATCCGATTACCGTGGACTTGCCCTTAGGTACCGGATGGGGTCAGCCAGCCGAATCTCGCAGGCCAGCCGCGAATCCGAATGCCGCACCGAACAGCATCCGCTAGTTGAATCGCGGTTGGTATGCTGTCACCAAAAGTCTGCACGTCTGGGACAGAACTATCGTTGAGAGTGACCGGCTATAAAAGAGGCGCGCTTATTTTGCGGAACACGAATTTCATTGTCTTATTCCTACTGACTATCTGTTTAGATGCCACGCCTGCGACGAAGACGATCAAGTTCGGGAGGCTGTGGGATGGTCATCAAGTTTTGAACAACGCCATTGTGGTGGTAGAGGGAGATAAGATTCGCAGCGTTACGGCGAACGGCACTATCTCTCCGGCAGCCGAGACGATTGATTTGAGCGGCTACACTGCCATTCCCGGGATGATCGACATGCACACGCATGTCACTTATTACTGGGAGGGTGACACAAGCATAGACGCACGACGCCAAAAACGCCGCCGTGAAGCAGTTACGGTCGTCCTTTCGCAGCGAAATGGGATGAAAGCTCTGGAGGCCGGCGTCACCACGCTTCGCGATCTGAATGCTGCGAATGGCGCTGATATTGATCTTCGGGATCTGATCAATATGGGCGCGCTGGTTGGGCCTCGCCTATTTGTGTCCGGGAGCGGCCTGCATGGTCTGCCAAAGATTCCAGAGATGCGGGACAAAATAGCTGAACAGATCAAACAGACTAAGGAACGGCTGGGCGAGGGAGTTGACTGGATAAAAATATTTGGATCCACGGGAGGGTTCGACAATGTGACCGGTGACGAAACCGTCAGCTACGACGAGATGAAAGCCATCGTGGACACCGCTCACGCAGGCGGACTTAAAGTAGCGATCCATTCATACGGACCTGTGGGCGCACGCGATGCCATCCGCGCTGGTTGTGACACGCTGGAACATGCCACCGATATGGATGATGAGAGCATTGCCGAAATGGTTCGAAAGAAAATCTGGTACGTTCCGACCATCGATCATAACGAGTATTACGTTGAGAATGCATCGACCACCTATAAATTTCCTCCCGGTGCAGTAGATAATCTGAAGGATTACATCAACCGGAATTTCATCACCGCTCAGAAAGCTTTCAAAGCCGGTGCGCGAATGCTCGTTGGTTCAGATGCGGTGTACAACGGATTCGGCTTGAACATGCGAGAGCTCACTTGGTTCGTGAAGATGGGGATGAGCAATGAGCAAGCACTACAAACGGCTACAACATCCGCCGCAGAGGCCCTAGGCATGCAACAAAGCCTGGGATCTGTTGCTCCCGGTTATTTTGCAGATATCGTGGCCGTGCAAGGCGATCCTCTTTCCGATATTCAGGTTGTACTGAACAATGTTCGGTGGGTAATGAAGGGCGGCACTGTAGTGGTGGACAAAACCGGAACTTCGAATCTGCGAACGCAATAAGCTCGTCTTGAAACAAGCTGGCGGACACTCTGTGCCTGGGCACTGACGAATGTGATGCAAAGACGCGAGCCGAGGCAACCGGACAGTCGAGTGAGACCCTGGGATTGTGCCGAACGAGAAACCGGGAACTTCGGGAAGAATTGCGGCAGCGCTGCAACGGGAACGATTGCTTGCATCATCGGATTCCGAGCCACAGCCCGCCGAGAACGAGCCCGCAGGGGAACCTGTCCGCTTGCCCGATGAACACCCCCCCACGATTAGCGAGCCTGAAGACTGTCCTCTTTCGCCGACAATCGTCTTAAAAAGAACTGACTCGAACCATAATGCAACGCTGATTCGTCCTGTGCGACGCGACCGGAAAGCGCGTCACGTAATCTTCTTGGTGATGGCCAGCTCCGCTATAGCGGCACTGATGTGCTGGATCGGGTGGACGTATGGGCAAAAAAGCATCCAGAGAGCAGCCGAGACTCGTCGACCATCGACCCTGGGCATAAGATCAAGTCTTCGACAGAATGGCAACCAACTGGTTCTGGACTGGGAATCCGCTCATCCTGCATTCCGACAGGTAACCGCCGATGTCTTCGATGGGGATACCGTGCATCATGTAGACCTCACAACTGCTTTTCAGCAGCAGAATTCAGTTGTGATCACTCATTCAACCGGAAATGTCCAGGTGGTCATCACTACTGTGGATGGGAGCGGCCACTCCATGAAACAAACGGCGGGATTTGCCGACTCTGCCGCGGTCGCCCATGACATGTCGTTAGCCACCCAGAAGGCGGCGCCACCGACCGCAAGCTCGGACCCGAAGCCGACGAGATCACATCGTGCACGACGACACTATCGGTAACTGAGGCAGTTACCGGATCAAGCCCCAAGGGTACATGCCAACGTTGATCTTCATCACCATATAGCTAAACCCTCCTAGGTCTGGCTTCGGCTGGTGGGGAGCATCGGGCGGAATTAGCAGCCAGTCGCCCGGCTTTATTTTAAATGTCTGCCCACCCTCGATCGGTTGACCACGATATTCACCCGGCACCGGACCATCCTTGTCTATCAAGTTCTGCCTGTTTGCGATCTTGCCGCCCACAATCATCTCGCCGGTTCCGCCGGTGAAGACGTAGAAGTCGTAGACGCCGGCGTGCTGCTCAGCGTCATCCCACACACTGTTCACCTTAGTCAGGCTAAGAACCGGCTGCTCACGGTGAGCCCGATAGAGCATGCTCATGCTGAAATTGCGAGTGCGCATGCGCACTGCTCCGCCTCCGCCGAAAGCTTGTGTACTTCCGCTTCCGGCCTGCGTAAGCGCCTTTGCTGCTCTCTCCGCAAGTTGCGTATGAGCCTTCTTAATTTCATCAACGTCCCAGTAGGTAGGTGGCGGCGCGTCGGGTGCAAGTTGCGGACTTCCAGGCCGGTTGAAACCAAATGGCATCACTTCCGGCTGAGCCTGGGGTGCGCCAGCGCTCTGTGCGAAAGCGACGGGCGTGAGCGACAATTCATCCAAGTGGCCGGCAAGCGCAGCCGGATCATTCCGCGCTGTCGAATGTCCGGCGACATATCCAGCAAGCACCGCAATTCCGAGAGCCGGTGCGAACCACTTCCTCATAGTTGAACCTTTCTATTGTTTCTTTTGCTCTTCCGGTCTAACCATCTCCAGCCGGATTTGTTTCAGAAGCTCCGTATCGCACGGTAATTCTGTGCTTCCGGTTGGAAAGCGATTGACGTTCAATATATAGGCCACAATGTCCGCGTTCACTTGGCGGCTCAGTTTGCCGGGTTTGGAGAGCGGCATCGTCTTGCGAACTCGTTCGAACAAGTCGCCGACCGTTAACCCGTTCCAATTGGCAAGGAACTCGCCACCGGCAAGGGCGGGTGCGGCATCACCGCCCGTCAACATATCTCCATGGCACGCGGAGCACTGCTGGTTGTAGAGCGCCTGGCCGCGCCCCTGTTGCTCTTTTGTGTATACTCCGTCCCACACTGAACGCCAAGCATCATCTGCCCGAGTTGTGGACTGTAGCGCGCCGAGCCACATCACCGCGACAGTGACTATCGCGGCAATTGTTAGCCTCATCGGGCCGCCTTCTGGGTATTCTCATTGCTTTCGGGCAGCATGAACGCGATGTACTCACCCGAATATGCGCCTCCGCTGACGGCCACGACGATGTATTGCTTCCCGTTCAGCATGTAAGTCATGGGGGACCCGCTTTGAGGCGCGGGCATGTATACGGCCCCGACCTCCTTACCCGTCACCTTGTCATAGGCGCGCAACATCGCGCCGCGAGGATGGGCTGACGTAGTGGTCACTTGGCCTTCGCCGGCAATCACTAACGTTTTCGTGACCAGCGTACCCACGTTGTAACCGGTCTGGCCGGTGCGAGGAATATTCAATCCCTTGAGTGCTGGGTGATTCCGCACAATGTCCGGTGTTTCGCCGTGCGCAATCTGCCAAACGATCTCGCCGGTATCGAGGTTAATCGCAGAAATTGTCCCATAGGGCGGCTTAATCAGAGGCAAGCCGTCGATATTTAGAGCCGTAAAGCCGCTGCCACCGCTTCTCCCGCCGCCCGGCGGATTTCCGACAGGCACGCGTGCATCTGCCCCGGCGTTTTCGCCGGGCCCGGTTACCATGCGCACTTCCCTCCCTGCTGTTCCGGCCACATAGTTCATATCCGACAGCCCTTTTGGAGGAGGAACCAGCCCGATGGCAGTGACGCAGGCATTGCAGGCATACGCGTACACGGTGTGGGTTTCTGGATCGTAGGAGGCGCCAGGCCAGTTTGTGCCGCCACTTGCGGTACCCAGCGTGAGCGTTGCCAGCGGACCGTCAACCTTGCTCACTACAGGTGGCGTAAATACTGGCCCAATTTTGTACTTCGAAACCAGCGTGAGAGCCTGGTCTCGCAATGCCGGTGTGAAGTCGATCAACTCATCCACGGAGACGCCATTGCGGGCGTATGCAGCCGGCCGTGTTGGAAACGGCTGAGTCGGCGAGTACCATTCGTCCGGCACAGCGCCTCTTTCGACGGGCCGCTCTTTCATCGGCCAAACCGGTTGCCCCGTTTCGCGATCAAACACATACAGAAATCCTTGCTTAGTGGGTTGTGCGACTGCCTTGATCGCCCGCCCATTCACCGTGATGTCGGCAAGGATAGGCGCAGAGGAAATGTCCATGTCCCAAAGCGGATGATGCACCAGTTGGTAGTGCCACTTCCGCTGGCCGGTTTTTAGATCAACACAGACCAGACTCTCGCCAAACAAATCGTTTCCCGGCCGGTGCCCTCCATAGTAATCGCCCGTGGGCGATTCCACAGGCAAGTAGACTGACCCGAGCTGTTCATCTACCGTGATCTGACTCCAGACTCCGGTGTTGCCTGTATATTCAGCGGAATCGTTCAGCCAGGTATCGCGCCCATACTCGCCCTTCATCGGAATCGTATGAAAAATCCACAACCGTTTACCGGTGCGAACATCAAATCCCCGGACATATCCTTTGTTGTTGCGCATGCTCTTCGGCGTGAATCCTTCGCGAAAAGCAGCACCGACCATCACAGTGTTCCCCGCCACGACGGGCGCGGACTGAAGGCCGATTTCGCCCGTGGTGACATCGGGAAGGATAGTCTGATCGATGTTGAGCTTAAGGTCTACTGCGCCGTTGTTTCCGAAGGAAGGAATGGAAACGCCTGTGCGCGCATTCAAGGCGATGAGCCGGTAACCAGGCGTGACATATAGGATCCGCTCTTCTTTCCCATCGGACCAGTACGCTAGTCCACGGCCAGATAGCTGACGTGGCGCTGCCGAGCCGCGCTCTCCTTCACGCTCGCCATGCACCCAGAGCAACTCACCGGTCGCCGCATCCAGTGCGAACACCGCACGCCGCGTTCCACCGGTCGCATAAAGCACGCCGCCAATCATCAGGGGCGTGCCCTCCAACTTGTATTCGGAACGACTTCCGAGGTTGTCGGTCTTAAACCGCCAAGCTATTTCGAGCTGGCTGAAGTTGGAGGCGTTGATCTGGTCGAGTGGCCGATACCTCGTCCCGGCGAGATCCGCTGCGTACGTCGGCCATTCCGTGGATTTGAAGTTGTGTTGGCCCCAAGCCGCTGTCGAGAAGAGAAGTGCTGCCAGAACACGTCGAAGCATCAGGCCATCTGCCTGATTTGTTCCAGGCCCTCTTTGATCTTCGTTTTTTGGTCGTCGGTGACGTCTAGATGCGGCGGCCGCTGATACGTCTGCCGAGTCCCCATTTGCACACTCAAGGCGTATTTCATAGGGCCGTATCCATTGACACCTGCCGGCCGCAGAATCTGCTGCGCCTGGCGCAGCTTGGCAATCGGCTCCGTACAATCTTTGCCTGCGCGCTTAGCCGCAAATACAGTGGCTACCTGTTTTGTAAATAAGTTGCCTTCCGCGAGGATGGCGCCCATCCCGTTGGCGAGGGCGTACTCCAGGTTATTTCCCGTACCAGTTCGCATGTTCAGGTTGGGGAACTCTTTTACATACGCTTTGTATTCCTCTGGGTCCCCATTCGAGTCCTTAATACCCGCGAGGTTCGGATATTTTTCAAGGCTATGGAGCAATTCGTGCGTAATGGGCACGGCACTTGTGCGAGGGATGTGATAAAGGTTGATCGGAATTCGTACCTGGTCAAAAATCAGTGAGTAGTATTTCGTCAACCCCTCCACGGGCGGATTTTTGTAATAGAACGGCGGAATGATGAGCAGTCCGTCTGCGCCGTTGGCCGCGGCATGTTTGGAGAGTTCAATCGTTTCCGGGAAATTTGGCGTCCCGGACGAGACCACAATGTTGAGCCCGTTTCTGTGCTTTAATGCTGTTTCCGCAATCTTCTTGCGCTCGACAACAGAAAAGGAAGGATATTCCCCTGTCGTGCCGAGTACCACTACCCCATCGGCTCCGTTCTCTTTGAAGTAGGCCATCATATCTCGGTAGGCCGCTTCATCGAAGTTAAGATCCTTGTCACAAGGTGTCGCCGCTGCTACCCAGAACAGGCATTTATTCTCCGTGCCAGTGCTTTTGGCCTTATGCGGAGCGGCCGCGGCGAGTGCCGCCGTCCCTATCGTCCCTAGAAAAGTCCTTCGCGTGGTTTCGGTGTGCACCGTCTCTCCCTCCGGTCAGTCATTCTATTCCAAATGTTAGTGGCGCAACAACAACGGCCTCTGCTGTCTGTCCGGGGGCAGCCTGTCAATCGCATGGATATTCGTGGGGAATAAGTATTAAGAAATTTAGCAAGAGCGCCTCGGTATCGATCTCGCCGGCCTCCGAAAATAGAGCTGCGTGCACCTGTTTGACGCGTGTTTTCGTTTTCACCGCAGCGCGACAGGCGTGCTGCGCTGCTTGGCGTTAGCTCCTCTTCCTACTTCAATATCTTTGGATTGCGGATTGATATTTTCCGCCGAGTAGCTGTTTCGAGGATTCCATAATAGCCACCCGTCGGAGCCGAACGATTGGGCGGCTTGGATCTGGGCCTGAATCTCGGCCGCTCCGAATTGTCGTTTGTCGAATGCGTAATCAGCAAAGCTCTGCAACCAGGGTCGAAAGCGGATTGGATCAAAGTCGGTCCGCTTGCGGGCTTTATCTAAAGAAAAGCGGACGATCTCGTACGCATGTGCCACGGGATTGCGGTAATTCGGAATTCCGAAGGAAAAGCCGGAAGGATATAGCATGGGCGAAAGATAGTCCACCACCGAACCGACGCGCTCGATCTTCTGCCCGATTCCAGTATCATTTGTGTTCCAGCAGATGTAGCCGAACACATCGGCAGAGAGAAACACGTTATAAGGCGTAAGCTGCTTTCGCGCTTCACTCAGAAACGCCGTGATCGTATTCGAACGCGATTCTTCGGTGCTTTCCTGCGAAAACTGAATACCTTTCGTATCCGGGAATCGTACGTAATCGAATTGGATTTCGTCGAAGCCAGCTTTTGCCGCATCGACAGCAAGGCTGATGTTATATTCCCAAACTTTTTTCTGAAAGGGATCACACCACGCAAGACCTTCCCGATCGCGCCATGGTTTTCCGTTCATTCGCACCTGAAGAACGGGATCAGCAGTTGCCAGCACGTTGTCCTTAAAGGTCACGATCCGCGCGATGGCGTAAATGCCTTCTGCATGAAGTCGATTAATGAGGGCGCCAATGTCAGGTATCGTGACCGTTTTTACAGAGCCGATCTGCTTCGCAATGGGAGCCGAGGTGCGGTAAGAAACATAGCCAAGATCGCCTTTAACGTCGATAACGACTGCGTTGATGGGCGTTGTGCCAACGAGCTTCAGGACGGGCTCGCGAATCGCGGCGCTGCTTACCCCCCAAAACGAGAGATATACGGCGTGTGGCGTAATCGCTGGGAGTTTTAGCGCGATGTCTGCTCGATGTTGATCGCCTATGACGATGCTGGCACGGCCATGGCCATAAGCTCGAGCCGCAACCTTATTCTCATCCGATTGCAAACCAAACTCGCCTTTGGCGTTGGTTCTAGTGGAGACTGCGCCTGACGTCACGATTGCGTTTGGAATTGGTTGGCCGGTCGCGCTGTCGATGACCCGGCCAGAGATTTCAGAGGCAGATATATAGGAAGAAACAAAAGAAAATACAAACGCCCAACATAAGCTTCGAAACATTTTCGGCGATCCTCGTCATCGAGTGAGGTGACATATAGGCGGCACTTTCTCGCCGACGTGGGGATCAGAAAAGCCCGAGGCGGACTAAGTCTTCATCATGAAAGGAAAGTAGCGACTGCAAGATGACGACGCGGGCAACTCTTTTAGGGCGGCTTGCAAGCCGAAGGCGAGTAGAAAACAGCTTAGCCCGGTAGTTTTGTCGCCTTCAGATTGCCGGAAATGAAACCGGTAACTACGTCGTGATCATCCACGCTGAATTTCACATCAGGTGTAAGGCCTAACGAGAAGAACGCCGTTCCGCCGGCCGGAAAAAGCGAAAAAGATCCAATCCGCTGATTGCTCACTAGTAGATGATCACCCTCAATTCGGATGATTATTTCTCCGAGAGAACCGGCTGAATAGTTTCCGGCAAACTTCTGCATCTCTGCGCCCGGTATGGGAATCATTTCGCGTTCAACGGGCTTTTCGGCTAATCCATACACGGCAGCAAAGGCCAACTCGATCTCGTGCGCCAAACGACCACCGTTATCTGAATTCGTCATCACGACCAGTCCTTTGCCGTCGAACGAACAGCCAAAGGAAGCCTGAAATCCTTCATCGGCTCCGCCATGTGAAAACCAATTAGGAGCAAGCTGAAAGCCGAGACCCCAGGGCTTTTCTGTTCGGTCAGCATCTCCTGAACAGTTCCCTGTTTCAGAATTCGATTAGATCTTCCTTCGCGCGATTTCTGGATTTCGATTCCAAAGCGAGCCAGGTCAGACGCCGTCGTCCATAGGCCAGCGGCGGCCATTTCCGGATACGTATGGTAACGTCTTGCGACCGGAGCGCCATCCGAGCCATATCCCGTGGCCGCAACCCCGCTCAACCGGGAAGGCAGCGGGTTTTCGTACGTGCTATCGCGCATACCTGCTTTGATTAGAACGGTATTTCGCATAATTTCCGGAAAGGGCTCATGAGTGACGTCTGTCATCGCAAGCTGCATGATCGTGTATCCGCCGCCGGAATACCGCCAGATGGAACCGGGAACAACATCGACGCGAATCGGCGGTGTATTGGCCGGCTTGACTCCATCCAACACCTGGACCAAGGTGGGTATCGGATCACCCGCGGCGTAACCTGGAAACCCGTGCACCGTCACGCCTGCGCTATGACTCAGGATTTCGCGCAGCGTCACTTTCTTATCTTTAGTGAACTCGTTATCCGGCACCTTCCAAGTCGTCAGGAATGTGTTGATGTTTTGGTCCAGCGCGAGCTTGCCTTCCTCGACTAATTTCATTGCCGCGACCGCCGCAACCGGCTTGCTGATTGATCCGGCTTGGAACAAGGTGGTAATCTCAACCGGACGCTTCGATTCCAAATCCGCGAGCCATATCCTTTCGCCCATTCGATTTCGTAATTATTGATGACGGCAATACTGACACCGCGCACGTTCAACGCTTTCATTCGTTCCGCAATGTTTGTAAGCTCGACGGGACGCCCTTTGATCACGACGGGCGGCAGCAGTCCGTTCTCCACAGCTTGTATATGGTCGGTTACGGCCGCGAAGACTTGCAGCGCGGCAACGAATAGGAGAAAGATTTGGACAAGGGCGTAAAACGCGTATCTATTCGCCCTCAATAGGCACGAGTGCGCGGTATTCCGGACATCACCTGGTCGCAGTCCTACAACGTGTAAGAGAACCATAGCAACTGCCATCAATGTTGACGTCCCTTCACTTACTTACTGTTGCCGGCTGAAGACGAGAAGATAAGTTTGATTCGTGTTATTAGGAAATGAGGCCACTAAACTCCATCCGGCCGTTCCTACCCTTCCGAGGGCATGAACAAGCGTTTCGCTGCCGTTTTGGACACCTGTAAAGCCTTCAGCGTTCGTGAACCCGACGCTTTCGCCCGCCAGAGTCAGTGTCTGTTGCGTCACGTTTAAGCCATCAATGATAAATACGCCATATTCTAATGCCATAACAGTCCTCCATCGTAACTGCTCGAAATTCGGACAAGGCGGGCGCCGGCCATGCACCGCGTAGGAAGCATCTACCAACGCTTCAATTTATTTCGTAGCGTGCCGCTTGCGCGCGGACCTTTTCTGCATCGGCACGCACATCGCTGGCTTGCAAATGTCCTTCGCGGTCAAGTTCGTCATACAGCGCTTTCGCGTATTGCCAAGTCTTTGCGGCGTCCTTACGCTTGCCTGTGGCCGCATAGATTGTCGCCAAACGTGCTTCGAAGTCCGCCAGCGACAAGCGCCCCGGAATACCGTGGGCATCAATAGCTAATAACTGACGCTGCAAGGCGATCGCGTGCAGAATGTCGGACAGGGCGGCGATCTTGTTTGACGCCTTCAGTTGAACTGTCGATTTCTCGGCATAATTGCCCGCCAATAATGATCGAGTACGCGCATCACGAGCATCCGCAGCAAGCACCTTTTCGCGAATTGAGATGGCATCTCTAAAGTGAGACAGGGCCTCCGACAATCTGCCGGTCTGTCCAAGAGCTACACCTAAAAAGTGATGCGTGCTTGCGATTTCAGAGCGAATTCGCACATCTGTCGAGTTCGCCTGCAACAGACGATTCTGGATTGAAAGAGCGTGCATCAGATGAGGAATTGCCTTGTCAGGCTGACCCGACTGGGCCTCGACTACAGCCATTCGATAGGCGATGGTCGCCAGTTCACGCTGCGCGCTCTTGTCATTGGGCGCTTGCGCTGCCAGCCGCTCCCGAATTGCCAGCGCTTGCTCGTAACTCGCCGTAGCTTCTGACCAGCGGCCGGCTAAACCGCATCCATATGCGACGCCCGTATAGGCCTTTGCGAGCAAAGCCTGATATTCGCGATTGTTCGGATCGGATCGGTTTAGTTCCTGACTAAGGACCAAAGCCTTTTTGTCGTATACAGCCCGCTCCTGCACGGTACGGAGACGCCCAATGATGTAACTCCCCATCAGGTAGTTCGATGCCAGCTCATACCGTGCCTTTAGATCACGCGGAGCTCGCCATGCCAGATCTTCTCGTATCGTCCTGGCCACCGTGTAAGTTTGCAGAGCCTGCGCCGGATTTCCCAAACCCGCTCCGTCTACTCCGACTTGCAAATCGGCGAAGCGCTCATAGGCTAATGCCAAGGACCTTTGCATTTCGCGATTCCCGCCAGAATCCTTGGCCAATCCGTTCAAGTACTCCAAGGACTTCTTGAGCAACGCTTCTCGCACAGGAGTAGAGCCTGGCAGTCTCGCAATCTCCTCGTGAACGGTCACGAGAAAGGATGTCGCAAGTTTCCGGTCCTCATTCAACCTTGCCGACAATCGTTGCGCTTGCCACACGGCGATTGCGCTGGCCACCAAGAACAAAATACTGAGGCCGACAGCGAGCGCAGACGCCAACTTATGGCGTCGCACCAGCCTGCTCGTCTTGTAGATAAGCGAATCGCCACGCGCTTTGACGGGCCGCCCATCCAGATGTCTCTGAATCTCTTCGCTGAACTCGTCTACGGACCGGTAACGCCGCGATGGATCCTTTCGCATGGCGACGCTGACGATATTGTCGAGATCCCCGGCCAAGCGCTTCCGTAAGCCATCGACCGTAGTGTTGCGAGAACAGCTAATTCGCTCAGAGTCGCCTAGAGCCTCAGTTTTCAACGTCACCATGGTGCTGGGACGAGTTGCATCCCGCTCACAGATGACACGTGCAGACTCTTCCCATCCCAGGGTGTCCAGACGGTAAGGACGACGCCCGGTGAGCAGCTCGTAAAGCACGACACCGAGTGAATACACGTCTGTCGCGGTGCCGATAGGCTCGCCCCGAATCTGTTCAGGACTCGAATAGGCGGGTGTGCCCATGGGCGTCATCGTTCTGGTAATTTCGCTGCCGTCCTGGGATTCGAGAATCTTGGCGATCCCGAAATCAAGCAGCTTTGGAGTGCCATCTTCAGCCACTAAAATGTTGTCCGGCTTCAGATCGCGATGAACAATCAGGTTTTGATGCGCATACGATACGGCATCACATACTTTTCGAAAAAGGTCCAGCCTTTCCGTTACTGAAAGTTGGCATGAATCACAGTATTTCGTTAAAGGCTGACCTTCGATATACTCCATCACGAAATAGGCCAAGCCATGTTCGGTGGTTCCACCATCAAGCAAACGGACAATATTGGGGTGGCCTAATCTTGCCTGGATCTGCCTCTCTGTTCGAAAACGCTCCAACACCAAATGAGAATTGATGCTGTGGCTGACAACCTTAATCGCGACTTCCGATTCGAATTCACCGTCAACGCGCAGCGCACGATACACAGCCCCCATACCACCGCGTCCAATTTCGCTGACAATGTGATACGGCCCAATTCGGTGGCCGATCATGCCAGGCTCTACTACCTGGTTGATACTTGGCGCCGTGGGAGTGCCGGTGAACTCTACCGGTTCATCCCGAGAATCTGATCGCTGAAACATCTGGATCGAAACTCATTCTATCGTCCAGGCGGAAGATTATCCTCAAGAAAATCGGACAAAAGCGTATATAGATGTATGGTTGTTCCCTTGCCCTCGTTAATGGCGTGCGTACGGTTGGGATACTCCATGAAGCTGAACTGTTTTCCAAGCTCGATAAATTTGTTGATCAGCATCTGCGAGCCCTGAAAATGCACGTTGTCATCCCCTGTCCCATGGACAAGGAGCAGATGGCCTTTGAGTCCTGCAGCGAAGTTAATTGCGCTTCCGCGTTTGTAGCCGTCCACATTGTCTTGTGGCAGTCCCATATAGCGCTCTTGATAGATCGTGTCGTATAGCCGCTGATCTGGTACCGGGGCTACTGCCATTCCAACCTTATATACATCCGGTGAACGGAACATGAGATTCAGGGTGTCTGTGCCGCCGCCACTCCAGCCCCAAACAGCAATGCGATCCGCGTCCAAATAACTGTGTTGTTTGCACAGAGCCTGGATTGCCTTGGTCTGTTCTTCTGTTGCGAGCGGACCCACAGAACCATAAATAATCTTGCGCCATTCGCGGCCTCGGGGCGCCGGAGTACCCTGGTTGTCGAAGCTAACGACTATATAGCCTTCCTGCGCCAACGCGCGAAAGAAAAGCTCCCTGGAGCCCGACCAAGAATCAAGAACGGTCTGTGCGGCGGGTTCGCCATAGACGTAGACAAGAACTGGATATTTGCGGCTTGGATCGAAATTGTTGGGCCGAATCATCCAACCGTCAAGCGTTATAGCGCCTCCGATATCCACCTTCAGGAAATCACTTTCGTTCGCAAGGAGGGGCTTCACCTTATCGCGAACGTCCTGGTTATCCGCAAAAGTGTGAACGCACCGGCCGTCATCGACATGAACTAATTCGCTCCGGGGCGGATCTCCTAAGCGGCTAAACGTGTGAACTGCCCATTCACCGTCCGCCGCGATGTTGTAGTGATGGTAGCCGGGCTCATTCGCCGGTGTGAGGCGCGTGGGCTCGCCAGGTTTGTCGATGCTCGCACGATACAAATAGCTTTGCGTGGCATTCTCGGGAGAAGCGGTGAAGTAGATTTGGCGCTTTTGATCTGATGCTTTCAACAGACTGATAACGTCGTAGTTCCCGGGCGTCAACAGCACTGGCTCTGACCCATCGCGCTTGATGAGGTAAGCGTGCCGCCAACCATCGCGCTCGCTCAACCACACAAACGATCGGTCCACGGGGCGAATCTCGTTCACATCGACCCACGCTTTGTCGGTGTCTTCGAAGATCTGCCGCGTCTTGCCGTTTGCGGCATCGGCGAGAAAAAGGTGTGCGGTATTCTGCTTGCGATTCAACTGCTCGATGATAAGTTCATCCGAGTTCCCAGCCCATTCCATGCGGGCAATATAGTTATTCCTTGGATCTCCAGGCACATTCATCCATTTGCTCTTACCCGAATGAACATCCACAACGCCTATGCTGACCGCCGAGTTCGCTGTGCCCGCTTTAGGGTAGGGAATCATTCGGATCGTTGGATAAATGGAATCGGTGTAGTCGATCAACGGATATTCGCCAACGCCGCTTGAATCGAAATGCCAGAAGGCAATCCGCTTTCCGTCTGGACTCCAGCGGAATCCATCGCGGATGTCCAGTTCTTCCTCATAGACCCAATCCGAGGTGCCATTGATGATCGTGTGCGAACCGTCATGAGTAAGGACACGGATCTTGAGCGTTGATAGATCCTGCACAAAGAGGTCGTGCGTGCGTACGAATGCGACCGAAGATCCATCGGGCGATAACTTAGCGAACTGCATTGTCGACGCTTCGCCATCTCCGCCAAGTTTTTGAAGTGCGTTCGTTGTCGAGTTGAACAACCAATAGTCGCCGCGCGTGTGCTGGCGCCAAACAGGCTTAGTGTTCGTGAAAATGAGCAGCTTCTCTTTCGAAAGGCTGTAGCCATCGATCTTCAGAGGCTTCTTTTCGCCCTGAGGAATTAGTAGTTGGGCATCAACGAGAACTTCCCGATTGCCGGATGCTGTCGTGTATCGCACGAGGTCTTGCGCATCGGGCACGTTCTTCGATTTTTCAAGCACGGTATAGAAGGTTCCATCGTCGAGCCATTGAATTTGCGGCGGGAAAGCGCTGTCGAAGGCATGCTCGACAAAGATCTTTTGCAATAGTGAATGCAGACCTTCGGTTGCAGCGCCGGATGCGTTGAACTTGCCGACAACGAGCAGGAGAATGACTGAAAATGCAAATCTGGCGGTGCGCCGCATCAGCATGGCGCTAGTTTATCGTCGTCGGGCCCAAGGTTGGAGCGGCGAGGCCGATTGTACGGCGGCGTACGAACTTACACTAGAAACGTGTTGACTACTCGCAAACTTGGCAGGCAAGGGCTTCAAGTCTCCGGAATTGGACTTGGCTGCTGGGAGTTCACGGGCCGCGCTTACGGACCTGCCGACGACAGGGAGTCAGGCAGAATCCTTCATCGTGCGATCGAGCTGGGCGTCAACTTCTTTGATACCGCCGAAGCGTATGGTCCCTTTACAAACGAAAGTTTTCTCGGCGGGGAATTAAAACGATACCCGCGTCATCAACTCGTCATTGCGACGAAATTTGGAATGCGGTTTGAAGATGAACGTGTCGCGGGCACAGACAGCAGCCCCTCTCATATTCGTGAAGTAGTCGACGCGTCACTTCGCCGATTACAGACCGATTACAT
>DASREJ010000003.1:0-3292 GCA_035652115.1 Bryobacteraceae bacterium
CAGCGCCTTTTGGAATCAGACTGAAAAATACGTGACAATAACCAATCGCACTGCGACCAGCGGGGATTACGTGTGGATTTTCTCGTTGCCGAGCGGTGACTGCATCAAGGAACCGGATGACGAGCTGCAGGATACTGATCCGTTCGCTTTCTTAAACGAAGCCGCAACAAAAGCGATCCATCAAGTGGCCGATGTGAAAGACGATAACCTTGCTCATTATCGAATTATCGCCCGTGGCTGGACGAAAGATGGCAATCTCCTCCTCACCGTCGGATTAAATTACCAACATCGCGGCATCTCGGACTGGTATGATTATGATGCGGTTGTCCGGATGTCCGGCTCGAAGTTTGAGCTAATTTCTGGCAAAGCGCGGAAGGTGAAGGCGTGGAGCTATTCGGGAAATAGTACGCCGTAAAAAAACTCAGCGCCGCGGGGCAGCGCTTGACGGTGCCAACTTTACGACAGGACGGGGACATACTCGGGAGGGAGGCCGGGCGCCGAAATTGGGGATTCGATCTCGACGCCGAGCTCGAGGTAAATGTGCTCGAGGCGCTGGCTGGGGGCCAGCTTTACGGCGGAAGGCCGCCGCTTTGCGGCAGCCAATATTTTTTGGGAACACTCTTGCCGAACTAGCGGGAGCGTAAGGTGCCGAGCATTTGCGAGTCGGTCTAGGAAGTCGGGCATCGAGATGTTTGCTCACCGTCGCGGCGCTGATTCCTACAGCGATGCCGCTCCGCGGCAATCACCCAATCAATAAACGCGAGCACGCTGGCCCGACATTTATAACGTCATGGCTTCTTTTGGCGGCCAGATTGACCGCTGCCGGAACTTCTGACGCCGTAACTAAGTTCCATGAAGATATTGTCGAGGCCATTTTTGAACTGGGCGGTTGTGGTTTGGTAACTCGTGCAGACATTCAGACCGTTCTTGATGGTCGCGGTAAAGCGAACTGACGCGGTGCCGGTGGGAATGTTTGCGTTGCGCCGATAATTGTAGCGGTGACGGTTGAGGCCAGGCCCAAGCGGACAACCAAAAATTCCGTTCAGAAGGGCTGGTGATATATCTGTAATGATGATTCCTCCACTCGAATTCAAAAAGTCGACTTGGAACGTTGCCTCGTGATCGATGTGCGCCTGATAAAACTGATTGTTCTGGCCGGCGCCGCTGGCGGTTATGCATCCCATTACGAAGACATCACCTCCGTAAGTCAAATGCGGCCCATTGTTCTGAATCACGCTGGCGTAGTTTGCAAGGCCGACTGTCTGAGCGAGGGTCACGGTTTTGGTAGCGACACACGACGAACATGAGTTGAGGCTCATGCCGCCCCCGAGAAAAAACCACGGGCTGCCATCGGGCGAGTTTATACTGCGATTGCAAAGCGCGATTGGTCCGGTCGAGATATTGTAGAGGGTAGTACCAGCGGCGACCCACGGACTCATAGATCCTGACGAGGCCTTTGGATTCTGAATGAGATTTCCAGATTTCACCACTTGGAACTGTGCATGAGCCACGGTCGATATTTGAACGCAAAGCAGAGCGACCAGGAGAAAGCAAGCTCTGAGATTGCAAGAATGGTTTTCCATTTTTACGTCTTTCTTTTTAAGAGAAGCCATTAACGGCTGGGGGGCATTTACAGATGCCGTTGTGATCGGAAGGAATCTGTGAGTCAAGAGAAATAGAACCCGGCTCGATCCGTTACAACGCCGCTTGTACTATCGACGAACTCTTGCCGCCGCGGTGCGGTTTTAGGCTCGGAGCTTGGGATAAGCTGCTCGAGGCACCGGCGGAGCCAGCCCTAGGGCGCGTGGTCGAGCGGAAGCGAGCGCACTTAGGCGCTGATCTCGGTCTTCGAATTTCGCGGCCAGATGCTGATTAGAGTTTCAGTTTTTTCTTCCCAAGAATATTCAATGTTCAGACCTGACCCAGCCGAAATCCCTCGGAAAATGTTCGCCTTTTCTGACGAATGTTCGTCTAATTGTCGTTAGGCCTATGGCCACCGAACCCCCGTTGCCACCCTACAAGCAGTCATTTTGGTCTACTCTTCCCGGCATTATTGCTCAAGTAGCAGGATTGATCGCAGCCATAACGGCACTTCTGACAGTTTTGTTTTCGCACTGTCAACATGGTCCCGACGGCTTGCCTACAGCGACTTCAAGCCCGACTGGATCCGCTGCCAAGTTAACCACGGTGCTGAGCACGCAGCACTCGGAAGAGACCGGATCGTGCGAGCAAGAGGCAGGCAGCCGGTCTATCGAGGGCCTTACTAAGACCAGCTTTACGATTACCAACAGGACGAAGCGAACCCTGGCTATTTATTGGCTCAATTATCAAGGCCACCGTCAGAAGTACCTTGAGATTGCGCCCAACGAGAAACAGGAAATATCGACCTTCCTGACGCATCCATGGTTAGTGACCGATTCGACGGGAAAGTGCATGGGCATTGTCTATGCACCAGCCGACGTAGTACTTGAATGAAAAGCATTGACTACAGTTCGAACGCGAAGCTCGCGGCGGCGGTGCTGTTCTCGACCCCGCGCCATCAAGAAAGAGACATATGGTGGCGAGCCACTCGATCCATGTGCGGTCGTTTTGATCGTAAAGTGGCAGTGACCCAAGCCACAGCACGGTGTTCAACAGTTTTTTGCTAGGTCACGTGCTTCGAATAATACGGCAAGCACTGAATGCTTGACCGCGAAGTCCTAAACCGCGCCAATCGGTGAAAGACTCGCGAGGCCAAACAAAATTGTAATAATTCACTCGCTCTGACAAAGCTGTTCTTACCAAACCTCATCGTCGTCATCGTTACTGTTACGCCACTTGAACTCCGGCGTGCCGTCTTTGTGATACCAGTGGGGCACATGCTGCCCGCCGGCAAATGTAGCGCGCGACTCAGTGTAAAAGCCGTTAGAGACACCACTTCGAAACCAGAACGATGTAAATGTCGAATCGGACCAATCGACACTAAACGCGCGCGCGCTGAATTTCGTAATCCTTCCGGTTTTTTCCCCCTCAAAATGATGGCTCTCCACTCGCCCATCACCGTGGACGATGAAGTCACCATTATTGTAGGAGCCGGCGATATCAGTCGCCGCTCGTCCCCCTCTAGAAGTCGTTGCGGGAGCCGCGCGAGAAACGTTGGCTGCATCATTTGATCGCCCTCCGCCGTCGCGACGCATTTTTCCGGCGTAGGTCATCCTTTCGGTCCAGATAAACTGAGCCGTTAGGACCTGATCGAAGCTCGCTACATTGTTTTCTCCAGCCAATCGCAGAGTGCCACTTGCTTTGTCGCCGA
>DASREJ010000004.1:0-11328 GCA_035652115.1 Bryobacteraceae bacterium
TCCGCCCAGCAACGTGAAGGTGCCCAGAAAAGTCCCCACGGGCAAGTGGGGAGGCACTGTCAGTACAAACAAGCCGCCGGTAAAGCTGTGCCCCGGCGTCAGAGACAGTGGAAAATTGCTGAAGAAGTCGCTGTCGTCCAGAGTGACCGGACTGGTGACGTTGAAGCTGTCTCCGTTCAAGAACACGGCGGCGCTGTTGCTCGCCGGAGCGGACACTGTAGCGTCGTATGTGAGGCTGCCTCCCAAGTAAGAAACAGCTCCATTCGGATTGGTCAGGGTGAAATTTATGGTGTCGGCATACGCCGCTATTGGAGATAACGCGATTGTCACCAGCGCCGCTGACGCCAGGGTCATTTTCAGTTTCATCATTTCCTCCGTCCTGTTTTCAGTAGTTATGGTTGTTCAGTTCTAAGTTAGGGCAGGGTTGCGCGGAACGAGCCGCCAAAGGTTCCGCCATCGTAAGAGCCAGCCAGTCTCTCGGCGACAGTTGCTCCATCTGCTCCCGCTGAAGGTGGGAACGTGAGAGTGACGGATGCCGAGGCACCGCTCGCGATGTCGCCAAGAGATGCCGGTATCGTTGCGCCGCCAGCCGCACCCAGCGTCGCTTGCGTCAGTTGAACGTTCGGCGCTGTCACGTTGCCGCTATTGTTGACGGTGACGACAAGCTGGTATCCGCCGGCTATCTTGCTCAAAGCACCGGTGGTTGTAATGGCCACTGTACCGACCATGATAGGCACTGACGCAGTCGCTATCGTGTAGTTTGAGTTCCTTGTCCCGATATTGGCGGGCGTGAAGATCAGCGACAGAGTCTGCAGCCCAGGGTTCAGCACAGTTCCCGCGGGCGGGTTGTAGGTAAACGTTCCCTGGATGGGCGCCGTTGTCAACAGGCCGGTGCTGCCGCTGCCTTGCAACCCTGAAATCAGGGTGGACGAAGCTGTTGCATTCAACTGCGAGGAACTGAGCGGCACACCATAAATCATAGTGGTTGGCGCGGGCCAGGTGATGGTAGGCGTCAACGGACATCCGGGCGGCGTGCACGAGTACGGGTTCTGCCAGTTTAAGGTGGTCCACGGCTCCCACACGCCACCTTCGCCAGTGCTGCTGTCGCTTACATTAAACGTCACATTGAGCGGGTCCGTCTGAGCGGTTGCAGGTGTACCGTCGGTTGTCGTGAAACCAGATAATCCGGGGTTGCCGGCGCCGGGGTTTTGTATTCCCTTCGCGAAGAAGTAGTTGCCCATCGTTTGACCCGGACTCCCATTAGCGCAGCCAGGATTCGTCACCGAACCCGGAGTTGACGGATACAGGGAGTTGTCGTTAGCTCCGATAGAAAAGACCTGGTTTGCAAGCGGAATCGTGAGCGTATAAGACGTGTTGTCGGAACAGGAGACGTCCGTCTCCGCGAGGCCGTACGGATACGTGACTGTCGCCGCGGCGTGGTTGCCGGGCATCGACACACCATAGCTTGTCGTAACGGTATCGCCACTTTTGATGGTTAGATTCTGGTTCGATGGCAAGATGATGTCGCCACCGGTGTTCCAAACATCGTTAGCCGGAAATGCGGGAGTGCCAGTTCCCCACCACGCGGTGTACCTATCAGGGTCGAGAGTGGGTTGACTGCCGCTTTGGACAGCGTCAGCTTCCTGCCAAGAGACCGCAAGATTGGTGGGGACATTCTGACCAAACATAAATCTCTGGATAAAAGGTTCGATGGCCGCTTGCTGGTAGGGCGGCACTACACAGTGGTTGTGATTCGTATCGATATAGAAGCCAAACCGATCGCCGATGCCATACGTGCTGTAGATTTTCTCAGTTGCTAATGAATCGAAAGTGGCGGATCGATCGCCCAACCAGTAATAAAGGCTATCGCCCGTTTGCACCAAAGCTCTGGGCGCTACCATGGCCATCAACTCATGATGATCGGTGGGCATTTTGTAGACATTAGCGCCGGCAAATTGCTTCATCTGTGAGCCGAACCACTCGTAGCTTGTGTCGTCGATGTCTTCGACGCTTCCCTGCGTCTCAATCTCATGCGAAACACGCCAGGAGGGTGCGCCACCGCCTCCATTTTCCTGGGCAATGGTGAGAGCAATCCGCTCATCAAGAGCGCCTGACCACATCGCCATTTTTCCGGCATAGGAGCATCCGGTTACCGCCGAGTGTGCCGTATCGAGCGGGAGCGGATTGGTGGTGGATTGTGAAGCGATTTGTATAGCATCAATCAAACGGCTCACTCCCCAGGTCCATGCGGCGTATTGCCCATGGTTACTGCCATTCGGATGACCATTGGAGGCGTTGCAATATCCGGCGCAGTATTCGGGATATAGCTGATAGAAAGGATCGGTGACATGGCTCCCCGAGGGTGAGCCGGCGTTCCCTCCTCCGGTATATCTTGTTATGCTATTCAGGCTGTATACGACGGTGGCGGCACCGGTGAACATTGCGGCCGGCATGCTTCCGGTAGCTGATCCCATACCAATGATGTACGGGAACGGACCGCCGGTGGCCGCCGGAAGGACAATTGCCGCTGTGAACGTCAGCGTATATGGATTTCCACTCCTCGTCACATTAATTGTTAGTGTGCCCCTGGTGGAACTCGTCGGCGCGTAGGATGCGGTGACAGTGCAGTCATGGCAATCAGGCTTTGTACCAATCTCGTTTTGCTCAATTGCATACATCCATTCGTTGCGGTGTTGCTCGAAGGCTCCCCAACTGGTGTCGCGAGTTCCGTTGAAGAACACAAATGGATCTGGCAAGGGTCGAACGATGGGGGAATGGGCGAAATCGGGGAGGACCGGAGCCGGGTAGCCTGCACCCGTATTCTCGACCGTATAGACAAGTGGGGGTTCTTGCCCCTGCGCCAGCGAATTGGCAGCACAAAGAAGCAAGACCGGCGCTAGCCCAAACGATAACCGGGTGAAATAGAAACTCCTCGGGCATTTACGCATGGTGATTCTCCTTTTTCTTCGGCGGCATTAGGTATTCTTTGGGTCACATGCGCATCAGGCATGAATATAGTTCGAGATGACAACAATGTCTCAAATACATATACTCGGCCCGCTCATATTTTGTCAAGGACAATTTTTTCCGTGTGTCGTCCGGGTAAAAGCCAAAACAGAATTAATTAGTTGCCGGCAGCGAATAGGTTCTATTCCGAAGCCGGATGGCTGAATTCCCGCAGCCGATTGTCGCTGGCGAGAGCCTCTGCCGAAACTTAGTTGGACGATGTCACAGTGGGTGAGAATTTTTTGGCGTGGGCGAGTTCGGGACGGGTGCTGTTCGCTCCTTCGCCGGTTTGTTTCAGGAGTTGAGTGTAAAAGGTTGCGGCTTTCGCGCGGTCACCGGCGGCTTCGGCGGCCATGCCGGCTCCATAGAGTCCGTTGAAGCGGTTGGGGCTTAGTTTGAGCGCCGTTCGGTATTCGGCCAGGGCCTGTTGCGGATGCTTGCATTCGAGCATGAGGTCAGCGAGCATTTCGCGAGCGGGAATGTCGACTTCCCGCTGCCCGACTTTGTCCTGCAGGTCGGCGGCGGCTCGCATCTTCTCGATGGCGGATTGTTCGTTGCCTTCGGCAAAGGCGGCCCAGGCTTCGAGTTCATCCTGTATGATTTTCTGTCCGCTGCCTTCGAGGACATAGGCGTGCGGCCCCTTCTTTATAATTTCCTCCTGCTTGGCTAACGCCGCCAGGTTGGCTCGGGCAGCTTCCGCGTGGCGCAGGTGGCCTTGGGCGATGCCTCGGGCCCAAAAGATTTCGAGCTGGGACTCAGGGGGCACCGAAGGGTTGGGTGTCAAGGCTGCAGCGGCGTTCCAATCGCGGCGCTCGAGATAGTAGATAGCCGGGAACTCGATGCGATACATCGGCACGAAGCTACCGCCCATGCCCATGATGTCCATGTCACCCATGGCTTCGAGATGGTTGAGAATGGCGGCTGTTTTGTCGACGACCTCTTTGGCTTTGGTGTCCTGGCCGCTTTGCAGATAGGCGTAGAGGAGAAAGTCGTAGGCGTGGAGGGAGTGCGCGCCATCGCCGTGGTGTTTGGTTTCGGCGTATTCGGAGGCTGCGACAGAGAGGAGGTTGGCGTGGATGTCTTGCTGCCACATTCCTAAGCGGGCGAAGATGTGGCCAGGCATATGGGCGGAGTGGGCGGCGCCCGGAGCGATGTCGCCGTAGCGCTCGGCTGCGTGGAGGCCTTGCGGGGCCATCGCAGGATTGTCGCAGGAATGGATGATGTAATGCGCGAGGCCGGGATGGTCGGGATGTTTTTCGAATAGCGGATTCAGAATGGCGAGAGCTTGGCGTTCGTGAGACAGGCTGGTATCACCTGGCTCCTCCGAGGCGAGAAGCGAAAGCGCGTAGAAAGCACCGGCGTCGACGTCGCCGGGGTAGTTCTGGTAAAGCTTGCGCATCGCGGCGCTGTACTGGTCAACTCGGATTTGGTATTCGGTTTTGCCGGGCTGATAAAAGACGGCGGCAGCGGCGATGTATTCGCGTTGGCGTGGATCTTTGAGCGGGATTGATTTGGCTTTCTGAATTTCGCTCCAGCCTTCGGCAAGCGTCTTGTCGTCCGGACGATTCCAGATCTGGTGGTAGACGCTCATCGCGGCTCCCCAGTGGGCGATTGCGCAAGTGGGGTCTTGCGTGTAGACGTCCTGAAATTGGCGCCTGGCTTCTTCGTACCAAAAATCGTGCAGGAGAGCGATGCCGCGATTGACTTGCGGTTGGACGGCGGCGGAACAGGAGTTAGGGAACTCTACTTTGCCCAAGCGTTCCTCAGCGGCGGCTGCTTGAACGGTGAACAGGGGCACAAGGAGCGCGAGAAGGACGGCCACGCGTTTCATGACTCGATATTATATGTCTCGATTGGAGCGCCCTTAAAGACAGCGGAGGCGGCTACCGGCAGCTTCGCAAAATTTCCGGCCGAAGCTAGCCGGCCGTTAGGACTTGTTCCAGTTTCTTCAGGCCTGGGCGTTCACCAAGGACGATGAGGAAATCGCCTATTGAAATTAAGGCGTCCGCGGGAGGGTTGAAAATCATTTCGCCGTTCGAATGACGGATGGCGAGCAGAATGATATTCGCGCCGCTGCTTGAAAGCATGGCGCCTACGGTCTTGGAGACGAATCTGGTTCCCGGCCCGACGCAAACTTGCTCCATCATGATTTCGGGGGCAACGGCGCTGGTCGCAAAATCGAGGAATTCGACGACGTGCGGGCGAAGCAATGAATTGGCGAGCCGCCGGCCGGCTAATGTGTACGGGGCAAAAACCGTGTCCGCACCAGCCCGGCGTAGTTTGGCTTCCGCTTGTTCTTCGGAGGCGCGCGTCACGACCAGCAATTTCGGGTTCAACGTCTTGGCAGACAGAATGATGAACAGATTTTCCGCGTCGGACGGAAGCGCAGCGATGAGCCCGCGAGCGCGCAACACACCTGCCTCGCGCAGGTCGTCATCGTCGGTTGCGTCCGCCACGACCGCTAACATGCCCGCTTCCGATGCCCGCCGGACACGTTCTTCGTTCCGGTCGACTATGAGGAACGGGACATTGGCGCGCTGAAATTCGGAAGACGCGTTGCGGCCGACTCTTCCAAATCCACAAACAATAAAGTGATCGCGCAGTTCCGAAATCAAGCGCTTTCTCCTTTTTTTGCCGGAACGATCTTGGAGTTCCAGCTCGATGATAGTCTGGGTCACCGCGCCTACACCAAAAAACATGGCGCTCACGCCAAAAAAGATGAGGAACGAATTGAAGACGCGCCCGGCGGGACTGAGCGGATGCATTTCCTGATAGCCGACCGTCGAAATGGTCACAAGCGTCATGTAGAACGCGTCGAAGAGACTCCACCCTTCAATGAGAGAAAAGCCGATGGTTCCGACGCAGAGCGTGATGGAAAGAATTCCGGCGATCAAGAGCGCTCGCCGGATCAAGCGCGGCCTCATAGGTGTCCAGTCTAGCTGGACCTCAATCTAGAACGGTTCGCCGGGCAGTGGCGCAATAACCGGGGTGACTTTGCCCCAGCCCTGCTCCTCCGCCATCTTCATGTCTTTTCGTAACTGCTCCGGAAGCGTGTCGTTCAGCTTCGGGCGACCGGCTTGTTCAGCGAGCACCCAGCCTACTGCCGATACTGTCTTGGAGACGATCATCATCTCGTGATAGTCGAGCTTGTCGGGCGTATCGCCGGGACGATGATAGTCCGGATGAAGTCCGGTGGTGAAGAAGACGATGGGGATGCCTACTTTGGCGAAATTGTAGTGATCGCTGCGGTAGAAGATGCGTTGGCCGCGCGGTTGCGGGCCGAGATTATCGTGTGTCTTATCCGGAGCGGTCGTGTCGTAGAAGTGATTGAGCACCAGCTTCTGATAGCTGTCATTGACGGTCTCAATTGTCTTTTCAAGATCGTTGCTGCTCACATTCGGGCCGACGAGCAGAATCTCGCCCGGTTTCACAAGCACGTGGGTGGGATCGGAGTCCTTAAAATCAGGACCCTTCGTGCGCCCAATCATGTCGATGTTCAAATCGGCGACAACGTTCTTGAGATCGACAGGCGGGAATTCCGCGAAATACTGGGACCCCCAAAGGCCCTTCTCCTCGCCGCCGTTCCAAAGGAAAATGATGCTTCGGTCAGGACGTATGCCTTTGGCGGCGCCTTCGGCGTAGGCGTGAGCGATGCCGAGTAACGCAGTGGAACCGGAAGCATCATCGTCCGCTCCATTATTAATGTTGTGAGCGCCCGGCGCAGTGTTTGCCGCCAGGCCGATGTGATCCAGGTGGGCGCTGAAGATGACGTACTCATTCTTCTTCACGGGGTCGCCGCCTTCGAGCATTGCGACGACGTTTTCTCCGTGGCCCGGCGCGCTCTTGAGGGACAACCGTAGAGCTACTTTCTTTTCCGCCGTGAGAGCGAAAGGCTCCTGCTTCGCGTCTCCGAGGGAGCCGGCAAAAATCTGCTCCGCAGTCTTCTTCTCGCCGGCAAATAGGCTATTGGTTAACGCCAGATTAGCGGTGATGGAAGGCACTGAAGGGCAGGCCTGCTGCGGATGGAATTTCGCCACTTGATAGGGCGGCCCGTTCGGGCCAGCGGGGCGTCCGACAACCGCCGGACCGAACGCGTTCCCGCCGTTGGGCTCATTCATGGCGGTGAGCTGTTGAAAGCTGGCTACTCGAATGACCGCAAGAGCACCGTTCTTCGCCGCGGCCTGCTCAGGCGTCATGAAGTCCGTGCAGTCTTCACCTAATGGATTCGGCTGCCCTGCCCCGCCGCGTCCGACGGCATTTTGTTGAGCGGCCAATTCCGCCGGCAGGCCCGCGACCACCACCACCTTGCCTTTTACATCCAAATTTTGAAACGGATCGATTTTCGTTTTGTTGATGACGTAGCCGTTGCCCGCGAACACGAGGTTGCCGGAGATATCGAAGGGCTCTAGTCCCGGGCCGCCGCGACCTCCGGCGGTAACCGTCCAGTCCTTGCCATATTCAAAGTTCGTCGTGTGCGGACCTGAGTTTGCGCCCCGGCCGCCGGCTGCTTGACCGCCGCCTCCGCCAAAACCTCCTCGCCCGCCACGAGGCGCCGGACCGGTAACGGAAACTTTGCTTTCATCGGGAACAATCTCTTTGCTGACGAGTTCAAACGGCATGAGATACGGCTGTAGAGGGCCGTTGGTGTCGGTTGTACTGCCGCCTGGTTTGAGTCCCCATTGGGCGAGATTGGTAGCGACGAAGAGAGCCGCCGTATCGTAACCTCGCGAAGGCAAGTTTCTGCCTTCCAGTTGGTCCGAAGCGAGGAAGTAGTCGTAGATCTTCAATTCGTTTTCGGAGATTGAATCGGAGTTTCCAAAAGCGGGAAGCGCGTGCGATTTGCTTTTTGACGTCTTGGTTTTAGATTGATCGGCGTAGGTTGCAGTTCGCGCACCCGCCAACACAAGGAGAAAGAGCACGGGCATGCCCGTAGCGAGAATTCGGCGCATATAGTCTGAAGGAGTTGAGTGTAGCAACAGAGGCTAATCTGTTATGGCTTTTACGAGCGGCTTCTGGTTACTCTGGACGGCATTTTAGTGTTGTCCGAGTTGGAGATAACAATGGAATTTTCCCGTAGAGATATGGCACTTTTGCTGTCGGCGCTGGGTGCGAGCGAGCTAGGCTTTGGGCAAGAGCAGAAGCCCGGTTCGCCGCCGAAACCGGCAGAGAACGCCGTTCTGGAAGGCAAAATATATCACGTGGATTCGATGCCCTGGCGCAATAGCACGAGCGGCGTTTCCAAATCGCGAGCGCTCTTCAACGGCTTTACTACGCGGGGACAACACCTGACTATGCACATGACCGAATTGGCGCCCGGTCAAGCACCGCATCCGGCCGCTCGCCAGCCGCACGAGGAGATACTGATCTTGCGGCAAGGAACGGTTGAATGCACCATCAACGGCGAGAAGGCAACGCTAGAAGCAGGCGCAGTGGTTTATTCGGCGTACAACGATCTAAAAGACTGGAAGAATGCCGGGAGCGATCCGGCTGTGTACTACGTTATCTCGCTTGAAGAGCACAAGTAAGTGGCATAGCGATCACGCCATATTCGTCCGCTTCTGTTTCCAGAGGCCGCGCGTGAAATCGGGAAACTGTTGCGGTGCGCTGCCTTGGGCCACGGATGCGATGCTAAGCGGTCCGGGCGCACTCCAGGCGGCCGCATCATAGACGTCCATGTCGGGTACAAGCCCGCGCCGAATCGCGTCTATCAGGCGGGCCGCCATCACAAAATCCATGCCGCCGTGATCGCCCTCAGTCTTGGCGCGCTCACCGTTCGCTTTCCAGAACGGGTGCGTATAGGTCTCTTTGTATTTGTCGAGTGGCGTGAATTCTTCTTTAGCCGGATCGTCTAAATAAATTCGCGGGGGATAGTCGCGGAAAACGCCTTTCGTGCCGGAAATGAGATTGATGCGGTCGTAAGGGCGCGGATTAACGACATCATGCTGGAGCATGATGGTGAGACCGTTGGCGGTCTTGATCAGCGAGGTGTTCATGTCGCCGCAGATGTACTTCTCCTTCCATTTCGGACTGTCTTTAGGAACATTCGCGGCGCGCCATGCGTCGAGGCCCCGCTCCGGGGAGCTCATAGAAACCATGTAGTCGAAGCGGTCTCCGCGTTGAATATCCATGTAATTGGCGACAGGACCGAGCCCATGCGTGGGATAGAGATTTCCGTTTTTCTGCGTGTGAGGAAAACGCCGCCAGAGCCCCTCGCTTTTGTCTTCGTTCAAGATCCGCCGCAGGTCATGGATGTATGCCCCTTCGCCGTGCACCAACTCGCCGAAGAGACCAGCGCGAACCATGGTCAGAACCATCAGCTCAGACTCGCCGTAGCAGCAGTTCTCGCACATGATGCAGTGGCGGCGCGTGCGCTCGGCCGTGTTCACGAGTTTCCAGCAGTCTTCTATAGTCGTCGCAGCGGGCACTTCCACCAACGCGTGTTTGCCATTCTGCATCGCAGCGACGGCGGCGGGAACGTGCCATTCCCAAGGGGTGGCGATGTAAACCACGTCGACGTCATCGCGCTTTACCAGATCTTCGAACGCGTGATCGCCATTGGTATACAAAGCAGGTTCGGGAAAGCCCGCTGCATGAATCGTTTGTTGGGCTTCGAGTGCGTGATCGCGAACCGGATCGCAAATCGCGGTGAACGTTGCGCCTTCGGTAGCAAGGTAGGTTTTGAGCATCGAGTTTCCGCGTAGGCCCGCTCCGATCAGGCCCATGCGGACGCGCTCGCGCGGCTCGAATGCCATTCCGATAATCGTGGAGGATTGTGGGTTCTCCTTATCGCGCACAACGGCACCAAACGCCTGTGCGCTTTCTGATTGAGGCGTTTTCGGCGGGATAGCGGCGGAAGCGGCGGCGACGCCGAGGCTGGCGCCTAGTGTTTGTAAAAGGTTGCGGCGAGTGCTCTTTTCGGACATGCTCTTCTTATTTTGCGTGTCCGCGGATCTCTAGGAAAGAGGAAACCAAAAATCCGCTTGAAAATCGAATATACTAGCCAAATTCGAGGGCACCACCATGAAAGTCGTTGATAGTGTCGGGATGATTATAAAAGAAAAAGGCGGCGACGTCTGGTTTATTGGTCCTGATGCAACCGTCTATGAAGCACTGGAGGCGATGGCCGATAAACGAGTCGGCGCGCTTTTGGTAATGCAAGCGGGCAAACTGCTGGGCATCATCTCGGAACGCGATTATGCCCGCAAGATCATCCTGGCTGGACGATCTTCCAAGACCACACCGGTTAGCGACATCATGAGCTCTCCGGCGTTAACGGTGAACGCCGAGACTAGCGTGGATGATGCCATGCACACGATGACCGAATATCGAATTCGTCATTTACCAGTGGTTGACAGTGAAGGCAACGTGTCGGGAATAATTTCGGTTGGTGACCTAGTCAAGTGGATCATCACGTCGCACGAGCAGACGATTGAACAGTTAGAGAATTATATTTCGGGCGCGCCCGCGTAAATTTTATCTCCAAGGGTACTTAGAACCGCTGAAATCAGTTAGGAAAAATCCTACCCAATTCAACTCAGTATTTTCTTGCAAGCCCCCCCCATTTCTAAGATATACTCCGTCCTGGCTGTATATAAACTCATTAGTCGGAGGCCGTATGACGCTTCGCAGGCATCTAGCAATTTGCATATTTCTAATTGCCTCGGCCCACTTACACGGGCAAGTCTACGAGGTTCTTAATTTGAATAGCGGAATGGTTCTCGATGTTACCAATATGTCCACGGACAATGGCGCATTAATACAGCAGTGGACTTGGCTAGGAGGCGCAAACCAGCAATGGCAGTTCATACCGCTGGGGAATGGTTACAACGAAGTGCAAAACATAAACAGCGGAAAAGTGTTGGATGTTTATGGAGGATACACAACCGGTGGGACTCCTATACAGCAGTGGGACTGGTTGAGTGGTGGGAACCAACAGTGGCAGGTCGTGCCCCTGGGAAATGGTTATAACGCGATATTCAACTTACAAAGTGGAATGGTGCTGGATGTCAGGGATTTCTCAGTGAATGGTGGCGCGGCGATCCAACAATGGACATGGTTAGGTGGCGCGAACCAGCAATGGCAACTCATTCCTGTCGATAGTAGTGGTGGTGGGTATGTTCCTGCTCCGCCTCCGCCGGTACCCTCCACGTATGCCTTCACCAGTTCGGCTTCCGGCATTGTCTATGCTCCTAAATCAAACAATACTGCTTATTTCATTTGTTACGACGGGTACGGATATCCCCTTGCGGGCTGCGGCATAACTCTTTATCAAGGCTGGTATCCGCAGACAAACGCTCATTTGCACACAACGGGCGGCCAGCC
>DASREJ010000005.1:0-14104 GCA_035652115.1 Bryobacteraceae bacterium
TAGGTGCAGGCCTAGGTCTCGCGCTCGCCTTCTGGACCGTGCCAAAAATTGCGCCTGCAATTACGGTCTACTTGCCTTATGGCGCCGAGATCGCACTCGATAACACGGTAGTGATTTTTACGCTTGCCATTTCGGTATTGACGGCCTTTGTGATTGCGGCGATTCCGTGTTGGCAAAGTTCAAACGTCGAATTCTTACGCATGCGCAGTGGCGGCTCAGTCGCGGGGAAGCATGGCGTGCGGGGCGCCTTAATCGTCGGTGAAATTGCACTCGCGTTAGTACTGCTGGTAGGCGCCGGCTTGATGATCAAGAGCTTTTCAGAGTTGGGCCAAGTGAAGCCCGGATTTGATCCTCACAATTTACTGACACTTGCGTACCGGGTTCCGCGGACCAAGTACCCAAGTGGTCCACAGCAGGCGCAGTTTCATCATGAGGTCGTTTCAAATATCAAGGCGCTGCCGGGAGTTATTGCGGCGACTTCTGTGCGCGCTGTGCCGCTCGGTGGAAACGGCAGTCGTTCGGAGTTTCTTCTTACGGATCGCCCCGAACCTCCGATATCCCAGCGTCCAACGGCCCTCCTTAATTTTGCCGATCCGGATTTTTTCTCGACGATGCGTATCCCGCTGTTGAAGGGCCGAGTGTTTAACGAACACGATCAAGCAGACGGTCCATACGTCATCGTCATTAACCAGACTTTAGCGCGTCGATATTTCAATGGCCGTGACCCCATCGGACAGCGCCTCGCCTTCCCGCAACTGCAGCGCACCGGCGAAATTGTAGGGGTTGTCGGAGACGTCAAGCAATTCACGTTGACTGATCCGCCAGAGCCTCAGATCTATGGTGTGTTAGCCCAGAACCCTTTTATTTTTACGAGCCTTGCCGTGCGCACATCAGGTGATCCGCTGAAGATGGTGAATCAGATTCGCCAAGCCATTTGGCACGCGGATAAGAATCAGCCTGTCTGGTCGGTTCATAGTTTTGACGAGATTATCGGAACACAATCTCATCTGCGTGTCCTGATCACAACGCTGATGGCAGCTTACGCGATGCTGGCGCTTGTCCTCGCCTCCATTGGTATTTTCGGCGTAATTTCGTACTCGGTGAGACAGCGCACCGTCGAGATTGGCGTGCGGATGGCACTCGGAGCGCGGACATTCGACGTAGCGTCCCTCGTGTTGCAACAGGTTTTGATCATGGCGGGGGTTGGCATCGTGATTGGTGCGGGCGCAGCCACATGGCTCTCGCGTTATTTGCGAACTCAGCTCTACGCCGTTAGTCCTCTCGACCCCGGTGTATACGCAGCAGTCTCGATATTGTTGGCCGCTGTCGCTATTTCCGCATGCATCATTCCCATGTGGCGCGCCGCAAAAGTAGATCCTATGGTGGCCCTACGCTACGAATAGCCGCGCCCGAAGCTACTTCTATTGTTCTGTTAACTTTTCAATGACTGCGCTCTGAACTACTCGTACCGTAAAGCCCGCATTGGGTCTACTCTCGTCGCTCGTCGTGCTGGCATATATCCCGCAGTAACGGCCACGGCTGCAATCACTAGAGTTGCCATGACAATCGCCAACGGATCAGCGGGTTGAATGCCGTAAAGTTGGGACCGAACGGATTGACTTAAGGCCCATGAAGCAGGCAGCGCAACAACTATGCCGATTGCCAAAAGCGTCAGTACCTCACGCATCACCAGCCACAACACATCGCCTTTCGCTGCACCGATAGCCATCCGAATCCCGATCTCGCGAGTTCGCCGCGCGACCGTATACGCCATTACTCCATACAGACCGATTGCCGCCAATACGGTAGCCAAAAAACCGAATCCGCTCGACAGCGTAGCCACTAAACGCTCAGTCACCAGCGAATTCTCAATCTGTCTTTCCAGCGTGATCATTTCAAATACCGGCAGGTTCGGATCTAGATCGTGTATTCGCTTGCGAATGCTCAAGAATAGGCGATCCGGGTTCTGCGCCGTCCGTACATAGGCCGTGATACCCGTCACAAATTGCATCTGGTGATAGGGGCGAAAGACCTCGGTCGGAATTTCATCGCGCATACTTTCGTACTTGGTATTACGCGAAACTCCAACGATTGTGATATCCGTCTTGGTGCCTGGGTCTATACCCATTCCAATCCGATGTCCCACCGCATTTGTGGTGCCGAAATACTTCTTTGCAAATGCCTCATTCACGATGCATACTAAAGGCGCATTCACGGCGTCCGTCATGCGAAAATCACGTCCCGCCAGCATCGTGATCTCCATCGTCTTGAAATAGTCCGGCGAAACGAAGTTCATGTGCGGGTCCGGAAGCTCGCCGGTCTTCGGCGAATACGAGTCGATAGTCACCCACTGATCCCACTCGTTGTTCTCCATAACGGGCACAACCGCGAGTGCCGCATTCTCCACGCCGGGCAAGTTCTCCAAACTCTCCTTCAACTGCTGATAGAACAGCCGCGTCCGTTCTTTCGGATATCCGTTCAGCGTCGGGTCCACCTTGAAGGCCAGCAGATTGGTCGTGCGAAATCCGGGGTCGAGTTCCTTCAGGTTTTGCAAGCTGCGAATGAACAGCCCCGCACCGATCAACAGCAGCAACGATAGCGTAATCTGCGCTGCAACCAGCAGTTTTCGAATACCGTTCGAACCGCCGCCGACTACCGCTCCCGCTTGATCCTTCAATGTATCCGCGACATCGGGCCTCGTTGCCTGCAACGCCGGCACGAGTCCAAAAGCAATCCCTGTCAGCAACGAAACGGCCAGCGCGAATCCGAGAATGCGCCAGTCCGGCGTTGAAGAAATCGCGAGCGGTGTCGAGCTTGGCGGTAGAAAGCTCATAAGAGCTTTGTCCGCCACCACCGCAAATACCAGGCCGGCAACGCCTCCCATCAGGGACAACAATAGGCTTTCGACTAGGAGCTGTTGGATGATCCGGCGCCTGCCGGAGCCTAGCGCCAGACGCACGGCCATCTCTTTCTGCCGCGCGGCCGCTCGCGCCAGAAGCAGGTTCGCCACATTTGCGCAAGCAATCAGCAGCACCAGCGCCACTACCGCCATCAGCACTAGCAGAGGTTTCGAGAACTGCCGCCGCAAATACGACCGCCCCTTTGACGCCGGCAGCACATCCATCGACATCTTCAGAAAGGCCTGTTTCATGTACGAAGAAGCCTTGGCAAACTCCTTCTGCTTCACTTCCATCTGAAGGATCTGATGGAAAAACGGCTGAATACTGGCCTTCGCCTCTTTAAGGCTCACGCCCGGCTTTAGTCGTCCGAAGACCGTTACCCACCTTGAGCGTCTATCGTTGAGATCCATGTAGTTCCCGATCTGTCGCGCCATCATCACCGGTACACGAATCTCGGGCGCATAACCAGGGTCGGTTCCTGCAAATCCTGCTTGGCTCACTCCAATAACGGTGTATTGGTACCCATTAATAGTCAGTTTTTGGCCGATGATGCCTGGATTGCGCCCAAAACGGCTTTGCCAGTATCCGTAACTGAGAACGGCAACCGGATGGCCGCCTTGAAATTGGTCGTCACTCGCCGCAAACACTCGCCCTACCGCGGCTGTCACCCCCAGCACCGGAAAATAGTTGCCTGACACGAGTTCTCCCGAAATCCGTTCTGTGCGGCCCGCGTAGCTCACGCTCATGTCTACTTCGCGGAAGCAAAACATGCCGCTGAACGGTCCCGCATGGTCGCGGAAATCCGTGTACATCGGATAGGAAAGCCGGTTCCAGCCCTGGTTACTTCCGTAATGACGTCCCAATGCGCTAAGCAGCACGAGTTGCTCCGGTTGCTTTACGGGCAGCATTCGCAATAAAACTTGGTCGGTCAGCGTGAAAATCGCCGTGTTCGCCCCAATCCCGAAAGCCAGCGAAATAATGGCAACCGCGATGAACAACGGCGTCTTCTTGAAAGTGCGGAGGGCGAAACCAACGTCCTGAAGAATGCTCATGAGTTTCGGCTTTCGGACTATGACGAAATCGTACCCGTGTGGTTAGTGAGTCGTCTATTTTTTCTTCCGGATGAAGATCTGGCCGTTGAACGAAGTGAACTGATACTCCGGACCGCCGCCGTTGATCGTTCCATGAAATGTTCTGTCAAGCCTGATGTGATACGCGCCATGATCGCGCCGGTCGGAATTGTTGGTGGTGACATTCGATCCGGAGTCGAGCTTCACTTCAAAGTCGCTATAGATCTCGCCGTTGTCAGTCTTCATCCGGACATTTGCCTTTACGTTGTCCGGCAGAGTAACGTCGATGTCGCCGTTCAGCGTGCTAAACGACATCGGCTTTGCGGGGTCGACTTGATCCAGCGTCACTAGAATTGGGCCGTTTAACGCATGTGCCAACACCGACCCAGCAATGTTCTTCAGCGTGATCCTCCCGTTAAGCGCATCTGCGTCAATTTCTCCGTCTACCTGCTCCACATCGATGTCTCCATCGTTGATGGTCTTCAATTGCAGGGACGAATGTCGCGGCACTGTAATCATCAGATCGCCATGCCGGTTCCACGCCGTGGTCTTGATATTCACCGTATTGTCCTGTTCGGTAATGTCCAAACCCGCATTGCCGGGCAAGTCCAGCCGGTGCATGCCCGAGGCTTTCGGCGGAACAGGAGCCTCATGTGGCTCGCTACCGGACTTCGGACGCATTTCCACGACCACCTCTCTTGTATTGCCGCCCCGCACGGTAATGCCGCCCATCAGTAGATGGGCATGAACGCGGGCCGGCCGAGATGGGTCGGTCAAAGGTACATTAACTCTTTCGCCTCCATCCTGCGCGAACAGAGTTCCTGCGCAAACAAATAGAATTGCGATTGTCTTTTTCACTGTCTTCTCTCTCCTAATCCTGTTTTTGATGCAGCCGGATGCCGCCGTTCAATGTGTCGAAGCTGAGCTGCGGTCCCCCATGCCCAACACGGCCGCTGCTCTGCCGGTTGCTGCGATACACGAACATGCCGTTTTTTCGTTCAGATGCGCCCGTCGGTACTGGTAGCGGCGTCACGTCAAAGTCGCTGTAGATTTGCCCATTGAACGTCTTAAAGGACAGATCTGCTGAAAGCCCCGGTTGAAACTGCGCATCCAGCGCGCCGTTTACGCTCTTGAAGGTGCATGCCCGCAAAGGATTTTTCACGAACTGAATAGTAATCGGTCCATTTACCGTATGAACATCGCCGGATCCGCCGATGCCGCTCATCCGGATGCCACCGTTCACCCCATGTACATCGAAATCGCCGTCCACCTGGTCCACTTGCAACTGGCCGTTGACCGTCGACACAACCGCTCGCGCATTTCGGGGCGTCTCCACGTCGATGTCGTACGTGACTTCGTAGAAGCGTCTGCGGTCGTTGCAACATCCGCTGCAGTTGCCGTTACAACGCCATGGGGCCGCATAATAAATCGAAACCGTACCCGGCTGCTCGGTCATGTCCAGCTTGACTTCGCTCTTCGCCTGGTTAAAGTCGCTATCGGTTTCCGCTCGGATTGTTTTGTGCGCTGTCACGCGCACCTGTGAGCCGCTGGTCCCCGTCACATGCACATAGCCGTCCAGGTTATCCACCACCAAACGCATGGGTTCACCCGAAAGCGTCAAGGTCTTCTGAATCGTTTCCTGTTCTCTGACGGCCCACCGGTCTGAATGGGATTGCGCCAGGCACAGCATTCCTAATCCCGATGCCGCCAGCATCAGGCCAGTTAATTTGTTCATATTCTTTACTCCAGTGTTTAGCCGCCTGCCCCACTCGTCGGAGGGACGTTGCTAGGCATTAGAAGGATTTCAGCGCCCACTGCGCCCGTTGCCGCACGGCCGAATTCGTGTTCGCTTCTGTTGAAAGCTTTCGGAACTCTCCCGTCGCGCTTTTTTCGCGTATGTGCACTAGTGCATCAATTAGGGCGATCTGCACCAGCGGCGAATCTTGATTCGAAAGTGCATTCACCATCGCTTGCCGCACCGGCGCCTCGCCCGAAAATTTTTCTAACGCATCCAACGCTGCCAGCCGCACGTTTGTATTCGAATCGTGTTCAAGCGTCGAAATGAGCGCCGATAACAGATCCTGGTCCGGATGTTCTACCTGGCTGCCCCATGAAACACCTTCTAACCGCGAAGCCGCCGACTGCCTGTCGAGCAGCGACAACGCCATCGTCTGCCGCAAGTTTTGGATCTGACTTTGTAGCTGTGCCGATTGGTCGTTCGTTGGCCGCACGCCTACGCTCACTCGGCCCACATACATACCAAGGCAAAACAACGCCAGCACAATCGTGGTCTGTCGTACCAGCCCCGACAATCCCGGCTTCCACCACGCAAATCCGCCGCGCACGGGTCGACTGCGGCCGCTCTGTAAATCGTTCAGGCGTTGGTAGAAGCGCGCCCGTAGTGCGCTTCCCGGCTGCACTGCCGGGATCAAACCCATTCCCTGCCACGTCGCTCGCAGCTCCTCCAGTTCGAATTGCAGCTCAGCATCCTTACTAAGTTGTTCTTCAAACAAAGCTCTGCCTTCCGATCCCAAACGCCCTGAAAGATACTCGGGAATCAATTGGCGCAACTCTTCAGACGTCATACAGCCTTTCTCCACGAAGTTCACAGAATTTCTCGCGCAGTTCCTTCAACGCGCGATACACTCGAACCTTCACTGTGCCGGTCTCACAATTCAAAATCTGTCCGATGTCCTCATACCGCAGGTTGTGAAACCGGCTAAGCACTAAAATCTCCCGCTTGTCATCCGGCAGCTTTTGTAGCGCTTCCTGCAGAAACATCGTGTCTTGTTTTCGGGTCAGGATCTCTTCCGCCATGGGATCATCGCTGCGGAAATCGTCCAAATTACTGCCTATGGTTTCGGCCTTTCGCTTATGCAGCGAATCGAAATACGCATTCCGAGCCATCCGGTACAGCCACACGTTAAATGCGAAACTCGGGTCATAGCTGCCGGCGTATTTAAGAACACGGAAAAATACCTCCTGCACAATGTCTTCGCTCAGCGTGCGATTCCCGCTCAAATGCAACAAGTATTGAAACAGCGGCACGTTGTAGCGCTCAAAAAGGAGCGCCAACTGGTCGGTGTCACCCGCCTGCACCTGCTTCATCAATGAGTTATCGGTTTGAGTTTCCACTCCCCCTCGCTGATCAATACCGAAGTACGCCGAAAAGGTTACAAGGTTTGCAGATTTTATGCTGCCTTACCCGCGCGTCTTATACGATCCTAGGCAGACATGTCCGTCGAATCGGCCGCCCTTGCCGACACCCCATCCGGTCTGCGCCGCGAGTTGCGGCTGAAGGATCTCGTTTTCTTCAACATCTGCGCGATCGTTAGCCTCCGATGGGTCGCCGCCGCTGCCCACGCCGGCCCTGGTTCTTTCGTCTTGTGGGTGGTCGCCGCGATCTTCTTTTTTCTGCCTTCAGCCGTTGTTATAGCCCGCCTCTCACAGCGCTTTCCGGAAGAAGGCGGCATGTATATCTGGACTAAGCACGCTTTCGGTGACCGCCATGGCTTTCTTTGCGGTTGGATCTACTTCATCTCGACCATTCTCTACTTCCCCTCGCTGCTCCTCGCCGGCGTCACCATGACTACCTTCGCCCTCGGCGATTCCGGTCAGCATCTGGCGGAAAATCGTGCCTTCGCTCTCCCGGTCACGCTCGCTGTGCTGTGGATTGGTTTCACTGCCAATTTCTTTGGCCTGAAAGTCGCAAAGTGGATCTCGGCATTCGGCGGGAGCTCCACATTCATCATCGGCGCACTAATCTCAGGCTTGGCAATCGCGGCCTGGCTGCACTCCGGAGCCGCCACAACATTTTATGCGCTGCCTAAGATCAATCTCGATACCCTGAACTTCTGGTCGCAAATCGCCTTTGCTTTCGTCGGTCTTGAACTAGCTCCCATCGTTAGTGCCGAAATTCGCAATCCGCGCCGCGATCTCCCGCGCGCTGGTGTCATCAGCGGCATTCTTTCAGTGCTCTTCTACATCGCTGTTACGGCGGCCCTGCTCATCGTATTGCCGCCCGCGGACATCAGCCCCATGACCGGTCTCGCGCAAGCGGGCGTGGGCGCTGCGCGAAAACTCGGCGCTTCCATGGTTGCCCTTTTATTTGCGCCGCTTCTCGGAATTACTTTCTTAGGTCAGCTCGACACCTGGATTGCCGGCAACACCCGGCTGCCCTATGCCATCGGACTCGACAATTATTTACCCGCATCCTTCAAACGCATTCATCCACGCTACGGGACACCCTACGTATCGCTCATCGTACAAGCTGTTGCCGCAACACTCTTCTTGCTGATGGCCCAGTTCGGCGAAACAGTGCGCGCCGCCTACCAGATCATGGTCGACATGACGCTGATCGTGACGTTTATCCCGTTCCTCTATATCTTTGCCGCCGGATTTCGTTTCACCAGCCGCATCGCCGCCATATCCGGTCTCTTCGTCACCATCATTGCCATCGTTCTCTCCGCGCTTCCTCCGCCCGAAGTTGCCTCAACATCCATCTTCGAGTTCAAGATTATCGGCGGCAGCCTGTTCTTCATCGTTCTAGGCCTGTTGATGTTCAAACGTTACCAAACGGCGCGGTCGCGCATGCCCGCCCAAGCAACCGTCAGCTAGCGCTCAAGAACTCATCCAACAAACAGTGAAAATGGTGAACGCCGTTTTCTCGTTTCACCGAATAGCGGCCGCGATCATACAGCCTCGATTCCAATCCCTTCTGTACGTTCTCGCAGATACGAATATCTTCCTGCTGTATCTCATCGCTGAAGGCGACCGTTCACCTCTCAGGCGCGCAACCGAGATCCAACACCGCTGCTGTTTTGTGGGATTCCGGTCGCTTCGACGCTTAGTTGTTTCCAACCATGGACTCGCGGGTAATTTAGACGTATACTTAAGACGTCTGAGCACTTTAGCCCATTCTTCAGATCCTCTGAACTAAGTCAGATCTTCTGGACGCTATGTCTTAGAAAGTCAGCGGAACGGAAGGTTGTTTCTGTCGGTTAGTTGCGCTCTGGTTCAATGAACCTGCGCAACGCTCCCTTGCCGCTCTGTGCAACGCGAGACAAAGGCTGGCAGCATTGGCACTTTTAGCGCCCAAGACAGTGGACGAAACGAAGAGTTTTTGGAACTGGCGCGGCCGATATATCGGTTACCGGGCCTTCGATTGCCTCTTCGGCTCCGACGGACGGCAGATTGGCTACTTCGCCGAAGGCGATGAAGTCTATGGATGCGCAGGCGACTACCTGGGAGAGGTCCGCGGAGATAGCCGTCTAATTACTAATCTCAGCAAACACGCCTGGACTCGAAGAAGTGTGATCCCGCGAGTGTTAAAGATGTCCCCCGGGCATCGCGACTTGAACCCGAAAGAAATGCTTGCCGGATTTAAAGATTTTCCAGCCTCATCGGGAGATATTTGATTTTACGGCGCGACAAAGGAAGACATGTTATCAAAATTCTACGTTGTTCAAAAGGCCGGTGTGCCTGCCGTTTGGCAATCGGATCCACAACGAATCCTCCGGTTGTTGAAACGCAAGACCGGCTTCACGGTTATATCGGATATACCGAGTAATACGCGCGCCGATGCTCTGATTCAACTTCGACAGCTTTTTCCTGGGTGCCGGCCGATCAAATCTACCTCTCAAGCATCGTAAGCATGCAGTTTTCTTACCAGGGCTTCACTCAGGACGGTGATAGAAGATGCTTTCTGTTTTGGGGACTCCAGCGCCTCAATCCAGCAGTTCTCTTCTCCATCGAAATCGATCTGCCTTTGTTACTGCAAAGCCGCGTGCCAGTGCAGGACGGACCAATGTTTTGCCTACAACTGCTTACTAACGCATCCGTTGAAGGACCAAACTGTCTAGACAGACTTCAAAAATACAGAGTTGTGGCTGAGGACTTTCGTCCGTTGCTCATTGAACGAGAGCGAAGGGCCACGGAGAAGGCGCTTAGAAAGCCTGCTCGTACGCCTTTCAGAAAACCATCGTTCGCATCGAACCTTCGTTTAGGGACCGGGCCCAAAGGGCACTAGAAGTCGCGGAACGCGACTGACCCAGATCGCCTACTCAATCCGCAGGGCCTGCTGCGGCGCAATGCGCAGCGCCCGCCGGATAGGCGCAATCGACGCCAGAATAATCGTGAACAGAACGCATGCCACGCATCCGGTTAGTGTTCTCGGATCATACGGTACGACGCCGAATAGTTGAGATTTGAGCAGCGTCACACTGGCCAGCGCTCCCGGCACTCCGATGAGAGTACCCAGCATAATCATTACCGCGGCCTCTGATACAAACAACCCGGCGATATCTTTCGCCGTAGCGCCAAGGGCCATCCGAATTCCCATTTCGCGTGTACGCCGGGTCAAAGCGTAGGAAAGAACGCCATAAATCCCAGCGGCAACCAGTAGCACCGCAAGTGCCGCAAACAAGCTCGAAAGAAATCCTAGCGCTTCTTGCGAAGAAAAGGCGCCCTCAATTTCTGTTTGCAAGGTGCGCATCGACAGTATTGGCGTATTAGGGTCAATAGTCCGAATCGCTTCTCTCAAGGTCGGCAGCAACGGTGCGCACACGCCATCGCAGCGCACAAATACGGTCAGACTCGATGACAGCAATTGTCCGGCATCCGAATAAACGGTGTCGGCGTGCGTTTCGCGGGGGCCTTGGTCACGAATATCCGATACGACGCCGACTATCGGAAGATTTCTCCCCTCGTATCGCAGAGAGCGTCCAATTGGATTTTCACCGTGAAAATAGGTTTTGGCCAAGTGCTCGGTGATGATGTAGACCTGAGGCTTATCCGCCGTGTCGCTGGCGTTGAAATCGCGGCCCGCGAGAATGTGGGCGCCGAAAGTATCGAAATAACCCGGATTCACTCCGGAATTGTTAACCTCGTACGTTTCCCCCGATTGCGGCGCCGGACCAAGCTTCATTTTGAAACGGCTTGCGAAATCCATCCCAAATGCGGTAGCAGCGGCCTTCACACCCGGCAGCGTCCGCACATCGTCGACAACGCGCGTGTAAAACTGATTGGCGCGAGCTCCCGTGTAACCGCCGGCAGCCGGCCTGATGTCGATTGCTGCTATCTCATCGGGACGAAAACCAAGATCTACGGCCTTCAGATTGCGTAGCGTTCCGGCCAGCAATCCGGCGGAAAGCACGACGATGAACGACAGCGCAATCTGCACCACGACGAAAGCCTTGCGCATCGTCACTCCCGCGCGCGTGTTTCCGGCTGATGACCCGAGTGCCGCGGTCCGCGCAGCCTGCAAGGCAGGCGCCGCCCCGAACAGCACTATGCAAATCGCCGACGTGACTGCGACAAAAGCCAAAACTGTTCCGTCAAGTGCGACATGTAGTTGATGAATTTGCGGAGTCGTGCGATTTAAAAATGAAAGCAGGATTTGTTTGATCGCATAGGCGACCGCAACGCCGGCGGCCGTCCCGAACACCGCCAGCAGCGCACTCTCTACTAACACCTGCCCTAATATTCGTCGTCGCGATCCGCCAATCGCCAGCCTCAGCGCGAACTCCGTCGACCGCGTCGACGTGCGTGAAAGAAGTAGCGTTGCCAGGTTCGCACACGCGATTAGCAGCACAACGAGCGAAACCGCGAGCAGAATCGATGCAGGCTTAGCCAGCTCTGAAGACGATTGAAGTCCGGCGCTCCCATCCGCTAGTTGCACATCCGCCGCGCGATTGTTCAGTTTCGTGGATTCCAGATACCGCCGATTTAAACGGGTCAATTGTCCAGCCGCGCTGGCCCGTGTCGCCTCCGGTTTCAGCCGCGCCATCGCTGAGAAAAACGACAGCCGCGATTTCCAATCGAAATGGGGAATCCCGACGAAGGCCGGCATGTAGTCGATGAGACGCGTGGCGGGAATCTGCAAATCCGCCGGCCGTTGCAAGTCCGGACCAGTAAATCTGCGCTCGCTGACGCCGACTATTTTGTATGGCCGCGTATTCAGAAGGATCGTTCTTCCGACCTCATCCTCTGCGCCGCGAAATTCGCCTTGCCACAACCGGTAACTAATCACGCAGGTCGGATTGCCATCGGCATCGTCCAAGTCTTGCTGTGTCAGTAATCTCCCGCGCTCCGGCTTGATCTGCAACGTGCGGAAATACTCTCCCGTCACAAGCTCGGCCGAGATCCACTGCGGATGATCTCCGCGCATCATGCTGACATCGATCGGATGCGTTCCCAATAACCCGTCGATATCGGTCGCCTGTCGGTTCAATTCGTTCAGTTGCTGATAGCTCAAAACCAGCGGTTGGCCCGTATTCTTCAGTACGGTCAGCCGCGCTGGCTCAGGCACCGGCAACTGCTTCAGCAGAATCGCGTTGACAAATGAAAACAGCGCGGCGTTGGCGCCAATTCCAAGCGCCAGCGAAAGCACGGCCGCGGCAGTAAACCCGGGATTTTTGCGGCACTGCCGGAACGCGAAACGCAGGTCGCGTCCAACGGTTTCCAGGCCTCGGAACCGCGCTTGGTCTCGGTATCGTTCTTTGGCCAGTTCCACAGGCCCGAACTCCCGGCGCGCCGCCAGCAACGCTTCCTGAGGCGCTAAACCTCGTTCTGATTGCCGTGCCGCCAGCCCACTAATGTGCTCGCCGAATTCTTCATTCAGCCGGCGCTCGCTCCTGCCCGGCCAAAGTGTCGCCAGCAAACGCCGCAGAAACGACCGAATCATTACTTACTCCGCCGGCCTCAATATGCGTTGCATGACTCCTGCAAAGCGTTCCCAACTTGCCGTCTCTTCGCGCAGTTGCTTCTTTCCAGCCTTGGTCAGCGAGTAGAAGCGCGCTCGGCGCTTGTTCTCCGATTCTCCCCATTCCGACTTGATCCAGCCCCTTTGCTCCAACCGTAACAACGCCGGGTACAGCGTTCCCTGGTTCAACTGAAGAATGTTCGCCGAAACTTGCTCAATGCGAAGTGCAATGCCATAGCCATGCGTCGGACCCATGGTCGCTAAGGTCTTAAGTACGATCAGATCCAGTGTGCCTTGCAAAATATCGGATTTGTCGGCTGACATAAGTGCTTCTGTTGATTGTCAACAAGAGTATGTCACGCCTCTTGTTGGATGTCAAAAGGTAAAGTACCCGGAGCTTCCGGCAATTCATGGAATTTTTCCGTGAGTACTTACGTAAACCGGCATTAATAGCGGTCGACGACCGTGCCCAATTGGCGAAACATGTCGGAAAACTCCACGTGAGGTGAGCACGCAGCCGCCCGGAATTACCAATTAACCTCTCCTTGCCCACCAAACCACCGTCAGCCCAATCAAGAATGCGAGAGAAAAAGGGCTGTCCCCGGGACGATGAACCACGAACACAAGAATAAGAGCTGCCGATGCCATTGTGCTCGCGAGAAGCGCCAAGCCCGCCGTGACCGTCCACGGCACTAAGACCAGTAATCCACCCACAATTTCAACCACGCCGGTAAAGTAACGAAACCATTGCCCAAAGCCAATCTGCTGAAAGAGACTAATCCAGCCAGGTCCGAATTTATCGGCCCCAAGCAAAATAAAAATGAGCGCGACCGCGCCACGTATCATCCAATCGCTAAGTCGGTTGCGGGGCTCGCCCACGGCAGCTCGTTCGAACATGCATCGGTTTGGACACCCGTGAGACCCTACCGGTTCCCCCTCTTGCGAGGTTCTGAGTCGATGCTGGCCAACGGCGTCTGATTCGGCCCTCTCGCAAATGTCGATCACAATCTCCTTCTCGTTTGCAATCAGCCTTTTAGCTAAAATCGCTTGCAGCGGTATGGGACACTAGAACTAGATAGAGACATTTCTTTAAACGCCGGGTTGCCGTTACGGCCGCTCGGCGTTTTCATTTTCAGAAAGGCTTATTCAATCATGTCTTCCCAAGCTCAAATCGAAGCCAATCGCGAGAACGCGCAGCATTCAAGCGGCCCGACTACGGAAGCCGGTAAAGCAGCATCCAGCCAAAACGCATTTCGTCACGGCCTCACGGGTCATACCTTTTTCCTGCTTGAATGGGAGGACGCACAAGCCTTCGACCGCCTCCAGCAAGGTCTACGCGAAGAACATCAGCCGTCTACTCCAACCGAACAGATCCTGGTCGAAAAGATGGCCCAGCATTACTGGTTGAGCCAGCGCGCCCAGAGCCTGCAGAC
>DASREJ010000006.1:0-27803 GCA_035652115.1 Bryobacteraceae bacterium
ATTACAACGCATGGCACATGTCTTCAACGCGTGAAGATCGAATGCGCGATAGTCTCGAGGAGGCACAGAAGCTGTCGGTCGATGCACCGGAGAACGAGAAGGCCTATATTGCAGCTCTCTCAAAGGCTATCTCTGGCGATGCACATAAGTACGCGGACGCGATGCGCGAGCTTAGCCAACGTTATCCGGACGATCCGGATGCGGCTACGCTCTACGCCGCAGCTCTGATGACTTTGCGCCCCTGGAATCTGTGGAATTTGAATGGAGCACCTGGCGAAGACACGCTTGAGATCACTCGTACGCTTGAAGAGGTATTAAAACGATGGCCTAATCATGTCGGAGCGAATCACCTTTACATTCATGCGCTTGAAGGCTCCCCTTTTCCGCAGCGTGCACTCCCGAGTGCTAATAGGTTGGAAACACTAGTGCGTGGCGCAGGCCACTTGGTGCACATGCCGGCACATATCTATTTTCGAACCGGCGATTATCAATCCGCAGTTAAAAGCAGCTTAGCTGCTGTTGCGGCTGATAAAGCCTATGCACGGGAATGTACCATCTTGAACGCACCATATTTGATGGGTTACGCGAATCATAATCTATACTTTCTGGTTTACGCGGCGAGCATGAGCGGAGAATTCAAGATCGCGTATTCCGCGGCGAAGGAACTTGAAGCATCTTCACGATCCCAAGCTTTTCGTATTTCTACAATACTCGTGCTGCTTCGGTTCGCCCGCTGGGAGGAGATACTTGCTCTGCCGAAACCGGATTCAAATTTACAAGGGATTGCTTTTTTTTGGCACTACGCCCGCGGTTGCGCGTTCGCGCACAAAGGCAACCCAGAAAAGGCAGGCGTCGAGGAGTCTGCGATGAATCAGGCTTATGCATACTTGCCTCCCGGCCGCGCGTTCGGGATGTACTTCAATGATTGGAGTGCGTTCCATCAGTTGGCGGAGTATTCACTTAAGGCTAGAGTGTCCGCGGCGCGCGGCGACGTACTGGATGCAATTCAAAGTTGGCAATCAGCAATTGCCGTGCAAGATCAAATGAAGTTTGATGATTTACCAGATTGGTATTATCCCGTGCGCGAGTCGTTAGGTGCTGAGTTGCTCCACTGCGGAAAGGCAGCGGAGGCCGAAAAAGTTTTCCGGGACGATCTATCTCGAACTCCGCGAAACCCGCGCTCGCTTTATGGCCTATGGGAAGCTATGGAACTCCAGAAACAAAAAGCTGATGCAGCGTGGGTGCGACAAGCCTTCGAAGCGAGTTGGAAGGGTGCTCTAAACCAGCTTCGAATCGATGACTTCTAGCTTTGACAGGACCGATTTCTCCACGGCGTTTGAGTGATGTAAAAGGCGTTACTTCACTGCGTCTAACTGCTGCAAGATCTGCGTGGGCCATAGGGCATGATCGTAGCCGACCAGTTCAAACCTGACACTTCCGGTGGAGTCGACAATCCATGTCCGCGGCACGCCTTCGATTCCGACCATTTTGTCCACGTCTGCCGACGCCATGCCGATAATGGGGAACGTATAGTGCTGCCTTTCGGCAAATCTGGCGACCCAACTGAAATCTTGGTCAACGCTCACAGTAAGCACTTGTACGTCTTTCCGATCTTTCAATTGGTCGAAGATGGCCTGTACGTCCGGTAACTCTTCTTGACACGGACGGCACCACGTTGCCCAAACATTCACCAATGTCGTCTTACCTTTCAGATCATGGAAGGTCCAGATTTTACGGCTTGTATCGACTCCATGAAACGCGGTCAGCGGCTTGTTTATCGGGGTCCACAGAGAACCGCCTTGCTTTGACGCGGGCGCGGGACGGTCCATTCTGGCAACAGCAGCCGTCCATGCATTGAATCCTTCGTCGCTTCCGCCTAGATCTTTCCAGAGTTGACGCGCATGAGTTTCAGTCGATGAATCATCTGGATATTCGCGGAACGCTTCCGAATAATACAGCAGCGCATCGGGCTTGTGACCTTCCGAATTAGCGATAACGGCAGCATCGGCCAGATACAGGTGTTTTAGGCGGTCAGAAATATCGGGATGTTCATCGCAATACTGCTTCATCTCATCAAGCGCAGATTCCGCAACGTCGAACTTTTTCAGATCAATTGCAAGAAAGGCTTCCATACCGAGAGTGCGAAACAGTCCCTGAGCAATTACTTCGATAAGCTGCCGAGTCAAAGAAGGGTTATCGCTCTGCGCCTGTTTGTCCTTACGAGCGGCCTCTTGCGTCAGTTGAAGACACTGCTCCAAGCGGATCTTTCTCATGCTCCAGATCTCGGGTACCTCGGTCTGGACGGGTACAAAACGAAATCCCTGAACCGGGTGCTCTTTTAAGACTTGCAGAAGGGTGTCGCCAACCTGTTCTAACTGCTGGTCCGATGTGGATTTCAGTCTGACCAAGGAGTGCAATCGCGCTAGCCATGCCCGCGGGTCGTCGGGCCAATGGTTGACCCACTGAGCGGTGGCATCCGCCAGCTCCTCGTTGAAAACGCGCCGCTGCTCGGGTGAGGCGTTAGCCGGCAGTGTGTGCGTCTTGTGCCAGGCATTACTTTCATCGAGGAAAGTTTTTGGCCGTTCAGTTTGCGCGAAGAGCGTCGTTGTAAACGAAAGCAGGACCGCCCATATAAGTCGCATAACTAGCGCTCGCACGATTATTTTACGGCTTGTATCGACTCCATGAAACGCGGTTACTAGGCCAATGGCGCAATAGACAGGCACGTTGGGGCACACCTATAATCGGAGAGCCACTAAATCAGATTGGAGAGTCCACGAGAGTCTAAAATGCCCGAGGATAGCGCTGTTCGCACACAGGAAGATGTCTCTATCGAGCACAGAATGCCTGTTCAACGGCCGAAGATTGCGCAGAAGCAAAGCCGTGCCGTTCCGATTTTGCTGTTTTGCATTCTGGTAGTCCTAAGCATCGGACTCTTCGAAGAATGGCGAACGAGAACGGCCGCAGTAACTTTTCCCACTCCATACCAGGCTGTTTTGCTGTCCAATGGCGGAGTCTTTTACGGCAAATTGGAAGGCTACGGTACGCCGCATCCTGTTCTAATGCAGGTTTACTATGTGGTCACCAACACGAATGCGGAGACGAAGCAGACTTCGAACGTATTGGTCAAGCGAGGGAAAGAACTCCACAGTCCGGATCGAATGTATTTGAATCCTAATCAAATCGTTTTTGTGGAAACCGTCGGAACTGGTTCGAGAGTCGCGCAGCTTATTTCCCAGGCGCAGTAGGCGGTCGTGTGGAGTATCGATTCGCGGGTGCGGCAAGTCATGATGAGGCTTTAGTTGGTAGTGGAAAGCCGCGAACGCGATTCGTTTTCGTTTAAAAGTCCCATCCGCGCGAGCAAATTCCGATAGCGCGGGTCGGCGCGTATAGAATCGAAGGCAGGATCCCACCTTACCGAGACCAAATCCGTGACTCGCTGACGGTAAGCGATTTCGAGTTGGCGGAACGCGTCCTCTTTATCACTTTGCCGCGCATACCAGCCCGCGAGGACGTAAGGAGAACTGTAGGCAGTCGCGTGTGCGTCTATTATCCGATGGAAGACCGGGGCGAATCTGGCGGAATTCCCGCCGGCATTTAACCAGGCGAATCCCAGTTGCGAGCCGATGTTTTCGGGTGACAGCGCCGCATCTTTTTGGGCTGCGCTTCTGGCTTCTAAGATATGTCCCTCCTGCATGAGGGCTTTCGTCTTGAGATCCCAGGCGAAGGCGAGGTTCTCCGGATCGAACTGCATAATGTGCTCCGCCTGTTGGATGGCGGCATCATAACGGCGCTGATAATAATAGAGTTCGCCGAGCATGCCGGCAATTGCGCCGTTCGATGGATCGAGCGCTTGTGCGCGGTGCAGCCGCGACTCGGCTTCCGGGAAGTTTCCGATCACGAAGGAAACCATTGCGGAACGCATGAGGGCACGGCTGTTGTTTGGGTCGAGCCGCAAGGCGGTCGCCAGTTCGCGGCGGGCACTCTGCCAATCCCAGCGGGCGTAATACAGCAGCCCAAGCGAGGCGTGTGCATCGGCGAGAGACGGATTCAGCGCGAGAGCTTTGTTGGCCGCCGCTTCACCGAGTGCCAGCATGTCCGGAGAAGCAGCACCGTTAGCTACTTCGATGGCATACGTCTCGCCCAACCAGGCGTAAGCCAGGGCAAAGTTGGGATCTTTCGCGACTGCACCTTGAAAATACCGGATGGCACGGTTCAGTTCAGGCACGCGCCGGTCGCGCGCGATACGGCGACCTTCGAGATAAAGGTCGAGCGCCTGCTGATTTCGAGAAAGGGGAAGCGGCTCCAGCTTCGAAAGTGCGCGTGACGCAGCGCCACGGCGCGCGATCCATGCCGACGCCAGGACCGCCGAGACCAGAACCAAGAATACGACAACCGCTATTGCAGCGAAAACGAGGGGCTGCCGATTCGAGGAAACAACAGGCGGAGCGACGATTGGCTCGGAAGCCGAGGCGAAACTCTCTTTAGCGGGGGGCGCCGGCTTGTTGGTAATAACTGTTACCGGCGCGATGAAACGGTAGCCGACTCCCGTTAGAGTCAAGATGTATTCGTGCTCGCCTGCTCGCTCGCCGAGAGCTTTTCGGATGGCGGAGACGCATTGGTTGAGGTTGTTGTCCTCCACTGCCGAGCTGCCCCAGACGGCGCCCCGCAATTGAGTTTTCGTCACGGTCTCGCCGCCGCGTTCCACTAGCATCAGCAACACTTCAAGGGCTTTGGCAGTGATGCGAACCCGCTCTCCGGCGTTGGTTAGAACGCGGGAGTGCGGATCAAGTTGAAACGGACCGAAAGAGTAATAGGAGTCCGGGTCCAGGCGGCCGTGAGAAGAGGCAGGTGGGGTACTCATTTCATAAAATTTCAGACCCGTTTCATAGCGTGAATCCGGCGAGTGAATGTATAGAAAGTATAGAAAATATGCGGCGCCAAAAGGGAGTGCCCCCGTTTGCCATTTTTTTCCTCGTCTCGACGGCGCTTCCCGCGTTCGGCCAAAGTGCCTTTTGGAACGGAGGAAACGGAAACTGGAGCAACGCGAGCAATTGGGGTTGTAATTGTGTTCCTTCCGCGGGTTATGAGGTGTACATAGGGACTCAAGCAGGCAGCCCGGGCACAGTGACATTGGACGTGAATGCAAGTGTAGGGGCCGTGTTTGCGGGTCCGGGCAACGGCGCACCCGGCGGTTCCATGATCATAGCCGGCACTTCCCTGACTACGACCGAGCAGTTTGGATTGGCGACCGCCAATTTTGCCAACCTCACCGTGAATTCCGGAGGATCTGTGACCACTCCGAACGGCCTCACTGCAAATACCTTGATTGCGGACCACGCTTCTCTGAATACGGGAGTACAGGCAACCGCCGCCGTCATCACTAATGGCTCCGTCATTAACAGCCCGAGCGCTACTGGGTTGAGCCTTGAAATTGACAATGGCACTTCAAGCCTGGGAAGTCTGACGCTCCTGAACAGTATGGTTGGGCCGAAGGGTGGCATAGTCACCGGGGGTTTTTCAATTGGCAATTCGACCGTGCACGGGCTGTTCAGTGTGAATACTGAGGCGCCGAGCAAGATTGTAGGCTCTGGATTCGATAATTTCGGGGGTGTTGTAAACCCCGGTGGGTCACTCGATATTCAACAGTCAACCCTGAATTCCGCAGGCGGCGGCCTTTCCCTCTATGGCGGAACGGCGACTCTGGAGATGGGCACGACCTACCAGGGCCCTAGCAGTTTAAACGTTCGAAATGGTACTGTACTGACGCTTGATGGAGCCGGTACCGCCGTTACTCTTTCGAGTTCAGGATCTCCCTCGGTTGAGGTGGACTCCACTTCCGAGCCATCCGTTCTGAACGTCCAAAATGGAGCCAAGCTTCTGGACGGCGGGAATACGCGTGCACAACTTCTGGTAGGAAACGGAACGCTGAATATCTTGTCGGGTGGACAGGTCAGCACCTCGCAGGTGAACTCGACGGCGGGTACCATCCTGGTTAGCGGCGCGGGCTCGTCATTTACTTCAAGCCTGATCAACTTGGGAGGTGCAAGTGCAAGTATGAACCCTCCGACGGGCGTTCTGCTGGTCCAAAACGGCGGCGCTGTGAACGCCGGCACAATCAATCTCGGGGTCTCAGGTGGTGGAGGCGGTGAACTTAGCTTGACGGGCGGAGGTGTTGTGAATTACACCAGTCTGGTCGCAGTAAATGGTCCGTCGAGCGTTTTTGAAGGCGGTGGAATCGATCAAACGCCCATTTATGTTGGAAGCGGGTCATCCCTTACTGGCGCCGCCCAACAGAGCGCGGATAACATAGCTGTCGATGCGACGGTGACGGGATCTGGTTCCGTTTGGCAGCCCAAAAGCGGACTTGACATATCGGCCGGCACGCTGACGATTGCAGATGGAGGCACATTGAACACGGCCACTGCTTTTCTTCGTGCCACCGATACTGGCGCTGTGAAAGTCACCGGATCAGGTTCGACATTATCCACTGGGGATTTGTACTTGCTCCATTATGGGTCGTTAAACATCTTGAACGGCGGGGTGGCGGCAATCGAGGATGGCGGTGTCTTGATCACTAACAACGCAAACCTCCAAGTCATGGGCGCCGGCTCAAAGCTGACCGTTGACGGTGGAGGTGGGAATTTTGCTACTTCGACCTTTGACACTGCAGGCAGTAGCTTCGTCATGGTATCGAACGGCGGAGTAATGAAGGTGAGTGGGAATCCGACGGATGCAATGGGGAATCAGCTCCCGGTCTTACTTATGAACGACCAATCGACGGTTACCGTCACCGGGGCTGGCTCACAAATGACCGTCGCTTCAACTTTCGGGGGTCCGGCATTGGCTGACTATGCGACCTTGAACGTCCAGAATCAAGGCACGTTATCTGTCGTAGGTGCGCTCACGGTTGGCTCCTCCGAAAGGATACCGGGACAACTCAATATCAACCAAGGCGGCATAGTTACGGCAAATAGTGTTGCGATTGCTTTGGGTTCAGTAACCATTTCGTCCGAAGGCCAGTTGAGCGTCAGCGGCCCTCTTACCGTTGGAGGCGGCAGTGGGACGGCGACTTTGACGATCAGCGGCAGTGGCCAGCTAACCGGAGTGCAAGACGCGGCTATTAATGCGCTTGGCACCTTGAGTTTAGCCGCAGGCGCGTCGGCAACTATTGGTTCGAGGGTTGCGATCGGTTCACAAGGAACGGTTGACGTAACGTCGGGCAGCTTGAATATTGGAACTGTACTCATTCCTCAGGGCCAGGGATGGGTAACCGTCGGATTCGGCGGAACGCTGAGCGGCTGTTCAAGCGATATAAACTGCGTCGTTAACAACAGATTTATAGGCTCGGGAAACGTAAATGGCGGTGTTGCGGTCCAGGCGGGCGGGAGAGTATCGCCGGGAGATCCGGAGAGCTTTAATATCAGCGGCAATTATCTGCAAACGGGTGGCGATCTGGACCTGGAGATCGATGGGATGCAGGATGGCGAATTCGACAAGATCATTGCCGGGGGTTCCATCACGTTTACCGGAGGAACGATTGACTTCGTGTTCGGCAATGGCTTTGCACCCGGTGCCGGCGAGACATTCGACCTCATGTCCGCCGCCGGAGGCATCAGCCTCAACGGTACGAATTTTCTGATTGAAGGCCTCGCGCCCGGGTTCGATTACAGCACCAGCTTTGCGAACGGAGAATTTGAGTTGACCGCTCTCAATGATGGCATTAGCAGTGGCGGCGCGCCTCCTCCACCGCCATCGGCGCCTGAACCTGCTACATGGGGTTTAATGGCGAGCGCCCTGATTCTGTTGCCGTTGTTAAGCCGGCTGCGCAAGGCGAGCCTGTAAATACATCGAGCGGCAGCTACCAGGGGATACAGACCCGCCTCCACAGCAAATGTAAGTGGATGATACTCATTCTGCGTAAAGATTAGAGGCGCAGCAACCAACGCGAACGTAAAACACGACCATACGCGATTCTCGGGCTTTGACAATCGCTACACGCTCACATCGCGATCTATAGCCGGATTCATCCACAATACCGGCTGACGGATGGGATAGTTGCGGATGGCTTCTTCAACAGTGGGATCTTCGTTGAGCGTGCGCCACAGGTCGAGGTACTCGGGCTTATTCAGAGCGAGGCCGGCGAACAACAGGCTTTGCTCGCGCAGCGGCCATTGATCGAAATACATAACGTCGGGCGGGTAGGGCCACTTGGTTTTGTCCGCAATGTATGGGAACATGAACGCCTCAGCTTTGGCCATGCATCGGCCGTCAGGGAGGGTGAACGTCCAGAGATTATCGTTCGAAGTTGAGAGGGTCTGACAAATACCGGCCATTGCTTCCAAGTTGAAGAGCGAATAGCTATACGGCTTCGTGCGCCGCAACTCCTGCGGGAAGCTGCCATCGGACGCCATCTGATTTGGAATCAGAACGGTCTTGAAACGGTTGCGGCAGTAGTTTTCGATCTCGGGATTGCGGGTATAGCCAGCGAACACAGCGGCCTGGACACACCAACAGGTTCCGTGATTATTCTTCGCGTCACGCTCCTCGATGCCGTTTTTCGAGGTGGTCATCCAGAGCAGATAGTCGGCAAACCATTTTCGGAGCGCCCGCTGTTCGGTGTTGGACAGAGCGCCGGAAAACTCAATGGCGGCAGCGCCGCGCACAACGTCAATTAGCTGCAGAGTATCGATGATGCCGGTGCCGCGCCCGGTAGTGCGTCCGTGAATCGCCTGTGCGAATTGCAGGTTGGGGTTCATCACGGTTGCGGGATCAATAAACCAAGCGCGGAGATGGTCGACCGCATGATCCGCGTATTTTCGTTCCTTGGAAAGCACCCAGGCGGCGCACAAGGCGGGACATTGCACGCTGAGACGCATGAGAGCCTGCCGATGTGCGACGAAGTTGTCGGGGTTGGTTTCTCCATCGCGCTGTATGTAAGGGCCGCTAGGATTCTTCGGATCGGGCCACCAGTAATCGCCTTCGGAAAAATAATCGTGAATGCCGCCAGCGCTGCGTGGGCTATGCGAGGCCGTGATCGTGATGGGAGGCTCGTAGAGGAACTTGTTCGCCAGTTTCAAGACCCGAGGGCGTTCGATCGAGGCGAGATCGAAGGTGTGACCGGCGCGGACGGTGCGAGGCGAAACCGCAAGTGCAGAAGCTGCGAGAAATTGCCTGCGACTCAACATCCTTTTATTGTGGTTATTCGGCGCGCATAGCTACAGCCGGATCGACTCGGACGGCGCGAATAGCGGGCAGAAGACCTCCGGCGAGCGTCATTGCCAGCGACACTAGAATAGCTGCTACAAACGCCTCCAGGTCCGAAGGTTTCACGCCGGCTAACAGCGATTGGAGCAGTTGCCCGGATGCGTAGGCGAGCGCGACGCCGATGACAATTCCAACGGCGGCCAATTTCACGCCGTCGCGGAGTGTCATGCCGAAAATGTCCAGTTGCCGCGCACCTAGCGCTATACGCACGCCGATTTCCTGCGTACGGCTGGACACCGAAAAAGCAAGTAAACCGTGAATACCGACTGCCGCGAGTAATAAAGCAATAGCGCCAAACGCGCCCAGAACCGCGAGCTGCACCCGGCGAAATGCGGTTTGATCTTCAACCACGTCAGACAGCGTTTGGACTTCCGAAATGGGCTGCGTGTTGTCGGCCTGGCGAATGATTCGGCGCATCGAAGGAATCAACGAATTGGGATCGCCGGTTGTCCGGATGACCAAGTCCTTTGGAGCATACCAGGTGGAGACATTATCGGGCTGCAGCCAGGAGACGTAAACCTGTGGCTCGCTGATGCGCTCCAACCCCCGATTCCGGATATCGCCGACAACGCCGATAACAATGCGGTCGTGATTACCGATGTTGATGTGGCGGCCGAGCGGATTTTCGTCACGCCAGTAACGGGCCACGAAAGAACTGCTCACCAAGGCGACAAAGGGCGCATGGTCCGAATCGGATTCGCGAACATCACGCCCGGCAAACAGAGGAATGCCCATCGCCGAAAAGAATCCCGGCGTGACAAACCGCAAGCTGGCGGTGCGGCGATTGGCGAGATTCTCCGGATGACCTTGTATTTCAACGGGCCATATTCCGCCTCCCAGAACCATAGGCAGGAAGCTGGTGTAGGCGGCGCCGGTCACGCCCGGAATGCGGCGCGTTTCGTCCAGCACATGCCGGTAAAAGGCCGCGCGCGTTTCTACTTTTTCGTAACGGGGCATTGGCAAGGACGTGCGCATGGTCAGGACATGGTCTGGGCGAAAGCCGGGGTCGACAGCTTGGATGCGCCAAAGGGCGCGCGCCAGCAACCCGAATCCAACTAACAGCACGATGGAGAACGAAACTTCTGCGATAACCAACGCGGCGCGAAGCCGCTCACGCCGGCCACCGATGCCGGAACGGCCGCCTTCATGAAGTTCGCGAGCAGCGTCTATACGCGTACGAGCCGCGGGCAGAACGCCGAACGCTATGCCGGTGACGAACGTAACCAGCAGAGCGAATAGCAGAACGCGAATGTCGAAGGTAGGCATCTCGGCAATAGGAAGTGAAGTGGGCACCATGCGGACCAGCAGAGGAAGCGCGCCACGGGCGATCAGCAATCCGAGAAGGCCGCCCGGAACGGCAAGCAGCAGGCTTTCGGTAAGCGTCTGACGGATAAGCCGTTCCCGGCCGGCGCCAAGCGCGGCGCGCACTGCGAGCTCACGCCGCCGCACCAAGGCTCGCGCCATCAGCAAATTCGCAAGATTCATGCAGGCGATCAGGAGCACGCAGACCGCAGCGCCAAGCAAGACTTTGAGCATGAGTCGAGCACGGCTAGAGACCTCATCACGCAACCCGGCTAAATCGATGCTTACTTGTGCGAGTTCCTTCGGATAAGCGCGCGCCAACTGCGCGCCAATGGCCTTCATCTCAGCCTGAGCTTGCGCGGCCGAGATACCTGGCTTCAGACGGGCAACAGGAAAAATAAAAGTGTTCGTGCGATCTTCAAACTCATCGGGAGAGAAGCGCATTGCCGTCCAAAGCCGAGCTTCACGGCTGGGAAAATAAAAGTCTCGCGGCATAACGCCGATAACTGTGTATGCAAGATTGTCGAGATCAATGGTGCGGCCCAGAACATCGAACTTTCCGCCGAATTGTTCCTGCCACAGTCCGTAACTGAGAACAACAGTTCTGGGCGTCGACTCGGTGTCATCCTCTTTGGTGAAAAAGCGGCCAAGCGCCGGCTTCGCGCCGAGCGTGGGAAACACGTCCGCTGTAAACGACGCTCCATCGATGCGCTGCGGATCGCCTTCGCCCCCGGTCATGTTGACCGAGAGGCTACGATATGCACCCATGGACTCGAAAGACTTGCTCATGCGTTTCCAGTCGCGATAATTAGCCGGCGACACGTCCCAAAACCGATTCAGGCCAGAGACATCGGATTCGTGCAGCTTAACCAAACGATCCTGTTCTGGGAACGGCAAGGGGCTTAAGAGAACGTGATTCAGCATCGTGAATGCGGCGGTGGTCGCACCGATGCCAAGAGCAGCGATCGCGATAGCGGTAGCGGCAAAACCGGGCGCGCGACGCAGAGCGCGCAGCGCATAGCGCAGATCCTGAGACAAGGTATCCCACTGAACGGCGATCGCATTGATAAGAAGATCGGGAATCACAGCGATCCACAGAACAAGCAAGCCGGAAAGACCGCGAGCTTCACGACGGCGCGATGTGAAAACCCGGCACATCTCCTCCGCATATTCGGAACGCCACGAGGATGGATAGAGATAGAGGAGTGCGCGATAGAGAGGCATCAGGCCCTCTCCCCAGCAAATCCGCTTTGCCGCGCGAATTTCACTAGCTCAGTCAGACGCCGGGCTTCCGCTCGGGCGACCGCTTCGCCAAAGCGAGTGATCTGATAATAACGGCGGCGCTCATCATCGCGCTCGATTTCGGATCGGCCAATCGCGATGCGGCCTGCAACTTCAACGATTAACCCCTGTTCGAGCATTCGCTGGAGGGAACGATAGAGCGTTCCGGCGCCCAGCTTCAGGCGATTGTTGGTACGCTGCGCGACGTCTTGAATGATCGCGTAGCCGTGGCGATCGCCCGCGGCGAGGGCCATCAATATATGGAAGGCTGCGGGAGGCAAAGGCAACAGCGAGTCGGGGTCGGGCGTGTTCTGACCGGGCACGATTCCAATTATATGCGATGTGGCTATAGTCAATGTGGATATAGTCGTGACGCATAGAGCACTATTCCATCTAGAACTATTAGGCCAACGCTAGTACTTCTGCCCTGTTGCGCCGGCAAAGTAGTTGGGCGTCCTTCAAGTATGAGGAAACTACCAGTAGTTCTTGTCGGTTGTTTGTTGAGCTTCGGCCTCTTGGCAACAGCACAAGAGCATCATGGAGGAGGGGGCGAGCCGCACGGCGGCCACGGGGAAGTGGGAGGAGGACATGTTCCCGCGCACGGGCCAGAGCACGGGACGGCACCTGCGGCGCATGTAGAGAATCACGCGGCGCCGCCTGCAGCGCATGTGGAGAATCACGGAGCGCCTCCTGCCCATCAGGACTTTCGAGATCAGCCGAACCATCCCAACGCGCCACACGTGGACGCGCGAAACGATCATTGGGTAGGCCATGCGCCAGCAAACGATCCGCGCTTTCATTTGGATCATCCGTGGGCACATGGGCATTTCAGCGGAGGATTCGGCCCAGGCCACACCTGGCATTTGGCAGGCGGCGGACCGGACCGATTCTGGTTTAACGGCTGGTATTGGAGCGTTGCGCCCTGGGAGTATGCCTACGTGAACGATTGGCTGTGGAACTCGGACCCAATCGTTATCTACGACGATCCGGATCATCCGGGCTGGTATATCGCTTACAATGCGCGGCTCGGCACTTACGTAGAAGTGCAGTATTTGGGATAACGATCACGCTGCGAGGCCGACGACTTCGGCCTGCATTTTGACGACAACGAGTGTCATGTCATCGTGCTGAGGAGCGCCATCGGAAAAGCGATCCGCTTCTGCCATCAAGAACGGAATGATTTCAGCAGCGGATTTATCTGCATTAGCGGCGGCAGTAGGGATGAGTTGTTCTTCACCCCATTCCTCGTCAGCGCGATTCATCGCCTCGCTGATGCCGTCCGTGAAGCCGACGAAAACATCACCCGGCTCCAGCGTCAATGACCCTTGCTGGTAAGGGGCCTCAGGGAAGAGCCCTACAACCGGTCCACCGGTATCGAGGCGAATCACGTGAACAGTGCCGGCCTTGGTCTTGCGCAAGACGAAGGGCGGGTTATGGCCGGCGTTCACGTAACGGAAGATGCGAGTCTGCTGGCTATATTGCCCATAGAAGAATGTGGCGTAACGATTGGAGGGCGTGGCATCGTAGACCAGCCGGTTGACGTTGCTCATGAGATGAGCCAAGTCCGTCAGGCCAGTCAAGGCTTGGCCGCGAAGTGATGCTTGTAATGATGCCATCAAGAGCGCGGCCGCAATACCTTTGCCGGAAACATCGCCAATGGCAACGCCGAGATCGCCGTTGGCCAAACTAAGAAAATCGTAATAATCGCCGCCCACGCCAAGTGCTGGACGGCAGGCGCCGTAGTAATCGATGCCGGCGACCAGTGGAAGCTGCTGCGGAAAGAGGCGTTCCTGCACCTCACGGGCGATTTCGATTTCGCGGTTGAGACGCTCGCGCTGGGCAACCTCCTGCGCGAAGGCTGCGGTGAGACGGCTGTTGTCGAGCGCCAGACCGGTTTGGAGAGCCACGGAGCGAAGCAGGTTGATGTCAGTTTTCGAGAACGGTTCTTCGCTCAATTTCGGCCCTAGGCAAAACAGCCCGAGCAATTTCTCTTTAGCTTTTAGGGGCAGTAAAAGCTGCGCGCCCAGCTCCTTCAACGTGACCAACTCCGGCTCGGGCGCGGCGTGGACCCAATTATCCGGACGATCGAAATAGATAGGCGCGGGCTCTTTGGCGCTTTCCAGAAGCGCGACCGCTTTCGAATCTTCCGGTAGATGGACTTGCGGGTGGAGATCCAAACCAAGCGCATATACGGGGCGAAAGCCGGAATCGCCGCTCATGAGGACGGAGAAATGGGAGATATGCAGCGCATCGGAGACGCGGCGGGACACCGTCTGGAGCAACTGCTGTTCGTCCATGATGGAGTGCACGTTCTCCGTGAGGTCGCCGAGCAGAACTTCCGCGTTGTAATGCTCGCGGAAAAATTTCCTGTCGATCACAACGAAGAGTTGGGAGCGGACACGCCGAACAAGAATGACGAAGGCGATGGCAGTGAGCGTGTAAACGGTGACCTTGGTGGTGTCGCTGACGCCGGGCCTGAACAACACGCTCGACAGCGCCGTGAAAAACAACAGGCCAAACACGGCAATCAACGCGCGAAGGCCGCCGCGCGCCAGCGTATAACGCATGCCTTGACGAACCACGACGCGAAGATCCATGGCGCGTTCGGTGAGCACGGTGTAGGCAAGGGTAAGCGGAAAGACGGTGAACAAGAAACAAATAACGAAAAGCAACGCTTCGGGTATGCCTTTTTCCGAGCCGTGGTTGAACAGCGTTTGATAGAGCAAGAGTAAGCCGATGGGACCAAGCCCAATGCAGGCGCCGGCTTCGAGCAGGCGGAGGCGCCTTTTGACGTCCCGGTTTTTGGCTTTACCTTGCTTCACACCAATACATGCAAAGAACAGCGCAATTGACATCGCGATCAGTAAAGACGGATTCAGGAATCGAAGAGAAAACAAGCGATGAAGCACGGGAAAAGCGTGAAAACGAATTTCAGCACTCGCCGCGTCGATGAGCTGGAGCACATTGATACAAACCAAAGGGCCCAGGTAAAGCCACTTGATCCAAGGGCGGCGCTTATCCCACTCGAACTGTTCGGGAAAGTAAAAACCAAAGGCCGAAATCACGAAGCTCCAATTCAAAACACAGAGGAGCCGCCACGCCTTGGCGAACAGCCAAAGCGGTTCGGGGAAAAGGTACCAGTCGATCCCAAAATTGACCACCTGCGACAACGACAGCATCATGCCGAAAGCAAGCCATGCACGCTTATCGTACGGACGGCGCAAAATGACATACACACCCGTCAATACGCACAGCAGCATCACGAAAAAGAGTCCAAATGTGAATGCCAGTTCGCCTAGTGTCGGCCGGTAAGGCAAAAGCGCGGGAACGAGTATTCGCAGGGTACGGACGTCCGAGTGGCCTTTTGGAATTTCGGTGACGGTGAGCAAGTCTCCGGGATGGTGGCGATTGACGGCTTCCCAAAGTTGGCGTTGATCGGTGAGAGCGGCGCCGTCGACGGAGAGTATGCGATCACCGGTATGGAGACCGACGGCCTCGGCCGCTTTATGTGGAGTACCGACCGTGCCGTCGCTGGTAGAGAACGGCGCATCGGACATAGACGGACCGTGCAGCGCAGCATTTGTGCCGACGACGGTGTACGCGATTTGATAAAGCAGCCCGGCCGCGCATAGGGGTACAACCGGGATGTAGATCCGGTATCTGCGCCAAGCGGCCGACATAGGAAGTTTCCCTCATGATAGCGGCAGCGTAAGGCACGAACCAACCCGCAACATCGGGAACCGCTTTGCAACATTCCTGTCCGTCTCGTCACCTTTAGCTCGCCTGATGCGGCTGAATAGCGGTAATGCGGTACTCAAAGGCATGACGTTCAGCGACGGAACGATTGAGTTCGATGTCAATACGATCGGACGCGGCATGCCCGGCCTAGCTTTTCGTCAGCAAGACGAAAAGAATTTCGAGCTGCTATTTTCGGCCTGATCCGAATTGTCTAGCCTTCCGAGCGTGCGTGCAGTACGCGCGTACGGACACCAATCGGCACCGAGAATCATCCCGGCGCTTGAATGGTGAATGGGTCTGCGATTTAATTTAGTGTGCGCCGGCCGGAGGCTTAACGGCGGAAGCGGTTCCACCGGTCGCGCCAGGCTTCGGAGTGCCAGGAGCAGCGGGCGCTCCGTTCGCGGTTGTCTTGTCGTAGAGCGAAACGATGTCTTGGGTGATATCGATGCCGCTCGAAGCATAGAGGACCGGAGTATTGGGATTGCTGACGTCTAAAATCATCGTGTAGCCGTTATCTTTGGCGTATTTTTCGATGACCGCCATCATGCGCTGCCCAAGGCTCTGAAGAACGCGCTGCTGTTCGCTCTGCAACTCTTCCTGAGCATCCTGCATGTCGCGCTCCAGCCGCTTCTTCTTTTCGTCGATGTCGCGAGCAAGCTGGTTCCGCTTGTCCTCCGCCATCAAGTTGCCGCCTTTATTGTATTGGTCCTGCAACTGGGAGATCTCATTTTGACGGGCGTCAAAATCCTTCTTCCTCGGAACGAATTTGCTGTCGAGCTCCTGCGAGGCCTTTTGGCCGTCTTTGGTGCCGACGATCGCGCCCTGAATGCTAATCACCCCAACTTTGGCCGGCGCTTGCTGAGCAAACGCACCAGCGGCCATGCAAAACAGAGCGGCTGCGGCCGTAAAACAACTTCTTCTAACCATCTACTTCCTTACTTTCCTTCCGTGATTCTCTATTATCGTCACAAACTGGACCATTTGGCTACCCGACCGCCTTGACGTCAGAACGTGCGACCGATGGAGAACCGGAAAAGCGATCTGCGCTCGTCATACGGTATTGATTGCCCGAACGCGCCGAGAGCGCTCTGATAAGTGGCTTCGTTCGGGAAAAACGACCTGTCCGCTACTACCGGCGGCTGCAGATTTGTATTGACGTAACTTAAATTGTACGCCCAATACAACCGGAACGGCGCGTTGACAACCGGCATTAGTACTTGCAGTTCTAAACCCACAGAAACGCGGGGTTTTTGTGTACCGGGAGCGATCACCGCGCGGGGGTTGAAATCGGCCTGCGGGAATTCAGCGTTCAATTGTGCGACGCGCTCGGTGTTGAGCCCCAATTGGCTGGGCAACGTCAGGCGATCGACGCCAGCATCCAAAAAGGGAGCAAGCGTGATTGGCCCTACGATCGGAATCCGATATTCATAGTTGAACACTGCCGCGGTATCGCCGCCCGGCAGGATCAACTGATAGACGGGAATCGTTTGGGTCACAGGTCGAGTCGAGATAGAGCCATCCGAATTTACAACTCTTTGCACTTTCGGCGTGCCGTCATTGTTCAGCACATTGATAGTGGTGTCAGTAGGAATAAAAGCGACGGGACTGATGGTGAGGATGTCGAATCCGCGGATATCGTCTTCGCCACCCATGTAGTAGCGGCTATACGGAGGCGCCACTTTGCCGCCGTACCCGGCAATGAACCGAGCGTTCAGGTGGAAGCCCATTACGTTGCTTCTGAAAATACCTCGACGAAAATAAGCGATATCAACAGCGGGTTGAACAGTATTGACATTGCCGCCCAAAAAGCTGCCGGAGAACCCGGTGGACAGACTGACACGCAAACCATGGGTGGGAATGATGGGGTGATTGACCGTGTTGTAAGCGTAGGTCGGTGTGATGGTGCTGGTCTTGATGCCGTTCAAAGAGTTGGGACCACCGACACCTTCGAAATCGAGATAGTCAAAGTAGGTGGTGGCGGCGGTAGTGAGCGGCTTCAATGTTTGCGTGCTGTATCCGTAGCTAAGACCGACGCGCGCGAAACTTCGGTGCAGCGCATAGCTCAAGAACGTAGTGAAGCCGCGGCCATCGGTGACGTAATTCAGTAGGTTACAGTTCGTCTGGCCGGTGGGACAGCCATAGGAACCTAAGGCGTTGTAATACGAAATCAAATTCTGGCCGGCGAGAATGGATGCCTGCTGACCCTGGTCATAGCTGTAGCGCTGATAAAAGACCGTGAAGCCGGCTTGTATGGGCTTATCTAATAAGTATGGCTCCGTGAAGCCGAACGTGATGTTATCGAGCAGGGTTCCGATCTGCGCCCCTAAGCTGAGCGTTTCGCCGAGACCGAGGAAGTTGTTTGTCGAATACGAAAACCCGATGAAGCTACCCGAGATTCCCGACACGCCGCCGTTCAATTGAATTGAGTTCTTGCCGCGCTCTTTCAGCTTGAGAAGCAGATCGACCGTATTGGTTTTGGTGTCGCGCGTGATCGTCCAGGCGTCTTCCGGCTTCAGCGGATCGAAGTAGCCGAGCTGATTCAAGCGCAGAATGCTGGCATCAAGCAATTGTTGGCTATAGAGATCGCCTTCATTGACCTGCAGTTCACGGCGGATGACGCGATCGCGCGTGGTGTTGTTGCCTTGAAAGTCGATACGGCGGACGAAGAACTGGTGGCCCTCATCGACATCGACGGTGAGATCGATCTGATCTTTGCCGGGAACAACTTCGGGATCGGGCGACGGAACGAAATCGATGTAGCCGAAATTGCCGTAGAGCTTGCGGAGATCTTCAAGACCTTTCTGTAGCTTTTCGGTTGAGAACACATCGCCGGGCCCCATTTTGAAGACCGAACGCGCGATCAGGTCTGGCGTTCGGAACAGCTTCATGCCGACGAAGTTGAAGTTGCGCAGGTAGAACTTATCGCCTTCCTTAACGAACATAGTGATATCGACATGTTTGCCCGGCTTCTTGGGATTGATTAAGGGAATTTTGATGCCGTGTCCGTAGACATCGTAGATCTTTTCGGAGTGATTGATGACATGCGCTTCGAAGTAGCCCTTTGACTGATACATCTGGCGGATGCGCTCGGAATCTTCATCGAGCTTAGTGGAATCGTAGGTACGCGCGAAGAGATTCTCGAACAGAAGTGAATGCGGAATACCGATAGGCTTCAAATTCTTCATGGCGCGAATCACGTCTTTGCTGCTCATGGCGTGATTGCCGTCGATGATGATATGCCCCACTTTTACCTTTGGGCCTTCGTCGATAGCGAAGGTGATGTCGACGCCGCCAGGCGGCACTTGCCGAATCTGGGGAGTGACAGTGGCGTACTGGTGACCACGCTCTGCTTCGTATTCCTGCAACACGTTCTTGGCGCGCTGCACTTTACCGGGATCGTATTGCGATTCCGGGCTCAGAGTGACTTTGCGATCTTTAAAACGGTCGAGAATCTCGGACTTACTGATCGATTTGTTGCCGGTGTAGTCGATGGTATGAACCGTACGGCGTTCAACAACGTTGAACGTCAGAAGGATGCCGCCCTGTGGACCGGTTTCTTTTGTTACGCGAATATCGTCAAAGCGGCCTGTATTCCACAACGCAATGAAGTCGCGGTGAATCGCCTCTTCGTCGTAAACATCGCCCTTTTTGGTGTAGATGAGCGCGCGAAGCGTATCCTGCGGAACTTTTCGCTGACCCCGGAAATCGACGCCTTCAATAATGTTGGGCCCGATCTGCGCCGGTTTGGCTTCCTGGACGTTCGCGGGCTGTTGCGGCTGTCCGGGCTGGCGTTCGGGCGCAGTGGGAACCGTTTCAAACGGATTCGCCGGCTTTTGCTGCGGCGGCTGTGCGGGCTTTTGCTGCGGGGTCTGCGCCGGGGGATTCTGTTGCGGCTGGGTGGGCGGCGTCTTCTGTTGGGTAGACGATTGCGCAGGCGTCTGAGCAGCCAACGTATCGTCGTCCAGCGCAAACGCGGATAACCCACCGAAGGTGAGGGACCAAAAAATTGTGAAGACGACTGCCGAAAGAGGCATGCGCAGGCCGCGAAGCCTGTGATGAATCATCTACCTAGCGAATCCTTTCCAACCGTGGGTAAAATCCTGACGTTGCGCTCGCAGTGCTGGTTTCAGCGCACCTGTGGGATTACCGACGAAGACACCCGTAACGCAAGACTCAAACTCCCTAGTGTAGCGGATGCCCCGGTTTTACCCGCGATGAGCTCTTCAGGTTTTTTTTAGAACATTCTTACCGGAAACTGCGTTAGTTTTTAGGCTTGGGGCGGGAAAGCCTTTCGGCGTTTCCGCAGTTACGTAAGGATGCGAATACAATCTTCGAGGGAGATTCACATGAATAAGACGTTCTGTGTTTTGCTTGCGCTGGGGGCAATGCCCCTTGGCCTGATCGCGCAGGAAGCAGCGGCCCCGCCCGCAAATCCAATCTCAGCCAGCGAGAGAGGTTTCTACGGACTAGTCAGCGGCGAAGTGGTAGCCGCAGCAGAAAAGATGCCGGAGGCGAACTACGCGTTCAAACCAACGCCGGAAGTTCGCAGTTTCGGTCAGCTTGTTGGGCATGTGGCGGATGCGCAATACAATTTTTGTTCGATGGTGAGCGGAGAAACGAATCCCAACAAGGGAATCGAGAAGACCACGACCTCCAAAGCAGATTTGGTAGCAGCGCTCAAAGGGGCCGTCACCTTCTGCAATAAAGCCTACGAGGCGATGACGGATTCGGAAGGCGCCCAGATGATTAAGCTGATGAATTACAACGTTGCTAAGCTCACTGTGCTCTCCGTCAATACAGCGCATACGGACGAACATTACGGGAACATGGTGACCTATTTGCGACTGAAAGGCATCATCCCCCCGAGCAGCGAACCGCGCGGCGGACAAACTCAGAAATAGGTTGCGGTCTGCCGAGGCTGACGTACAGCGGCGACGACAGCCTCGGAGTCCACAGGAAATAAGCCGCCTAAAATAGTGTTCGGGTGATTTCGCGACGGTCGTTTTTGCACTCCGCAACAGCAGTGGTGTGTTCCGCCCGGATGCTTGCGCGCGGAGTCGAAGATGCGAACACACGCCCTCCTTTACAGGAATTCAGTTATAGAGATGTCGAGCTTGCTGGTGGGTTGGCGCAAACTCAGTTTGAGCAGACACAGTCAGTGCTGTTGTCTTTAAACGAAGACAGTTTGCTCAAGCCATGGCGTTTGCGTGCCGGTCTGCCCGCGCCGGGTCCGAACCTCGGCGGATGGTACGACGAAGTGCCGTGGGACAAAACCGCAAGCGGCGGCCACGGATTTGCACCAGGGCACTGCTTTGGACAGTGGTTATCGGCACTGGCGCGCGGGTATAACGCTAATCGCGATGTGCAGACGCGCGCCAAATTGGAGCGGCTGCTGGCTCTTTATGAACCGGGGATCTCGCCGCGATTCTATACAAACTTTCGCTTTCCGGCATACGTGTACGACAAGATGGTGATCGGCTTAATTGACGCGCACCAGTTTGCGGAATTGCCACAGGCGTACCGATTGCTGGAACGCACAACGGAGGCGGCGGAACCGCATTTGCCACCGCATGCATTAGACCGGGATGAGCCGCAGCGGCAGTGGCGCAAGTCAGTTGGGGATAGTACAGCCGACGATTACACGTGGGACGAGCCGTACACACTGCCAGAGAATTTATATCTGGCGTGGGAACGTGGTGCTGGCGAGCGATATCGCGCTTTGGCACGGCGTTTTCTGCTGGACGGAACCTACTTCGATCCGCTCTCGGAAAATAAGAACGTCTTAGCCAATCACCACGCCTACAGTTTTTGCAATGCGCTGAGCTCGGCGATGCAAGCTTATCTTGCGGACGGGAGCGAAAAGCATCTGCGTGCCGCGAGCAATGCCTTCGAGATGATCACCACTACACAGAGTTTCGCTACCGGCGGCTGGGGGCCGGATGAGAGCTTTGTCACGCCGGATAGCGGTGCACTTTACGCAAGTCTGACCAAGACGCACCGCAGCTTTGAGACGCCGTGCGGCAGTTACGCACATTTCAAATTGACTCGCTATTTGCTGCGAGTGACGCGCGACGGACGGTATGGCGACAGCATGGAGCGCGTCTTCTATAACACCGTTCTGGGCGCTAAACGGCTGGAGCCGGATGGACAAGCGTTCTATTACTCCGACTACCATACGCCTGCCGGTAAAACCTACTTTCCCGATAAATGGCCATGCTGCTCAGGAACGTTAACGCAGATTGCGGCAGACTACCGCATTGCGAGCTATTTTCGCGACGGGGACGACATATTCATTAACTTGTATCTGCCATCCACGTTACGGTGGATTAATAAGGATGGAACGCAACTCGCATTGACGCAGAGTGGCGACTATCCATTAGAAGGAAAAATTAGCATTCGTGTGCGTGCCTCCCGGCCTTGCCAATTTGCGCTGCGGTTGCGGATTCCGGCACGGTCCTTGGGGAGCGGCACAACAATTCGCGTAAATGGCGAGCCGGTTTCGATGCAAATGGAACGCGGATTTGCAACGATTTGGAGGAAATGGAAGGATGGCGACCAGATCGAGATGAATCTTGCCCTGCCTCTGCGGCTGGAGTCAATCGATGCGGGACACAAAGATACAGTCGCGCTGGTGCGCGGTCCGCTGGTTTTGTTCGCAATGACAGCAGACCAACCGAGGGTGACGGGGGAACAGTTGCTTGCGGCAAGAAGAGTTTCGGACCAGCCGGTTTGGCGCGTTCAGGAGGCTGGTTCAGGGCCGCTCTTTTTCAAGCCATTTACGGCGATTGAAGATGAAAAGTATCTGACTTATCTGAAGGTGGCGTAAATCGGCTTGTTAGAGCTTGGCTTCTACTAATTTCTTGATAATGCTCGCCGTGACGCGTCGAGCGCGATTCTCGCTGTATTCGATCGATTGCGCCAGCGCCGGGAAGTACGATGGTCCTTTCCGATGAAGCTCGCCACCATATCTGCACTCCTCGTTTTGATTTCAGGAATGTCGGAATCGGCTGTGGCTCCCGCCGGAATCCCCCGTCAGCTAGCAATCGAACGGGCGCGGCAAGTATCCGATCTGCGATATCAACTTTCGTATGAATTAATGCCTCACGTCAATCATACGAACGGTCACGAGGAATTGCGATTTCGTGCAAACAGCACAACGCCGTTATGGATCGACTTTCGTGAAGGCACGATTTCAAAGGCGGTTTTGAATGGAACCGCGCTGACGGCAACGATCGATAAGGGCCATTTTCTGCTGCCCGGATCGGCGCTGCAGACCGGCGAAAACACGCTTACAGTGGATTTCACCGCACCTGTTGCACCGGCGGGAAAAGCGTTAACGCGGTACGAAGACAAAGACGACGGCAGCGAGTACATTTACACCTTATTTGTCCCGATGGATGCGGACATGGCGTTTCCCTGTTTCGATCAACCGGATCTGAAGGGACGATTCACGCTGCAGGTATCCACGCCGTTCGATTGGAGGGTGATTTCAAACGCGGAAGGCGGAGCGGGCGTCGTCGCCGGCACGACAATTCGCTACTTCTTTGGCGAGACGCGCCCCATCAGCACATACCTGTTTGCGTTTGCGGCCGGTCCGTTTCAGAACGTGCATCCGGCGCCTGGCCTCCCGAATGTTTGGGTTCGGAAATCGCAAGTGGCGCGTGCCCAGCCGGAAGCGCCGCAGATACAAAATGTCGTTGCGCAAGCCACTCAGTTTCTGAGCGGCTATTTTGCGCAGGCATTTCCATTTCCGAAGTATGAGATGGTTTTGCTGCCTGGATTTGCGTACGGCGGCATGGAACATGCAGGCGCGACGTTCCTGCGTGAAGAGAGCATGCTATTTCGCACCGCTCCAACCGATACGGACCGCTTTAATCGCGCGATCACGTTGGTACACGAGCTGACTCATCAATGGTTCGGCGATCTGGTGACGATGCGGTGGTTCGACGATCTTTGGCTGAAAGAAGGGTTTGCGCAGTACATGGCGTTTCGCACCATGTCTTCACTCGAGCCAAATCAGAACGTTTGGAAGCGTTTTTACCAGAGCATCAAGCCGGCTGCTTATGGCATCGACGTGACGCAAGGCACAACACCGATCTATCAAGACATTCCGAATCTAAGCGACGCGAAATCGGCGTACGGCGCGATCGTGTATTCGAAAGCGCCGGGCCTGTTGCGCCAGCTTGCCTATCTACTCGGCGATGAAGCCTTTCGCGATGGGCTGCGAATTTACCTCAAGGAACATGCCTACGGAAACGCGGAATGGAACGATCTTGTACACGCGTTGGAGCGAGCGTCGCACCGCGATCTCAGCATGTGGGCGCAAGACTGGATTCGCCGGCGCGGCATGCCGGAGGTACGAGTGTCTTGGGTGTGCAATGCCGGCCGTTTACAGAAACTGACGCTCACCCAGCAAAATGTTTTAGGTGAAAGCGGTACGTGGCCTATTGCTACGCAGTTGTTGCTGGGTTATGCCAACACTGCGCCAGTGCGGCTTCGCGCGCAATTTTCAACGGCAACTATGGACGTCGCCGAAGCCGCCGGGAAAGCCTGTCCCGACTATGTCTTTGCCAACGATGAAGATTACGCGTACGGCCTGTTTTTGTTGGATGTGAGAAGCCGTGAATATACGATGCGGCATCTGGCCTCGATATCGGACCTCTTCGAACGGACACTGCTCTGGGGAGCTTTCTGGGATGCGGTGCGATTTACGGAGTTAGCTCCGAAGCAGTATCTCGCGCTATCGCTTGATCGAATGCCGACAGAAAGCGATGAAGCTCTGGTGCAGTCGCTCGCGGGAAGAACGGCCATCGCGCTGCATGATTACGTGAGTGCCGATACACGCCATGAGCTAGATGAAAGTTTCGAGCGGATTGCCATTAACGGCATGCTGCATGCGCCGAGTCAAGGTCTGCGCATCATGTGGTTCCGCAGCCTGCGAAGTTTGGCCGATAGCTCGGTGGGCTTGGGCGAACTTCGCGATCTACTCGCTGAAAAAGCCACAGTTCCGGGCGTTCAATTGCGATCGTTGGACCGCTGGAGCATGGTAACGGCCCTAATTGCGCATGGTGATGCGGACGCACAGACCATGTTTGAAGAAGAAAAACGCCGCGATCCAACGGGCGAAGGGCTGAAGTACGCCTATGTAGCGGCGGCAGCCAAGCCGGATTCCGCCACGAAGAAGCGGTACTTCCAGGACTATGTCGCCAATCCATCGCTGCCGGAAGATTGGGTGGAACAAAGCCTCGGCGCGTTCAACTACTGGAATCAATCGGAGCTGACGGAGCCACACCTGAAGCCAGCACTGAACGCATTGCCCCAAGTGAAACAACAACGAAAAATTTTCTTTGTCCTGGCGTGGCTGAATGCGTTTATCGGCGGCCAACATTCAGCGGAGGCGGATGTAGAGGTTCACCAGTGGCTGTCAACTGCGCCTGTCGATCCCGATCTTCGGCTGAAGGTGCTGCAGATATTGGATGATTTGGACCGCACGGTCACAATTCGAAAGCAATATCCATAGCGATCGGCTTGACTCGGTTGAATGGCAGTCCTAGGATCATGAAATGCCCACTGACAGGCGAGTGGACCAATACATCGCGCGTGCTCCAGAATTTGCGCAGCCGATTCTCGCGCATTTGCGCGAACTGGTGCACAAGGGATGTCCGGAGGTGGAAGAAGCTATCAAATGGAGCACGCCCTCATTCGTATACCGAAAAAAGCTGCTGTTCTCAATGGGGGGCTTCAAGGCACACTGCCGGTTTATTTTCTGGCGTCCTGAGATTGCAAAACTGGCCGGCAAGCAGGGTACGGACGTCGACGATGACGGAACGATCATAGGCAAAGTGACTCAGCTTTCCGATCTTCCTTCGGATAAGGACATGCTGCGCTACATCCGCGAGGCGTGCCGACTAACCGATGAAGGGCCGCGTGTCACGATGCGGAAGCGCACGACCCCTAAGCCGGAGCTTGCCGTGCCGGCCGAATTTGCCGCAGCGCTCGCGAAAAACAAAAAGGCGGCGACGGCCTTTCAGGATCTCAGTCCTAGTCACCGGCGCGAGTATCTGGAATGGATTATCAGCGCGAAACATGCCGAGACACGCGACAAGCGCATCGATACGGCGGTTGCATGGCTTGTTGAGGGCAAACCGCGAAACTGGAAATATATGAGTTGAGGGAGAGGCCTTTCCATTGCCGACCTTCCTGCAACTGTAAGATTCTTTACGAGGGAACGTCAGGGAAACCTTTATATATGGTGGAGCTTCCAAGTAATAAGATTGAGAGTTGGATCTGGAAAAAGGAGGAAGATCTTTGGCGTCCTCATGGGCAGCAGACGAACAGTTGCCGCCCCCGTTACTGCCTCTCGAGTACCAACCTGAAGAGGTAGATGCCGAATCCAATTCCCGTTTTCGCGTTCTACTAGTCGAAGACAATGCCGCGGACGTAATGGTAGTTGAAGAGATTCTTCAACAGCAGAATGTTCAATTTGACATCACGGTGGCGCGCGACGGACAGCAGGCGATCCAGCTTCTACACCACTTAGATCGAGATTTAAGTGCCCCGGCGTTCGATATCGCCCTGGTCGATTTGAACCTTCCTCGGCACACCGGGCATGAGGTGCTGGCTGAACTTCGAAAAACAAAACGGTCCGGAGACATTCCCGTGATTATAGTGACGTCGTCTCGCTCGGCCAGTGACATCAAACGAGCGCGTGAACTGGGCGCCACGGAATACTTTGAAAAAGTACCCGACCTGGATGCCTACTCGTTGCTGGGGACTCTGGTGATACGAACTTTGCAAGGCCGCCAGGCAAGTTAATCGCTAATCGTTCGAGCTTCCCCGAGAACGAGTTCCTTTCAACATAAGAACGTGGTGTTGGCAAGACTACCATCAGTCACTCTGGTGTACACCGGACAGTGCGAAAGTACGTCAATGGGGTCATTGTCACGATAGATGTTCAGAACTAGCTTTCCTAGATTTATTTTCGGACTGATCGCGATCGGCTCGATCTGGGGACAGGTCCCGGAGGTCCGCATTACCAATAGCATTAACGCCGTCCAGTTGAGAACTCTGGCAGGCAATGTCCATCCCCTAGCGCGGGCGGCTTTCGATCAAGGGGCGGCGCCCTCTGATTTGCCGATGGACCGAATGCTCCTGGTGTTGACCCGCGGCGCTGCACAAGAGGCCGATCTTGAAACGCTGCTGAAAGCGCAGCAGAGCCCCTTATCGCCTCAATATCATCAGTGGCTGACACCCCAAGAATTTGGAGCGCGGTTTGGGGCGGCCGACGAGGATATTCAAGCGATCACGAATTGGTTGCAAACCCAGGGCTTCACGGTGAATCGCGTCTCAAATGGAAAAACGATCATTGAATTCGCCGGCACGGCTGGGCAAATTCAACGGGCGTTTCACACTGACATACATAAATATGTTGTCAATGGAACCGAGCACTGGGCCAACGCGAGCAATCCCCAAATACCGGCCGCGCTCGCGTCCGTCGTGGCTGGAGTGGCGACACTGCACAATTTTACGAAACAAACCCAATTAACTCATTCGGCACAAGCCTTTGAAGCGGCGTTATCCGCAAACGGCAGACCTCAATTTAATTCGAGCAGCGGCAGTTACGCGTTGTCACCGGGCGATTACGCCATCATCTACAATCTAAATCCGTTGCTTAGAGCCGGGATCAACGGCACAGGCAGAACGATTGCGGTGGTTGGCCGGACAAACATTCACGTCTCCGATATCACAGACTTTCGCTCGACTTTCGGTTTGCCCGCCAACAACCCCAACGTGATCGTGAACGGCGTTAATCCGCGCGATTTGGGCGGCGATGAAGAAGCTGAAGCAGTTCTAGACACTACCTGGGCTGGAGCAACGGCGCCCGGAGCTACGGTAGACCTCGTGATTTCAAAGACAACCAACACGACCGATGGCGTGGACCTTTCGGAAGAGTACATCATCGATAACAATCTTGCTGACGTGATGACGGAAAGCTTTGGCGATTGCGAGGCGAACTACACGCAGGCAGAGGCGGCCATGTACACGTCGTTGGCGCAGCAAGCCGCGGCGCAAGGCATCACTTACTTCGTTGCCGCCGGCGATTCCGGTTCAGCGGGTTGTAATTCAGGATCGGACAACACATCCGATGGAAAAGTATCGGTGAATGTCCTGGCATCCAATCCCTATGTAGTGGCTGTGGGTGGAACGGAATTTAA
>DASREJ010000007.1:0-16528 GCA_035652115.1 Bryobacteraceae bacterium
CGGTTGTTCTTTTCGATGTAGTAAGCGCCGATGTGCTGAGTAATGCCGCCGGCTTCACGCCCCGCCACGTTCGTCTGCCGGATGGCGTCGAGCAAAGAAGTTTTTCCGTGGTCGACGTGGCCCATGATGGTGACCACGGGAGCGCGGCGAACCAGGTCTTTCGTCTCTTCGGCGAGTTCGACCCCCTGGATACTTTCTTCTTCGTAACTGACCTGATTGGTGGAGGCCCCGAATTCGCGCGCTAATTCTTCGGCCAGCTTGACATCAAGAGTCTGGTTGATGGTGGCGAAGACCTTTTTGGTATCGACCAGCTTTTTGATAACTAGATTCGCTTTGACGCCCAGTTTTTCAGACAGTTCTTTGACCGTGATACCTTCGGCAACGGTGATTTCGCGATCGATGGGCGGCGGCTCAGCTATAGCGGAGCGCCGCGAGACGCGTTCGCGAAGGATTCCCTCTTCAAGATCCTCACGCTTACGAGCACCTTGACGTCCGGTAGGCTTGACCTGATGGCGGCGGCCGGGATCGCCGGGAGGCAGCGTAGCGGGTTCGGGCCGCAGCGCTGTCGGGTGCATGGGACGGACTCCCGGGCGACGGAGGCCAGCAGGTTGACCGGCCCCACCTGGACCGCCAGGTCCGCGCATAAGGGGTTGGCCCGGGCGAACGGGACCGCGATAGAGAGGCTGGCCTGGTGCCGGTGCTGGTCGACCGGGCGCCGCCGGCCGTGGCATAGCCGGAGCTGCGCCTGGCATAGGCCGCGTCTGGGTCTGCTGTTGCTTCAGCCGCTGGACCATGTCGGGACGCGGCGGCACGATGGGACGCGCGCTGGGCTGACCGGCAAGCGCGGGACGATTTGCAGGCCGAGGCGCAATGGGAGCGCCAGGCGTCAGGCCAGGACGCGGCGCAGCAGGCCGCTGTGGAATCGGGGCGCCGGGAAGAGCGGCAGTTCCGCTGCCCGGAGCAATTACATGAGTAGGCGGTTGAACACGAGGCTTTTCGGGCGTGATCGGACTAGCCGGCGTTGCCTGCAGATTTTGTCGCGGCGGAATGGCAGGCCGCGGTGGGCGAGCAGCGGGAGCACCGGGCATAGCAGCGCCCGGAATGGCAGAGCCCGCCCTGGGCGAGCCTGATCCAACAGAACCTGACGTTGCAGAAACTGACCCGGCGGAGCTCGTAGCAGGCGTGCGTGGCGTTTCGGCAGGCAGAGGCTGTCGGGGACCGCTGGGTAAAGGAGTTGACGGCGCAGTCCTGGTTGCGGGCGCTTGCGGTAATGGACGCGCGGGAATACTGACAGCGCGATTACCAGCGCCCGGTTGACCCGAAGGCGCCAGCGGCGGATGAAGCGCGCCGCCACCGCCTAGCGGCGGACGTACGGGACGGAAAACCGGTATCGGCCTATCGTGTTCGGCCGGTGATTCGGCACCACTCGTCTGGATATCGGGCGCATCTAAGGTCAGCGGAGCCTGCGGCTCAGCCGGAGTTTCCGGAGCTGCCGGAACCGAAATCTGTGGCTGTGCAACGGTTTCTTGTGCGGTCGCACGAGGAACCACAGTGGGCGTCGATTCGTGAACAGCAGGCCGCAATGGCGGCTGAAAAACCGGCCGCTGAGGCGGCGCAGGTTCAGCGGTAGCTGAGGTATGAAGAGGTTCGGGAGGGGCGACACCGGCAGCCGCTCTTGCCTCTAGTAGAGGAGCAGCTACAGGTGTGGACGGCTGTTCCTCTTGCTCATGAGAATGCTCAACCTGATAGCCGTTCGAGGTAGACCGGGGCGGTGCGCCGGAGCCCATCAAACGCTCTCGTATTATGAGCGCGACGTCCTCGTCAATTGAGCTGGAGTGCGTCTTCTTCTCCTGCACACCCAATTCGGGTAGCATGTCGAGAATGACGCCGGGCTTGACTTCCAGTTCCCGCGCCAACTCGTTAATTCTGATTTTCTTCATAGAAGAAACTGCTTGATAACTCCTTACACTACCGCCACTTGTAGTGTTTTACTCGGGTTTCTTAATGGTACCAGATTCCGCCACTTCGGCAGTCTCGTCCGAAGCAACGACATCACGTAATGTAGAGGGGGCGCCGGAGAGTCCCTCGACTCTTCCCAGATCGAGAACTTCACCCTCCTCACCTTCCTCCAGGTGCGCTGCCTCATGTGTGGCTAAGTCGCGCTCCAAGACTCCAGTTTCAATGTTTTCGAAGGCCGTGGGTTCGGCGTTCTGTATAGCCGTTTCGTCGATAACAGCTTCAATTTCTTCTGGCGCAGCGGGAGCAGCCTCCACCGATTCTGCAGAAGCAGCCCCGTCAGCATCCTGAGCAGAATCGTATTCATAGAAGGACACTACCGAGCCTTGAATCTGGCTCACAATTCCCTCGTCAATTCCGGGAATGGCTTCCAAATCCTCCGGCGTCATTGCGCCAAGGCGCTCGACCGTTCCAATGCCCGCACCTACTAACTGCTCGACCACTTGCTCGTCGAGACCATGCTCAATGAGAACAGAAACGGGCGCGCCGGAGATGACCATGTCGGCCATTCGCGTTTCCATTTCGCGGCGCTTCTCTTCTTCGCTCTTGATATCGATTTTCCAGCCCATCAGCTTAGCCGCCAAGCGTACATTTTGGCCGCGCTTGCCGATAGCAAGGGACAGTTGCAGATCGTCAACCACTACTTCCATGTGCTTATCGGCCGCATCCAAAATGGTCACGCGAGAGATTTTGGCAGGACTAAGAGCCTTAGTGACATATACGATCGGGTCATCGGAATATTCGATGATGTCGATCTTTTCGCCACGCAGTTCGCGGATTATCGACTGCACGCGCATACCCTTCATACCCACGCAAGCGCCAACGCTATCGACATCGCGGTCGCGGCTGGCTACGGCGATTTTGGTACGCTCTCCGGCTTCGCGGGCGCACGCCTTAATCACCACCGTGTTGTCATAGATCTCGGGAACCTCCTGCTCGAAGAGGCGCATGACCAATTCCGGAGCGGCGCGGGACACAACGACACCGGACAATTTGCCACCCTTTTCGACGCCCTTGATTACGCAACGAACACGATCGCCCAGACTGAAGGTTTCGACACGCGACTGTTCCTTCTTAGGAAGCCGCGCTTCGGTCTTTCCCATATCAACGATGTAGTCTTGCGCTTCCATGCGCTTGACCGTGCAATTTACGAGTTCGCCTTGACGGCCCTGGAATTCAACAAAAACGCTGTCGCGCTCCGCTTCACGGACTTTCTGAAGAATAACCTGTTTGGCGGTTTGCGCGGAGATGCGGCCCAACGCTTCCGTGGGCTTGGCTTCACGAATCTCTGTCCCAAGCGCCGCATTCGGATCGATTTTGCGGGCGTGTGAAAGAGAGATCTGCTTATAAGGATCTTCAACGGCATCCACAACCGTGCGGACCGTATAGATTTGAATGTTGCCGGAGTTTTCGTCTAGATCCGCAATCAGGTCTTCCTGCGAACGAAAATGCTTGCGCGCGGCTGCGAGCATCGCATCCTTGACCGCGTCCAGCACGATCTGCGGATCGATACCCTTTTCCTTGCTCAGCATCTCAATGGACTGATAAATAGAAGGCACGTAAAAACCTCAACTCCTAAAACCTTTTGTTGTGTGAAAACTGCCGGCTTTACCACTCGAACTTCAAGTTCGCTTTTTGAACCTGATCGAGGGGGATTCGCACCAGATGACCCGGTGCGAGTTCAACCTCCAAAGTTCCCTCAGCGAACCCGGTAAGTTTGCCTTCGAATCGCGTATGGCCTTCGATGGCATCTCGAACCGTGAGCCGGATCTTTTGTCCGATGACCCGTTCGAAATCGCGAGGACGTATGAGCTTGCGCTCTACTCCCGGCGAACTTACCTCCAACGTATAACTCTCATCCAAAAGCGCGTCTTCTTTGTCCAACAGACCTCCCAGGCGTTCTGAGATCAGCTCACAATCGCCGTGGGTCACACCGCCGGGTTTGTCGATATATACGCGCAAGAGACGAGACTTACCTGCGCCGCGCAACTGGATTTCAACGATTTCGATCGGCGTGCCGAGAGTAGCTTGCTCACCCAGTTCGGTGAGCCTGTTAACGGTTTCGGTTTTCTCGGCGGCCGGCATTGCTGAATCCAGAGCAATAAAAAAGTGGGCTATTCGCCCACCTCGTTACTCGACGCTACATTTATATTAAAACATCCTAGCTATGTTTCGGCAACGTCCTAGGACAGTTGCGAGGACGTGATGTCGTAGGTGGGCAACGTGTTCATCAACATCCGGTAGCATGGCTTCATTGGCCTGGTTCAACGTGTATGTGCAGGAATATAAAGATCCTCTTCAACTTCGATCCCCCAACTACCGAGGAAGAGGTTCGGGCTGCATCGCTTCAGTTTGTGAGAAAGATTAGCGGTTTCAGCAAGCCGTCGAAAGCGAACGAGGCGGCATTCGTCAATGCTGTCGAGGAGATTACGCGCGCTTCGTCACGCCTTCTTACGTCCCTTGAGACAAACGCGGTACCCAAAAACCGGGACGAAGAAGCCGCTAGAGCTAAGGCTCGGGCGATTCGCCGATTCGGAACCTGAAGCCGCCGGTACTTGCCGGCTCATTTTCGGCTTGGTCCAAAGGTCTTGCTGAGGTATTCGAGAATCTCTTTCTCCTCCGCGCTCGAAGCGCGTGCCCCGCGGGCGATCATGCTCGCAACGACTGCATTCCATTGGTTTGCGGTCATTCGTTGGCTCGTCACGACGTCGATGGAATGACATCCGGTCCCACAGGTCCTTTGGACGAGTGCCTTGGGACCGATGGCGGGGAGAGGCGACGGGGAAGGCAGATCTGCCGTGCGCTGTTCGCTTTTCCTACCCGCGGATGAAGTGGGTGTCGTCGTAACGACGAACGGCTTCCGAGCAACATCCGGCAGCGCATAGGCAACGAGTGAATTGCTGAGCCCGCCGCCGAGAAACGCTCCACCACCGGCAGCCATAATGACGACATATTGACGGCCATCGCGGCCCAAATATGTAATCGGATTTGAATGCGCGCTCGCTTCGAGCTTCGTTTCCCAGAGCAGCTTTCCGTTTTCCGAATTGAACGCTCGAAATCGGGAATCGTTGCTGGCGCCGATGAAAACAAGGCCGCCGGCCGTAGCGACGCTTCCGCCTAGATTCGGTGATCCCGTATTACGCACACCGATCGCCTCAAGTGCTTCGATCCTGCCCAACACAGATCGCCATGCGATCTCGCCGGAACTCAGATCGACCGCGACCAATTCGCCGAAGGGTGGATTCTGGCACGGAATGTGCGTCTCGCGATCCCAAAATCGAGCGTATGGTCCATACGCGGAGGTGCGCACGAACTCGGACCCGTGCTTTTCGAGATGGCCCCACTGCCCAACGTTCATGACGTTAACGAATAATAAGCCGCGCTCGGGATCGACCGAGACGCCGCCCCAGTTCCCACCACCTAAGGTGCTGGGAAATAACAACGCGTTTCCATCGAGCGGCAGCGGCGTATATGGCGGCCCGATCTTCATCTGATTACTTTCAAAGAGTGCCTGGCAAAAATGAGCATGTTCTGGCGACCGGTTGTACATGTCTTCCGGACTAAATGTATTTTTCGACAAAGGCGGAGGCTTCAGAGGAAAAGGCTGCGTCTTGGCCGTGACTTCTCCCGGAATGACGGATTGGGGCACCGGTCGCTCTTCGACTCCATACACCGGCGCGCCGGTTACGCGGTCGAAGATAAACAACAGACCCATCTTCGTAATTTGAGCCACTGCCGGAATGACACGGCCGCTGCGGCGAATGTCGAATAATGCGGGCGGCGCAGCCACGTCATAATCCCAAAGGTCGTGATGGACGAGCTGCTGGTGCCACAACTTTTTGCCTGTACGGGCGTCGAGGGCAACAAGCGAATCTCCATAGAAGTCGTCTCCCACGCGATCAGCCCCATAAAAATCCGAAGTGGGCGAACCTAGCGGCGCATACACGATTCCGCGGTCAACATCTATGGTGAAGAATCCCCAGACGTTGGTGCCGGAGCGATTCTTCCAGGCACCCGCAGGCCACGTCTCGGACCCCGCTTCGCCCGGACGCGGCACAGTATGAAAAGTCCAAAGCAGTTTGCCTGTCTTCGCATCCCAACCACGAATGTCTCCGTAAGCGCCTGAGGCAGGTGAGCCCTCACCGTTGCTGCATCCGGTAATAACAATGTCTTCGAAGATCGCTGGAGGCGATTGCAATGCGTATCGCCCGTCTTTAAGACCACCGAGCACACCAGCCTTTAAATCGACTCGGCCTTCGTTTCCAAACCCTGGCGCAGGTTTACCGGTAGTGACATCCAGCGCCAGGAGAAACTGCCCGTTGCCTGCGAATACCCGCGAATGCAGACCACTGGTCCCCTTCCAATACGCCAGTCCTCGCAGAGCCGTCGGCCCGGCATCATATTTCCAGACCAAATCGCCTGTTTCGGGCACGATTGCATACACGCCATCGGGAGCGGTCAAGTACATGACGCCGTCCACCAGGACGGGAGTGGCTTCGGACCCCGGCTTGCCCGTCCGAAATGTCCACGCAAGTTTCAGACTGCTGACATTATCCGCCCGAATCTGCCGCAAGGGAGAGTAGCGCATTGCTCCCGGATCATTTCCATAGGAGGGCCAATCCGTTTGCGCGAAGGCAACTGTTGAGAGCAACAGCAGCGCACCAAAGGAAGTCAAGTGAATACTCTAACGGATTGGTTTGGAAGATTGATCACCGACTTTCACCGCTGCCTTCGCACGGCAGCGCCAAACGTAGTACAACTAACCACATGAAGACGACGCTTTCTTTGGTGATGCTCTGCTTATTGACGGCAGGGTCCATGTGCGCGCAAAACCAACCTGTTCTAGGCGAGGACACGGTGAAAGTATCCGAGCATGTTTGGGCAATCATGGGCTTCCCTAACATCGGGATTGTCGTGGGTAAGACAGGCACGCTTGTAGTGGATACCGGCTTAGGCCCGCGCAATGGCGCGACGGTAGCAAAGGTGGCAAAGAAGCTTGCACCGAACAACAAGCTTTATCTGACAACCACACACTTTCATCCCGAGCACGCAGCCGGTGTGGCAGGGTTTCCGCCAGAGACCGTGCTGATTCGAAACAAGGTGCAGCAGGAGGAGATGGATCAGCACGGCCAGGAAATTGTAGACATGTTCGCGAGCCGCAATGAGCAGCAGAAGGAGCTTCTGGCCAACGCCACCCTGCGGCCGCCGGACGAGACGTTTGATAAAGAACGAAAACTGAATTTGGGAGGCGGAGTGACGGCACGCCTGTTGTGGTTCGGCGGAGCGCACACGAAAGGAGATGAGTTGACCTTTGTTGAGCCCGACAAGACTCTGGTTTCGGGCGACGTAGTGCAGAACAAAGTAGTGCCCAACATCTTTCGCGAAGGCGGTACGCCTGCAAGCTGGATTGCCGTACTCGATCAGGTGGAAAAACTGGGAGCACGGCACGTCTTGCCGGATCACAGCGCGGTCGGCGATGGGTCGCTGGTGGCACAAGAAAGAAGCTTTATCGCCGATCTGCAAAAGCGGGCTTTAGAACTCAAGGCGCAAGGCGTCAGCGCCGACGATGCCGGCAAGCAACTTACCACCGAATTTAAAACAAAATATACAGATTGGCCCATCCGCGATTTGACGAGTTTCGTCAAGAGCGTCTATGCGGAATGATTCCGCCGAATCGACGAGAGGAACTCTTTTCGAAACCTCAGACCGTCTGAGCGGCTGCCGATTCTGCCGGCGTTGCGGCGGCTCTGCGGCGTCTGCCGGCCATCAAATAGATATTTGCGCGCGGCTCAAACAACGGATCGGCCGAGGCCTCAATGCCATCCAGCCGCGGAATGGGATCGAAGATAATGTGCTGCTGTTCACTGGCGTTGTTTGGAACAATCTCTGTCAAACTGAATTCGCCCAACGTCAGTTGGCGGCGGCTTTCCGGCCAACGGACAGTGGCGTCATCAACGGTATCGCCCTCTTCACCCAACTGAACAGCAATTCGGAATTTAACTGGCTGAGAGGCGATTCGCTGCTTAATTTCATCGAATAGGAAGTTCGCTGACTTCGCTGCTGCACCCTTCTCGTCCAAGTATTCATTCCCGGCGACAGGCAGGATCCGGTAGCGTCCGTAGCGACTTTGGCCATCCGCGTTAGTGAACTTAAACGCGGATACAGCAAAGAAGGACTCCTTCGCGAAACTCGTAGGAATGGGCTTCGGAGCTTGCACAAAAGCTAATGCAGCCGGATGCGCGCCGAGGAACTGTTCAACGGTATTCGGGTGCGGCGCAGCCGGATCTGTTGCAATCAATGCGTTGAGGAACTGCAAGAACTCTTCCGCCGTACGCGCCGGGAACATGTCGACAGAGTGAGCAACGATATCTGTGTGCGTGTGTTCTGCAAGATGAAATCGGATACCGCAGCCGCGCGGGCTTGCATTCTGATCGTTATCGGGAACGGTTGGAACTCCTGCAAAATCTGAGAAGCGCACACTCACAGGCGTCGAATCCCGCTGGGCGTGCGGCGCTCGTGTAAGCGAGGCGGCTTCGGAAGAAGGCTTAAACACGCCCGACAGCAGGATGCCCTTGGCATGGGCTGGCCTGAAACCAGGATGAACGCCGCCGTCGGCCTTGTCGAATGCGTCAATTACGTTACGGCTGAGCCTTAAAAATTTTTCGTCGGTACTGAGAGGCATGGTAGTTGATTAAAGCTGGAGGCGCAGGTTTCCGATTATTTCTTTGGCTTTGGAGGAATTATGTGCGCGAAGGTGAATGAAGCGACAAGAAGCTGGCCTCCAAGAGACGTCTTAGGGCCGACAATCCATAGATAGCGAAATCCAACCAAGCCCAGATTCAGGCCCTTGGTGAAGACCGGCACATTGACTTCCGGCCCGAGGGCAAAAAATCGGCCGTTGGTAGTGGGCAGAATCGGTGGAATGTCAGTGCCCGTGTCGTGGGCCATCTTCCACTGCGCGCCGTATGCTACCCCCGCGCTTCCGGCACCTTTTAGAAACGATCTGCCTATGCCTCCGGCCAGCGTCAGGATATTTCCAACCTTGATGTCGGTGTTGTTTTTGCGCCGGTTGAAATCGTAGTAGGACATCGTGGATACGTTCCATTTCTTTCCTCCATCCAGATACACCGTCGCTCCGGCGTCAATCTCGTTAACCCACATGTGTTGGCCTGACGATCCCGCGCCGGTAGGAGCAAAAAACGCATAGCCCAAAGTTACATCGCCAACGGGGCCGTGCCAACCTAAAGTCGCTGGCTGCACGTAGATATCCCCAAAACCGTAGCTAGTAGCTCTCTGATAATTGAGTGCCGCTACGTTGACGACGCCATTAATGATCCATTCGCTGTAACTGGCGCCGTAGGTAGCGCCAAAGATTTTGAACGGTGTGACAACTGCAATCGACGGGAGCGCAATCACATTAATACCGGCGGTAAAGTTGTTTAGTACCTGATTGCCATGGGGATCGTAGATACCAATGTTGCTATCGCGATAATACAGCGGAAGCGTGATGTAGATCCCCGGACCGGGCTGACTGCCTGCGTTTAGCCCGACGAGCCCGGGAAATTGATCGCCTATGTACTGGGCTTTGAGTGGCACAGTCGAAAAAGCAACAACACAGATTGCGGCAACAGCAAGCTTTAGGTTCCTCAATTCTTGATCCTTGGCGGGGGCGCTGTGCGCTTTAGATGGGAGCGCCGAACCTTTGAGCGTGTAAGTAGAGACAGCGATTTAAATAATGTTCGAAGAGGTAATCGGGCTTACGTGGAGGGGAGAAGGCGTTGTATCATCGCTGTCCCCAATGTCTATTTTCTAAGCCTTACCTGAAAAAACTACTCGTTTCGATGGTAATTTGCCATTCGTAATGCCTTTAAAACAAATCACTTTGACTTTGGCATTTACTTTGCACAATGACATTTTTGTATGCGACTCTTGGCGTCCACCTTAATCCTGCTTCTGCCGGTGAGCATTCTCGCCCAGGAGGCGAACCCCACGCAATCGGCGGATCGGCAGGTCAATACCAATGGTCCGGTTCCGATTTTCAAGGTTCAGGTAGTCTCCCGGTCAACTCAAGCGGTTAGCTACCAGAATCGCAGCGGCTGGACCAGAATCGACTTTCAAGGCACGTCACTCGCGCCGAAAGCGGAAGGGCGCGCCGATGTAAACAGCAGGCTCGGGCACATGGAAATCAAACTAGATGTGAAGCATCTTCCCTCAGCCCGCACATTTGGACCACTCTTTTTGACGTATGTTCTTTGGGCGATTACGCCCGACGGACACGCCTCTAACTTAGGAGAAGTTGTCGTCGACTCGGACGGTAACTTCAAAGGCGACATTACAACGGGCCTACAGGCGTTTGGGCTAATTATTACGGCCGAACCTTACTTTGCAGTGCGCCAGCCAAGTGACGTAGTCGTCATGGAAAATGTGATACGGCAGGACACAAAGGGCAAGTGGGAGGTTGTGAATGCAAAATACGAGTTATTGCCGCGCGGTCAATACACATATCATGTTCCCGCCGAACAGTTACATCCGGTTGATTTGAACTCTGATAAGAAAAGCCCGCTCGAGATTTATGAAGCGATCAACGCCGTGCAGATTGCTAAGTACGCGAAGGCCGATCAGTATGCCGGAGATATTTATCAGGACGCTACGAACCTTCTAAACCAGGCGCAGGATTATAAAGCACGTAAGCAGTGGAATCCGGCGATCATGACGTCAAAGGAAGCAGTCCAGAAGGCCGAAGACGCGCGCATCGTATCTCTTCGCAAGCAGCAGCAGTTGGCGCTTGATCAAGAACGTCAGGAAGCTGCCGACCGCCAAGCCGCCGCGCGAAAAGCCGCCGAACAGGCCCAGTTGCAAGCGGAACAGGCCGCCCAGCAGCGCCAACAGGCCGAAGCTCAGCGTCAACAGGCCGAAGAGCAGGCCCGTTTAGAAGCGCAACATCGCGCGGAAGCCGAGCAAGCCCAAGCTGAAGCGGCGGCTCAAGCTAAGAAGGCCCAGGAGGCGGCCGCAGAAGCCGACCGTCTTCGAATGCAGGCTGAGCAGGAGAAAACTGCGCTTCGTGAACGACTGCTTCAGCAATTTAACTCCGTGCTGCCGACGCATGAAACTCCTCGGGGCTTGGTCGTGAACATGCAAGACGTTCTTTTCGATACCGCAAAATACACGTTAAAGGAACCGGCCAAGCTGGCTCTTGCTAGAATCGCGGGCATCGTAGTCTCCCATCCCGGCCTAAACCTGCAGATAGAAGGCTACACCGATAGCACCGGAACCGCCGACTTCAATCAGAAGTTATCCGAGCAACGCGCTAATGCCGTTCGCGACTTCTTGATGGGTCAGGGTCTCAATACGCAAAATATGACTGCCGTTGGCTACGGTGAAAATTATCCGGTAGCGCCCAACGACACGGCAGCGGGCCGGCAGCTAAATCGCCGGGTCGAGTTAGTTATTTCGGGTGAGATCATTGGTGTCAAAATCGGCACGCCTCCGAGTGCCAATCCCACTTCAGGAGCCGGCGTTAATCCGCCAGTGAAGTAACTTTTCTAAATCCCAATCATCGCGGGCAGGCGGTATTTCCGTCTGCCTTTTTCTTTGACGCTGCCTGCCAAGCTAACAGTAATGAATACGTTCTCAATAGCTTTGTTTCCCGGCGACGGCATTGGCCGTGAGGTGGCGCCTGCGGCGTTTGAAGTCGCCCGGCACGCGGCGCAAAAAGTAGGTACCAATCTCCAGCCGGTCACCTATGAGTGGGGCAGCGATTTCTATCTAGAGCACGGACGCATGATGCCGGAGGATGCGCTGGAGCGGCTTCGGCCCCGCGACGCGATTTTGCTAGGCGCCGTGGGGCATCCAAGGATTCCCGACCACGTGACGCTCAACGGGTTGCTTCTGCCGATTCGCCGCACCTTCGATCAATATGCAAATATCCGTCCAGCGGTTCTCTATGAGGGCGTTGAATCGCCGCTCAAGAACTATCGCGCCGGCGACATTGACATGATTGTCGTTCGGGAGAACACCGAGGGCGAGTATGCCCAAATAGGTGGGTTCGTACACGAAAAGCATGCACACGAATTAGCCATTCAGACCGCGGTATTCACGCGGCACGGCATAGAACGCATCATTCGATACGCGTTTGACTTGGCCCGAAAGCGCGCCAAAAAGCGACTTGTTACATCCATTACAAAGTCCAACGCACAAGGATTCAGTATGGTTTTGTGGGACCGCATCTTTCGCGAAGTTGCCGAGCAGTATCCGGACATTGCAACAGAGTCGCTGTTGGTGGATGCCGCGGCCATGAACTTCATTCGCCGTCCGCAGAGCTTTGATGTCGTAGTGGCGTCGAATCTATTTGGCGATATTCTTAGCGATATTTCCGCGATGGTTACCGGAAGCATCGGCCTTGCTGCCAGCGCGAATCTGGATCCATCGCATAAATTTCCGTCGATGTTTGAGCCCGTACACGGCTCAGCTCCTGATATTGCGGGAAAAGGACTTGCTAATCCGCTTGCGGCGATCCTTTCGGCAGCGATGATGCTCGATCACCTCGGATTGCACACTTCTGCAGAGCAAGTGGACAGCGCTGTCCGCAAGGTGCTTGCCGAGGGCCGCGCGCGCACGCCGGATCTGGGTGGAAAAAGCTCGACAGATGATGTTGTCCGAGCCGTTGTAGACGCGCTTTAGAACGCCTCTTCCACCAGGAATTGTTCGAACTTGCCGTTCGGCAAAATGTAGATGTTCAGCACGACGGAATCGTTCTCAAAGTGTGCCCGATAGGTAAAGTGCGCCATGCCACCGCGTTGCTGGTCGCTCTGCTTTAGCAGAACCTGCAGCTTTCCGAGCTTTTCCAGCGAGTTCCGATAATCGCTTAACGCTTGATCACTGAAATACGAATTCGCATTCTCTGTAAATAACGATCTATCGATTTCGCCCCGCTGCAGGCCCAACAAGATAGAGCGGATCTGCTCTTCGCGCTTAGCTGTTTCGGAATTCGGGGGACTCAACAGCACGGACGAGAGCTGCTGGCTCAGCGCACCGATCAAATTCACCCCATCTTCATCTGAAAAGACAATGACACCGATGTTTTTCGCCGGAAAAAGCGTGTTGCTGGCCAAAAATCCAGACACTTCACCGCTGTGTGAAATAGAGGGCGTGCCATTTGTTTCGCTGACGCTCAAACCGAGCGCATAGTGCGTGCCCTTGCCGTCAGTGAGCTTGACCTCATGAGTGAATTCCGCGTAGGAATTGGTAGCCAGAATTTTCTTTTCAAGGAACGCGATGTCCCACTTCGCCAGGTCTGAAGGTGTCATGCACAATTCACCGGCCGCGAAATACCAGCCCCTCGCCTCACGCCGAACAGGCCTTGGCGGCCCGAGCGCATATCGCGTATACGCCGTTGCGTCAGCCGGGCTATGCACTTCGCAATCACCGGCCGAGCTCATATCGAGCGGCGCGAAGAAGTTCTCCTTCAAGAAAGGCAGCAGCTTCTGGCCCGAAATTTTCTCAAGTATTTCGCCTGCCAAGACGTAATTGGTGTTGCTATATTGCCACCGGGTGCCTGGATCGAAATTCAGCGGCTTCTTTGCCCAGCGATCTAGAATTTCGCGAGGCGTGGTCGGGCGAGTCCACTCGGGAATGATGTAGTCCTGGGGCGCATAGTCTTCATAGCCGGAAGTATGCGAGAGCAGTTGCCGTATAGTTACTTCATTCGCGCGGGTCAGCTCCGGAAAATACTTGGCGACTTTGTCGTCAAGCGAAAGCTTGCCCCGCTCCTGTTCGAGCAGAATTGCCGCCACCGTGAATTGTTTGCTGATGGAGCCAACTGCATAACGGGTCGAGACGTCGGCTTTTCGGTGATTTGCTAGATCAGCATAACCGTAAGCCTTCGACCAAAGTAGTTTGCCGTCTTGGATCACGGCTATGGAGGCACTCGGCACACCGAATGCGTCGACGGTGGCAGCGGCCTTCCGGTCCAGTTCCGCTACGACAGAATCAGCGGCGCCGGAAACGATCGGAAACGCTATTACAAGAGCGAAAGCGCAGAACGATATTCGTGATACATGCATACGGGGCAGCCATTCAGCGGCTAGTATGGCAGAGAAAGCGGGCGAACTCACTTGCGCCGTACCATGAGTACGGTGAAATCGTCGTTAAAAGACGTTGTACCGCACCAGGAGCGCACCGCATCCGCCAGCGCGTTGACCATTTCTCCGCAAGACCGGTCCTGGTGTTGGACAAGAAACTCGGCCAGCCCGCGTTCGCCGAAATCACCATACGTTTTGTTAGGCGCTTCGGTGACTCCGTCGCTGTACATGGCGAGTGTGTCACCCGGCATCAAGTGAGTTTCAAGCAAATCATAACTCTGATCCGGGAAAAGGCCCATCACCATGCCGTGTTCCGTCAATGCTTCCACGGTTCCGTTGGCCCGCAGAACAAGAGGATAGTTGTGGCCTGCGTTGCTGTACTGCAGCAGCCCGGTTTTTGGTTCAAGCAAAGCGTAGAACAGCGTGATAAACCGGCCTAAAACGCCGCGTTCCGCTAAGTTACGGTTCAGTACCGTGACCGCGGTGGAGGGATCGGGACCGGCTTCCCGCAGCATGTGAACGCGGGCCTGAAGGCTCGACATCATCAACGCTGCCGGTAATCCTTTGCCCGCGACATCACCGACAACCAGGGCAAGTCGTCCGTCTTTGTAGAGCAGAAAGTCGAAGTAGTCGCCGCCGATGGTTCGGCAGGGAATATTGAAGCCGGCCAGTTCGTAGCCGTCGCAATCGGGAGCTTCGGTAGGAAGCAGGCCGCGCTGAATTTCGCTTGCCTGGGCAAGCTCCATTTCCAGCAATTTGTCCGCTTGTTCTATAGCCGCAAGACGCGCGTGCTCAATCCGGATGGCCGCAACGTTTGACATGACGGTCAGCAAATCCAAATCTTCTTGCGAAAAAGGACGGATCAGCGTTCCGTTGTCTACGTAAATGATGCCAATGACGCGGTCGCCTGTTTGCAGCGGTACGGCCATCATGCTGCGAACGCGCTGCATCACGATACTTTTCTGCTGACGGAATGCCTCGTCCAACTGGGCGTCGCTAATGACGAGCGAGCACTTTTCGCGAATCACGCGATCGCGAACGGCCGTGCTGAGCGAGAAACCTTCGCCCTCGCTGGCGCGGACAAGAAGTTCGCCACCATCTTCAATAGTCAAAATGACACCGCGTTTTGCACCGGTAGCCGATAGTGCAAGTTTCAAAATCGCCGGGAACAGTTCCGGCAGCGGCGAATGTCCGGCGAGTTCCTGGCCCGCGCGAATCAGCGCCTTCACAAAACGGGCATTGTTAAGCGAGGAATCCGATGGCAGATACGGCTGGGCCGCTTTGTCCAGAACTCTATCGAGGCTGGTAACGATGGTCGCTTCGCGTGTGCTCTTTTCCTCTTCTTGGGGAACAAACGAGATTACGTTTTGTTTGCTGTCGCTTTCCTTGTCTTTGATCTCGATCGTGAGGTGCCCGGCATAGATGCGGTCGCCCGCCTTGACCGGATGGGCGGCGGTTAGCGTGACGGAATTTACCACTGTGCCGTTACGGCTGGCGCAGTCCCTGACGGTCCAAGCCCCACTTTGGCGTTCAAAACACAGATGAAAGCGGGACAGCCACGGGTCGTCCGGATAAGCAAGGTCGTTATCCGCCGACCGGCCGAGAGACACGTTCTCCTTTTTCAATTCGAAGGTCCTGGACAGGCCCTGCGGTCCGGAGATCAGCAACTCCATGGATTGGATCTCCTTAAGTTAACACTGACTAACAGTTGAAAACTATGAAGACCGGGCGGCCGTTTCCACCTGGGTTTCGCCGGAAACGGATTGTTCGGCCGCCTTGCCAGTGATCAAGAGGGCGCCGCGATTGAAGGTCAGGTACAGAAATCCCCACTGTAGGAGCACGAGCAACCTGCTTTGAAACTCGACAATATACAGCAGGTGTATGAAAACCCACACTAACCAAGCGGGCAAGCCAGCGAGATGGAACCCAAAGATATTAGCTACCGCTTTGCCGCGGCCAATGACCGCCAAATCGCCCTTGTTGAAGTAGTGAAATGACTTCGTAACGGTTTCGCCGCGCACTCGCTTGACTATCGCTCTCGCCGCATAAGCCCCGCTTTGTATCGCCACTTGCGCGACCCCGGGAAGTGGCTTGCCGTGCTCATCCAGGCTGAACGCAAGGTCGCCGACTACAAAGATGTCCGGATAATTCGGGACGGTGAGATCGGGATTCACCTTTATACGTCCGCGATCCGTGGGTGCGGACGTGCGCTTTGCCAACGTGACCGCAAAAGTCGATGCTGCGACGCCCGCGGCCCAGATCACGGTATGCGAGGCGAGGTGCTCCTGTTTGCCGGCTTGGTTCTTCAGCGTGACACCGCTCTGATCGATGCAGGTGACCATCATGCCGCAACGGATGCGCACGCCCAACCGGAGCAGCGACTTTTCGGCCTTTTTTGAAAGATCTTCCGGATACGTGGCTAACACACGCGG
>DASREJ010000008.1:0-10729 GCA_035652115.1 Bryobacteraceae bacterium
CTGAAGTGCTCGTGGTCCCCGTCCAAGTGATCACCACCATTCCGTTGAACGGCGTACCGGATGGCGTCATCACAGTATCCTGAATCTGCGAAAGAGTGCTGGTTCGCGCGAATGCACAAATCGCTGAAAGGATGGAAATGAGTATGTAGCTGGTAATTTTCTGCTTGGGCTGCAAAATTTGTTGGAGAGTGTGTCGCACCATGTCGCCTCACGTGTGAAAGGGGTTTATGTCGGCGACTTCAGTGAACCATTCGCGAGGTCGCGGTCAACGCCTTTTGCAACCGGAAGGTGGCTAGACGCACCGCCTAAAACATTGAACGCTTAGGCTTTAGCGAAAAATCAGCAAAAATAATGTGAGTTGTGACTCGGCAAAATATCGAGCTAGATTTGCCTGAAACCGCCGGGCTCGATGAATTCAACGCCTACATACGGTTGGAGCACAGCGGGAATTCGCACGCTTCCATCGCTCTCCTGATAATTCTCAAGAATCGCCACCCAAGTGCGACCGACCGCCAATGCGCTCCCGTTCAACGTATGCACGAAATCGGGCTTACTCTTTCCGGTTCGATAACGAATCTGTGTCCGCCGTGCCTGAAACGCTTCGAAATTTGAGCACGAGGAAATCTCTTTGTAGCCGTTCTGCCCAGGCAGCCAGACTTCAAGATCATAGGTCTTCGCTGAACTAAATCCCAAGTCGCCGGTACTAAGAGCAACACGTCGGTAGGGAAGTTCCAGCTTCTCCAAAATGATTTCCGCGTTTCTGGTGAGCTTCTCATGCTCTTCGTAACTCTGCTCCGGCCGCGTGAACTTAACAAGCTCTACTTTCTGAAATTGATGCTGTCGAATAATGCCGCGTACATCACGTCCGTAAGATCCGGCCTCGCTGCGAAAGCAAGGGGTGTAGGCACAGAGCGAGATCGGCAGCGAATCCCCATTTAGAGTTTCATCGCGGAACAAGTTGGTAACCGGTACCTCCGCTGTCGGCGCAAGCCAAAGATCGTATTTTTCGCACTTGAACAGATCATCTGCAAACTTGGGCAAATTGCCTGTTCCATAGAGGCTGTCCGAGTTGACCAAAAACGGCGGCAACACTTCCTGGTATCCATGCTCACGTGTGTGGACATCGAGCATGAAGTTAATCAATCCGCGTTCCAGCCGCGCGCCGGCTCCCCAATAGACGGCAAAGCGCGCCCCGGCAACTTTCGCGGCTCGCTCCAAATCTAGAATGCCCAGTTCCGAACCAAGATCCCAGTGCGCTTTCGGAGTGAACGAGAACTCACGTGGCTTGCCCCAGCGGTGTACTTCTTGGTTGGCGTGTTCGTCCTTACCAACGGGAACGCTCTCATGGGGCAAATTGGGAACGCGCGCCAGAAAATCGCGAAATTCGGTGTCAAGCTGCTCGACTTGTCCGTCTAGGGCAGAGACTTGGTCTCCTATTGCGCGCACCTGCTGCTGCCGTTCTGCCGTATCTATGCCTTGCTTGCGCAACTTGCCAATTTCTGCTGTTGCTTGGTTGCGCTCGGCCTTAAGCTTCTCGCTCTCCGTGACACACTGCCGGCGACGTGCATCCAAGTCGCGAAAGGTCTGCGCATCTAGCGTGTATCCGCGATCGCCCAGCCGCTCCCGAATGGCGTCCAGGTTGGCGCGGAAAAACTGTAGATCGTACATTCTTAGAGTTGCCGTCCGTCTAAGACCTTTGGTCCAGCGGAACCCAAGGCTGCCCGTCGGGAGCGCCCGTGTAGTCGGCCCGGGGACGAATGAGACGGTTATTTCTGTACTGTTCCAGGATGTGAGCGGTCCATCCGGACATGCGGCTGACGGCGAAGATGGGCGTAAATAAATCTACTGGTATGCCGAGCGAATAGTAAGTGGACGCGGAGTAGAAATCGACGTTTGCGTTCAGCCCCTTCAGTTCCTTGATGGTCTGCTCCACCCGCGAAGACTTTTCATATAGTTCGGTATGTCCGGTACGCTTGCCCAACTCTTCACTCATTTTTTTCAGATGAATGGCGCGTGGATCCAATGTTCGATAAACCCGGTGACCGAACCCAGAAATTTTCTTTTTGTTGTTCAGATCATCCTTTATCTTCTGAACCGCCTCCTCGGGCGATTTCGTAGCCAACAGCATACGAATCACGTCTTCGTTGGCGCCGCCGTGCAAAGGACCTTTCAGCGCCCCAATCGCCGAAGTCGCCGCCGAATAGATATCGGACAGCGTGGCCGCTGTAACGCGCGCTGCGAAAGTTGATGCATTCAATTCGTGATCCGCGTGCAGAATCAGCGCCACGTCGAACACGCGCTCCATCACGTCGTCGGGCTTTTTACCGGTCAACGTGTACAAAAAGTTGGCCGCGTAACCAATCTTGGGATCGCCTGAAATGAGCTGTCTGCCATTGCGCAAATTGTCATAGCTGGTGACGATGGTCGACACTCTCGCCATCAACTTGATTGCTTTTTTTTCGCTGGCGCCAATCGAATTATCTCGTTCCGCGGGATCGTAAAGACTCAACATGGACACCGCAGTTCGCAAAACGTCCATAGGCATGGCGTTCTTCGGCGCACTCTTTAAAAACGTTTCGATCTCCTTCGGCAGTTCACGTTCTGCTACAAGCGAGGATTTCAATTGCCCAAGTTCTTCTTTTTTCGGCAGCCGTCCGTTCCATAAAAGGTAAATAACCTCTTCAAACGTCGCATTTTCAGCCAAAGTTTGAATGTTGTAGCCGTAATAGCTCAACACTCCTTGGTTGCCGTCGATGTAGCAGATCTTCGATGAAGTTGCGATAACTCCTTCAAGACCCGCCCCTGCGCTCGCCATTGGTCAGTTGTATCTCCCGATAACGATTCTATATAACGCGCTAATAAGTCCGTAAATTGGCCTGATTACTTGCAGGGCCTGTCTTCTTCTCCGGTGACTTCTCGCCAGCGATTAATCAAGTCCTGGCAAGCACCGCGCCAATTGGGAAAGTGAAACTCGAAGCCCGCGTCTTGAAGCCGCTTCGGTATCACTCGTCGGCTCTTCAAAATCAACTCCGTTTCCGTGCGCATGAAGAGAGCGCCAATATTCAGCGCCCAGGTAGGTGCTGGTAATCCTACGTAGCTCGTGCAGTATGCTCTCCGCAAACAGCACATGAAGTCGCGATTCGTCACAGGTTGCGGCGATGCCACATTCACGACCCCCTGAAAGTCTTCACGTCTGATAAGAAATTCAATTGCTCTGATGAAGTCGACGTCATGAATCCAGGAAATATATTGACTTCCCGGGCCGGATCTCCCACCGAGGCCCCAGCGCACAAGCCGCAGTAGATGATCAAAGACACCGCCGGGATCGGGACTCATGGTCATCGCGCTACGCAAGGCGATTTTGCGCGTCCGTGGCGTCTCTGCCGCAAAGAACGTACGTTCCCAACTCGTCGCGACGTCAATGCTAAAGGCCCATTTCTCTGGCGCGCCGGGCTCATTACCGCCGATCTCGCCAGTAGCCTCATCCATGGGCCGATCCAGCGCGTGCCGGTAAATAGTTGCTGTGCTGGCATTAAGCCAAAGGCGCGGCGGGATCTTGGCTTGGGCGATAGCTTGGCCAACCAATGCCGTTGTGAAAATACGCGAGTTCTTGATTTCCCGCCGGTTCGTCGAGTTGTACCGGCAGTTTACGCTGCGGCCGGCAAGGTTGACCACCACATCCGCGCCTTCCATTGCCGCAGTCCATGGCCCCAAATCGTGACCGGTCCAGGCCACGACGGGCCATTCCGTTTCTACTGGATGCCGGGCAATTACTGTGACTGAATGCCCCTGCTCGTGAAAATGCCGGGCCAGGATATTGCCAACCTGTCCAGTCCCTCCGGGAATAACAATGCGCAACGGCCGTGCGAGTGCCATGTATTGCGTCTTGCACTCGATTGTCCCACGTGTCGGCGCGGAGCCACCTTCGCCATCACTCAAACAAAAAGCCTCGGAGCCGCAGCCCCGAGGCAAGCTCTACATATTTATATAGGGCTTTTTAGTGCTCTCCGAACGTCCAGCCCAACGAGGCGCCGTATTCAGGAACCCAATTGCTTCCAAATTGGAAGAAGTTATTGATATAGTGCGCGTCCACCTGTGGCCGAATGAATAGATGCTGTGTCGCATAGAAGCGCACACCAGCTTCGAGGTGGGTCTGGAAATGGTTGGAGCTTTCCACTAGATAGTTGCTGCTTGAGCATCCAGCGAAGGCATCGCAATAGGATTGATTCGCGTAGAATGAAACCTTACTGCCCCCGATACCGGCTTGCAACTCTGGGACGACTCGTTTAAATCGATGCGCTGTCGGCATCCAGATTACATTGAAATCGTAGAACAAAGGCCGATAACCGAGACCGGCATATGCGCCTTGCGAAAAACGGAAATCGGTTTCCGCTCCTACACCTAGCCACGGTTTGAACATAACGTCAGCGCCGAACTTTCCAAAAGCTCCGGCCAAACTGGGCGTCGTAAATGGATTGCCGGTACTGAACGTGTCAATTTGCTGACCACTGGAACTGTCCATTGCAGTTCCTACACCGGCAAAAACGTCGATGCTTGCCTGCGCATTAGCGAATGTTGCGCCCATGAACAAAGCAATAGACAAGGGAAATATACTTTGTAACAACTTAGACATCTCACTCCTCACTAGTTACTGATAGCGGTGCGGACCCGTAGTTATAAAGTTCGTCAGTGCCCCTGAAAGCACTAACATCCGCACTCACAAACAATCGGATGCACGTCAATATGTATCCGGTTTCAATAAGTAGCTAGCGATTAGACACTAAGTTGCCTTAAGTTGCTGAATTTAGGCAATCGAAGGATCGATAGTTTCGGGATTTATACCTAGTTCGCCGATAGCCTGTACTGCTTTTTGCGCATCGAAGCGGTGCCACGCCGCAAGTCGCGAAAGAGCGGCTGCCGTAATGCTGGCCGCATCCACTTCAAAAAACTTTCGCAAGTGCTCGCGGTTTTCGCTGCGCCCAAATCCGTCGGTTCCGAGTGCTGTGAGCCTGCCGGGAAGCCAAGGCGATACCTGGTCGGCTACGATTTTCATGTAATCGGTTGCCGCAATGATCGGCATATCAACTTCTCCGAGTGCCTGCAGCAGGTATGGCTTGCGCGCCGGCTCGTTGGGATGCAGTCTGTTCCACCGCTCGGTGATAAGAGCATCGCGGCGTAGCTCCGTATAACTGGTCACGCTCCAAACATCTGCTCCAATTCCGTATTTTTCCGAAAGAATTGTTTGTGCCTTCAAAGCCTCGTTGAAAATCGGCCCACTGCCGAATAGAGTTACTTGGGCGGGCCCGCGTTCGGAGCGCTTGAATGGATACAGCCCTTTTAGGATGCCTTCTCGAATACGCTCGCCTTCCGGCATGGGAGGCTGCACGTAGTTTTCGTTGCAGACGGTTAGGTAATAAAAATGGTCTTCGCTATTTTCATACATCCGGCGGATGCCGTCTTGCACGATAACGGCGATTTCATAGGCGTAGGCCGGGTCGTAGCTTTTGCAAGTCGGCACCACGCTCGATAGCACCTGACTGTGTCCATCGTCGTGTTGCAGTCCTTCTCCTAAAAGCGTCGTTCTTCCGGCAGTACCTCCTACTAGAAAACCTTTGCCCCGCGAATCGCCGAACGCCCAGATCAGGTCGCCGACTCTCTGAAATCCGAACATCGAATAGTAAATAAAGAATGGAATGGTCGGTATGCCTACGTTGGCGTAGGCGGTACCGGCTGCCGTAAATGAAGCCATTGCGCCTGCTTCGGTAATGCCTTCTTCCAAAATCTGGCCGTTCTGCGCTTCCTTGTAGTACATCAGGACGTCACTATCGACCGGCTTATAAAGCTGCCCGCCCGCCGCATAGATACCTCGTTCGCGGAACATCGATTCCATACCGAACGTACGAGCTTCGTCCGGAATGATCGGCACGACGTATTTACCGATCTCGGGAACCTTCAGCAGAGACTTCAGCACGGAAACGAACGCACTCGTGGTTGAGGCTTCGCGTCCACGCGATCCGCCTAGGGACTCATGGAATGCATCCAGCGGCGGCGCCTTAAGCTCAATCTTCTTGGGAGCGCGTTTGGGTAAGTAGCCGCCCAGAGCCTCTCTGCGCTCTTTTAGGTATCTGATCTCCGCGCTATCTTCCGGCGGACGCACAAACGAAATTGCATGGATCGCTTCTTTCGAAAGATTCAGATCGAACCGGTTAGCAAGATAGAACAATTCCTCTTCGTTCAGCTTCTTCTGTTGATGCGTGACGTTCTTGCCTTCGCCGGCCTCGCCCAAGCCGTAGCCCTTGACGGTTTTGAACAGCAGCACAGTGGGCTGACCCTTGTGCTCGAAAGCCCGTTTGAAACCGTTATAGACCTTTACCGGATCGTGACCGCCGCGCCGTAGCCGTGCTATCTGCTCATCCGATTTGTCTTCTACTAGTTTCAGTAGTTCGGGATACTTGCCGAAAAATTCTTTGCGAGTATACGCGCCGCCGCGAGCCTTAAAGTTCTGGTACTCGCCGTCCACGCATTCTTCCATGCGCTTTAGCAACAGGCCCGTCTGATCTCGCGCAAACAGATCGTCCCAATCGCTGCCCCAAATTACTTTGATAACGTTCCAGCCGGCTCCGCGATAAATGCGCTCCAGTTCCTGAATGACGCTGCTGTTGCCCCGCACCGGTCCGTCCAGCCGTTGCAAATTGCAATTGACGACAAAAATCAGATTGTCGAGCTTCTCCCGTGAAGCAATATGCAGAGCCCCGGTCGATTCGGGCTCATCCATCTCGCCGTCACCGCAAAAAGCAATGACCTTCCGGTCCGTTTTGGGAATGATTTCGCGGTTCTCCAGATACCGCAGGAAACGCGCGTTGTATATCGAGTTGATCGGTCCGATGCCCATCGAAACCGTCGGGAACTGCCAAAAATCTGGCATCAACCACGGATGCGGGTAAGACGAAAGTCCGGGCTTATCGCGTAGCTCATGCCGGAAGTTCATCAAATGAGCTTCTGACAGCCGTCCTTCCAGAAATGCGCGCGCATAGACGCCTGGCGAAGCGTGGCCCTGATAGTAGACCAGATCTCCCGGTTGACCGTCGATGCTGGCCCGGAAGAAGTGATTAAACCCAACCTCGCTGACGGTTGCCAGCGATGCGTAGGTCGAGATATGGCCGCCGATATTGGGGTCGTATTTGTTCGCATGAACTACCATTGCGGCCGCATTCCAGCGGATCAGGCTCTTAATGGTGCGCTCTAATCCCCGGTCTCCCGGATAGGGCACTTCTTCATGTGCTGGAATCGTGTTCACATATGGCGTATTCAGCGTTCCGGCGTTCGAGACACCCGCCGCGGCGGCCCGCTCAAGCAGTTTGTCGATCAGGTAAGAGACGCGGGCGGGTCCCGCTTCATCTAGTACCTGGTCCAGGGCCTCAATCCACTCGGAGGTTTCCTGTGGATTTAGGTCCGTCTGGCGTTCTTCTTTAGTTTTAAGCATCTTGAAAGGGGTAAATTCAACGATACGTCGTCCGCCCACGGCCCGCAAACGTGGCGTGCGAAGGCAGACGAACGCGGAGCCCCGCGGTGGCCACTTGGGCTCGTAAACTTGCGGCTTACTAAATAATTATCGCTTATTGCTTGCATTTCCTAGCAACGTCAGGCAATCTAAAAGGTTTTCGGAGAACAAACGTTTATAGATGAAGGTGCGAGTCCTCTATCATGACCACTGCTTTGATGGGGCGGCCTCAGCGGCATTTGTCACGCGATTTTTACAAGCCAAATTTTATCCGGACGCCGAATTTCATTACACAGGCTTGGCTCATCGCGCGGACCAATTGTTTGAAGATAGCCTTTTCGACGGCGACGTAAACGCCATTGTCGACTTCAAGTACGCCACGCATCCCAATCTGACCTGGTGGTTCGACCACCACCAGAGCGCGTTCTTGAGTCCTGAAGACGCCGAACACTTCCGTCACGACACGTCCGGCCGAAAGCTGCTTGACCCGAGCTATCGTTCCTGTACTAAATTTATCGCCAATGTAGTCAAGCGCGATTATGGCTTCGAGGCGCCTGATCTCGAAGAACTTGTGACTTGGGCAGACATCGTAGACGGAGCGCTCTATAAAAGCGCGGAAGCAGCCGTCGAGATGAACGCTCCAGCCATGAAGCTAACCTTGGTGATCGAAGGCAGCCATGGACCACGTCTCGTGCAGAAGATCATTCACCTTATGCAGCGCGATTGCCTACAGCAAATCATCTGCGACCCGGAAGTTCTGGCCGAATACAATCGCCTTCATCAAATACATTTGCGCAACATCGACGTTATCCGCGAGGCCGGCTCTTGTGATCGCGGCGTGATCTATTTCGATCTTGTGGATTACGGCATCGAAGGCTACAACAAGTTCATTCCGTATTACTTGTTTCCGGATTCCGCATACACGGTCTCTGTTTCGACCTCCACTTTCCGGACCAAAGTTTCGGTGGGCTCCAATCCTTGGGTACGTGAGCCTTTGCAGCACAACCTTGCGTCCATTTGCGAACGTTATGGCGGCGGCGGTCATCCCAAGGTAGGCGCAATCAGCTTTCCGATTGGCGCGCTTGCGGAGGCTCGCAAAGCTGCTGCCGAAATTCGCGAAGAGTTGAAGCAGTAGATTCTTCCGCCATTAGGCGCAATAGACAGGCATTTTACCTTGGAGGCGCCGGTGGTACGGCTCCCGGAATGTCCAGCAGCTCGATTTCAAAAATCAGGGCCGCTCCTCCTGGAATGCCTGGACGCCCACGCTCTCCGTAAGCAAGATCGGAGGGACAAACCAACTCCGCCTTTCCACCCACCTTCATCCGCTGAACTCCCTCCGTCCAGCAAGGAATCACGCCGTTCAGCGCAAATTGCATGGGTTGGTTTCGCTTATAAGAACTATCGAACTCAGTCCCGTCCACAAGAGTGCCGCGATAGTTCACTTTCACCGTATCTGTTGCCTTCGGTGAGGCACCCGTTCCCGGCCGGAGGTCACGATACACCAATCCCGATTCGGTCTTGATCGCTCCAGGTTCGGCCGACGCTTTAGCGAGATATGCTGCGGAATCGGCCTTTTGACGTTCGGAGATTCGGGCGGCGCGCGCTTGTGCGAACGGTTGGATTTTCGGTCCCCACTCACTCAAATCGATTTCCGGTTTTCCCGCCGCCGCATCTGAAAATGCACGCTGCACAATGGCAACTTCCTGAGGAGACAAGTCGAACTGTCCGATCGAACGATACATAGAAAGCCCGAGTGCATAAATCGTCTTTTGCTCGTCCGTCATCGGCGCCTGAGCCGCAGCAGGCTTCACAGTGGCCTTTGCAGCAGTCGAAGTTCTGGTAGTAGCGGTAGAACTCTTAGTTGCGATCCTCGGCTTCGCTGCCTGCGATGTCGGGCTCGGTGTTTGGGCGAGTGCAACGCCCGTAATACAAATCAAGAAAAAGCGCACGTGCTCAGACTAGCATTGATTTGCCATCAAACACTCACCCGCGGGACGCGATTAGCTTTTCCAGGTGTTTCGCCAAAATGTCGACCTCCACGTTAACGAGCGCGCCAACTCCGTATCCTCGCAACGTCGTGTGTTCGTACGTGTGCGGAATTATTGTGAAACTCACTTGGTGGCCTTCGATTTCGGCCACCGTCAGGCTGATGCCATCTACGGCAACAGAGCCTTTCTCGACGATATAACGCGTGAGCGCTTCTGGAACCTGGACTCGTAACCACCAATTGTCCTCACCCAGACCATCTAGCGAGATGATCTCAGCGGTTGCATCTACATGTCCTAAAACGAAGTGACCATCCAACCGGCTGTTTGCGCGTAAAGGCCGCTCCAGGTTTACTAAAGATCCGTTTCGCAGGTTGCCGAGATTCGTTCTCTTTAAAGTCTCAGGCGCCAGATCGGCCGTGAAATGCTCTTCGCCTAGCTCAACCGCCGTGACGCATGCGCCATTCACAGCGATGCTCGCACCCGGCGTCGCTTCCGAAAGAACGCGTGAACAGCTAATCCTCAGCTTTGCTCCCGTCGCGCGATGCTCCACTTCTCGCACCACGCCGAGTTCTTCCACTATCCCCGTGAACATCTATTGCTTCACCACGTACGCCTCGACGGCAAATTCATTTGTGGACACAGGATGAACGCTCAACCGGTCCAGCAGAATTGCATCGGCGCGGCGCATGCGTCCCTGGCCACCAGCGACGGGCAGGCTTTTCAGCCCCCCCAAAATTTTGGGTGCGTAATAAAACAACACTTTATCGGCAAGGTTCGAGTCGAGCATAGTCCAGTTGATCTTGCTGCCGGCCTCTACTACCAACGAAAGGTATTTCTGCTGCGCCAGGTACTGCAGCACCTGGCGCGGGTCCGTGCGGCCGCCGGTTCCATCGGCAACCAGCACCTGAATGCCGGCTGCCTCCAGTGCCTCTTTCCTCTGTTGCGGCGCCGCTGAAGTGCCCACCACCAGCACGTCGCCTTTTGCAGTTTTCGCCATCTTGGACGTCAACGGTATGCGAAGCTGTGAATCCAGCACAATGCGCAACAGCGGACGGCTGCGCTCTCGACCGGAACGGTCCGTCAACAGGCAATCGTCTTCCATCACCGTTCCGATACCGGTCAGAATCGCATCTGAGTAGTGCCTGACCTGTTGCACGTCGGCGCGCGCGATATCGCTGGTGATCCAACCAACATTGTCTTGCGGCGCGGCGATCTTGCCGTCGAGTGTCAGTGCCGCCTT
>DASREJ010000009.1:0-37722 GCA_035652115.1 Bryobacteraceae bacterium
GGAGTGGCGCTGCCGAACGTGACGTCATCAAATACGATTTGGTTTGCCGTGCCGCCGAAATTGATCGATTCCGCGGTTCCAGAGAACGTGACGCCAATGGGAACAAACGGGCAGAATTGTGCGTCGTAACCCGCGGGACAACTGCTCGCCGTGGTAGGCAGATTTAATGTAGCGAGCAAAGTACCGGTACCATCCACGCCGCTCCAGACGCTAATCGAGCCGCCTTGGTTAATTGCAGTGTAATTAAACGAGAAACCGGTCGTAAAACCGGCGGGATCATCTAGGAACGTGCTGGAACCAGCCAAGAAGAATAAACTGCCCATTTGCGAGGCCGGATCGCCTTGACCTCCGCGCGAAGTGTTTGAGCAACTGGTGGTAAGCGTATTTAGGCAAATAAGCAGAGCGTTCGAAGGGAAAGAAATTCCGAAATTCGGTCCAGTCGTACCTGCGCTGCTCATGCCACCGTTGTAATAATTCAGAATTTGTACATTATTTCCGTTGGGATATGGCGCAATACCTTCAAAAGTTAGATCAATTACTGCTGCTTGGCTGGTGAAAGCCGCAGCCATGAACACGGATGCCAATCCGATGATGAATTTACGTGACATTGTTAGAGTTCTCCTCCCCTACTCTGTTCGCCCTAGCCCGAGTAGAATATCACGTAGGCGATAAATGTCAATGGTACTAGAAAAACAGGACTATTTTGGATTTAGCTGCGATAAAACCCGAAATTCTACAGGTTGCAGAACTGCGCTTTAAGAGGTAATTGCCGGTTCCAGCGCTTCGTGTGGATGTCCAACCGCACCGCTAATGGCTTTGTAGGTTTCGATCACCTCATGCGGCTTGCCGTCCAGCAGAAGGTGGCCATGATCTAAGAGAATCGCGCGGTCGCAATACTCTTCGATATCGGAGGGATTGTGCGTCACGAAAAGGATGGTCTTTTTTGCGGCGCGAAAGCGGCGTAAACGTTCAAAACATTTTTCCTGAAATGCCATGTCGCCAACGGACAAAATCTCATCCACAAGCAAAATGTCGGGATCCACTTCGATGGCAACGGCAAAGGCCAGGCGCATGTACATGCCCGACGAGTACTGTTTTACCGGCGCATTGATGAAGTCGCCGATCTCCGCGAAGTCAATTATGGTCTGTTCGCGCTCCCGCATTTCACGCTTGGAATAGCCGAGCAGAAGACCATTCACCAGGATATTCTCGCGGCCCGTTAATTCCATATGAAAACCGGCACCCAATTCAATCATCGGTGCAATGGTGCCGTTGACGGTTACGCGGCCCGTTGTCGGCTGATAGACCCCTGCCACCATCTTGAGCAGGGTGCTCTTGCCTGATCCATTCCTTCCCACGATGCCCACCATTTCGCCTTGTCCGACATGGAAAGAGACATCCTTTACCGCGTCAAAATCCTGTACCTGGATTTCGTGCCGGAAGAATTTAGCGAACAGCGCACGTATGCTGTCGGGCCGCTCCTTAAAAACGCGGAATCGCTGGGTTACGTTTTCGACGTTGATGGCAATGGAATTAGTCTGCATTCCGTTACACGTAATAAACGAACTGGTCCTGGTTTTTCCGGAAAAGCGCATATCCGACTACCAGGGCCACTAAGCCGCAAACGAACGACGCGAGCACAGATTGCCCGCTCGGCAGGTGACCAGCATACACTCCCATCCGGAAGCCGTTCAGCGCGAAGATGACCGGATTCAGTTTTAACAACCACTGATATTTGCCGAATATCTCGATGGGATAGATGATAGGCGTTACATAAAACCAGATCTGCAGAAGGATCTGAAGGATGTGAGTCACGTCGCGATAGTAAACATTCAGAGCCGCGAAAAAGAACGTCGCACCTAGCGTGAACAGGGTCAAGGCCAAAAGTGGTATGGGCAAGTAAAACCAAGTCCAGTAAAACGGATGCCTCAATACCAGCACGATCAGAACCAGCGAAATCAACGACAGCAGGAAATTGATCATGTTCGAGGTCAAGGCCGCAACCGGGAACACTACCTTCGGTACTCGAACTTTCTTGATTAGATCCGCATTGCCCACAATAGAATCTGCCGCATAGGACAGCGATTGCGCAAAAAACGTCCAGGGCAATAAAACGCTGATCAGAAATACCGCATAGTGCGGTATTGGGATTCGCATTACGGTGGAGAATACGAGCGCCAACACAATCATCTGAAGCAGCGGATTGAGCAACGCCCAAAGAAAGCCTAAAAAAGAGCGCTTGTACCGGATTTTCAACTCTTTCAGGGCCAGCTCCCAGATGAGCTCCCGATACCGAAAAGTATCCCGAAATAGATCTATCATTAACTCTTTATCGTGAGCGGTTCACTCCAGCAGACAGTGAGGTGGGCGGACAAAAACCGTCTTCTTATTGTAGCCAAAGGCCGCCTATTCATTCGCCCAGGGTTACTTCCTCTATGATGTAGGTTCGAGGACAGTTGGGCATTTTTACGTCCTGTCTACCCAACGCCAATTAGATGAAAGTTTCCCTTATCATTCCAGCGGCCGGATTAGGCACGCGCATGGGGCGAAGTTCGCCGGAAAAGGCGGGCATCAGCAGAAAACAGTTTATGCTGCTAAACAACTCGCCCATCCTGATCCATACCATTCGCAAGTTTGCCAGTTCTTCCTTAGTAAGTGAGATCATCGTTGCGCTACGAGAGGACGATGAGGCGTGGGCAAATGAACTGTTTAGAAAAGAATTGCCGATGCAGGACGTGCGCACTGCGATTGGCGGCGAGACGCGCCAGCAATCCGTAGAGAACGCATTGGGCCATGTCTCCGCCGATATCGAACTTGTCGCCGTTCATGACGCGGTGCGGCCGTTTGTGGAACGGGATGTCATCGACAAAGTGATTCGGGAAGCCGCCGAGACGGGTGCGGCGATAGTCGGCATCGTTCCAGTAGACACGGTGAAGCAGGTGCATCGCAATAAAGTGCGAGCCACGCTGCCGCGCGAACGGCTCATCCTGACTCAGACTCCGCAGGTGTTCCGGCTCGATCTTTTGAGGCGCGCATTTGAGAAAGCTCGCGAAGATCTTTTCCTGGGTACCGATGAGTCTTCCCTTGTTGAGAGGCTGGAACAGGTAGAGGTCTCGGTTGTGTTGGGTACCGATCGGAATATCAAAATCACAAAGCCCAGCGATATGGAACTGGCGCGGCTTTATCTCGCGCTTGAGAACTCCACCATCGGAGTCGCCTAAAGCATGGCCGGCTCCTCCATGCCACCGGTTCGCATCGGCCAGGGATGGGACACGCATCGTTTAGTTCCTGGACGTCCGCTAATTCTTGGCGGCATTCAGATACCAAGTGAAATCGGCCTCAGCGGTCACTCCGATGCAGACGTGCTCTTTCATGCCGTAACTGATGCTGTTCTGGGGGCGCTTGCCTTGGGCGATATCGGAATGCACTTTCCGGATACGGACCCCGAATGGAAGGACGCTGGCAGCATTCAATTTCTAAAGCATGCTTTAAAATTGGCGGCACAGCGCGGCTATGCGCTGGCCAATGTCGATTCGACAATTTTGCTGGAGCGGCCGAAACTGAAGGAATTCCGCGGCGCTATTCGTGAAAATCTTTCCTGCGCGGTTGGACTCCCGCTCGATTGCGTCAGCGTCAAATTCAAGACAGGCGAGCGAGTCGGACCGGTAGGTGAGGGCCTGTCATGCGAAGCGCAAGCAGCGGTTCTCCTAGCGGCCAGCCCAAAATAGATCGAGACGGCGAACACGTGACACGCTCTGTTGTTGTTGCCGCGCGCGTGGTAATTGGGGCCTGTCTGATACTCGGTGCTTACCAATGCCTCGTCTTTGCACGAGCAGCAATTTTTTATCAACAGGACACGGCCACATCGATTCCCGCGGCGCTCGCGTTGGTGCCCTTTGACGGAGCATATGTTGCCAGACTCGCGACTTGGCAACCAGCGAGAAAAGAAGAACTCTTAAGTCAGGCAGTGGCCTTAAACCCCTTTGATGTGGATTCCTGGATTCAATTGGCACTTACAGCGGAACTGCAAAACGGAGATGCGCGCGCGGCTGAACGATATTATTTGCGCGCGGCCGAAGTGGACAAAATGTTCCGGCCCAGATGGGCGCTGACTAACTTTTACTTCCGTCAACAAAGGCTAAACGAATTCTTTCATTGGGCGCGCGCAACTTTGGAAATCACTCCTTATCCGGCCGCTCCGGTTTTTGCACAGATGTGGCTCGTCACTCAGAATCAGGAACGACTTTCGGAGGTAATTCCAGACCGCCCCGGCATCCTGCTTCAATACGTTCTTTATCTTCAGAAAGAGAGTCAATTTGACGCCATTCCGTCGATCGTGAAGCGACTCACCACGAATGTGGATGCGGAAAGGGCGAGCGCTTATGGGCGGGACGATGTCATCGGCCCCATGGAAGATCGGCTGATTTTAGCCGGCCACTTCGACGCGGCATTTCAAGTCTGGAATATTTTATGCGGCACCCATTGGCTGCCTTATGCTGCTCCTACCAACGCGAGTCCGCTTACTAACGGCGACTTTCGAAAGCCGGTTTTCGGCAAAGGATTTGACTGGGCTGTTGTAAATGTGAACGGCTCCGCTGTTGACCAGGATTCCGAGCACAGTTTGGTGCGGATCTCATTTAACGGCGATCAACCGGACCACACGCCGCTACTCCGGCAGTTCGTTCCTCTTCGACCGGGCGGAAATTATCGCCTAGATTGGAGTACCGAGAGTGAGGGAATGGCTTCGCCAAGCGGCCTTAGCTGGCATCTTTATTCGGTGGGAGGAGGTGCCTCACAGGATTTGAGAAGTGGCGATGTACTCGCGTCTTCATCGGGTAAGTGGACGTTTAAAGCAAATGCCGCGACCGATTGCGGCATTCTGATGTTGGCATATACAAGGCCGCTGGGGAGTACGCGGGCAACCGGCACGGTGCGACTCCGCACTGTATCACTGAAGGAAGAGGACGCTACGCACGAAAAGAAATAAGAGCTTATCTTTTTCGAAAGGTTCTTTTTAGTGCTTGCCTGTCCAGTTTGTGAAAGCGATAACATAAGGGTTTCATTCAATGCGCCGCTCTGGGAATTCGTCTATCGATGGCAAGGACTGCAGCGACTTCGGTGCCGCGAGTGCCGTTCGATCTTTCACCGCCCGCTTAGTCCGGGGGAGGACGTGGCAATGAAGCTCCGCCGCAGACGACGCAGAACGGGCGATGACGCCGCGACCGCAAAAAACCGTCAGCGCAAAGCCTTGGGCCTCGGGCTTTTCTTGGTTATGGTCGTAGCATTTTACGCGGCATTGAAAGCCTTCAACGCTTGAATCTGACAAAAAAAAACGTAGTTGTCTGCGGCGCTGGCGGGTTTATCGGTGGCCACCTCTCGGCATCTCTCTTCGAAAAAGGAGTTAGCTCATTACGCGCCGTCGATTCAAAACCAGTGAGCGAATGGCATCAACGTTTTCCCCATGCGGAGAACCTTGTGCTGGATCTTCAGGATAAACAGGCCTGCGAACAGGCTGTCGTGAATACCGATCTGGTCTACAACTTCGCAGCCGACATGGGCGGCATGGGCTTCATCGAAAATAACAAGGCTTTGTGCATGTTGAGTGTCCTGATTAACGCCCATCTGCTGGTTGCTTCACGGAATGCCGGCGTGGAGCGCTTCTTTTTCGCTTCTTCCGCGTGTGTCTACAACGCCGAAAAGCAAAAAAGTCCGGTAGTCACACCTCTTAAGGAGGAGGACGCTTATCCCGCTATGCCCGAAGATGGCTACGGTTGGGAAAAGCTTTTTAGCGAACGGATGTGCCGGCATTTCGAACAAGATTTTGGCCTGGAATGCCGCGTTGCGCGATTCCACAATGTCTATGGTCCGCACGGCACCTACGATGGAGGCCGCGAAAAAGCGCCTGCTGCGATCTGCAGAAAAGTGATTCAGGCGAAAAATAGCGGTCGGAATGAAATTGAAATTTGGGGCGACGGTAGTCAAACACGAAGCTTCACCTATATTGACGATTGCCTGACAGGAATTCACCTGCTGATGGAAAGCCATGTTCAAGAGCCGCTGAATATCGGAAGCAGCGAACTTGTGAGCATCAATCAACTCGTGGACATCGTCGAGAATCTCGCGGGAGTGAAGCTGAAGCGAAAGTACAACTTAACGGCGCCCAAAGGAGTGGCCGGCCGCAATAGCGACAACACTAAAATCCGGCAATACTTCGGATGGGAGCCATCGATGCCACTTCAGATGGGGATGGCCAAAACGTATGACTGGATTGAAAGCCGGATGCTCGCGCCCGTTGCGGGTTGATTATTTCGCCACGGCAGCGGCCGAATATTCTTCGTAGGAACCAAGGAAATCTTCAATTCGTCCACGATCGAAGTACCAGACGCGGGTAGCGACTTCATCCACAAGATCTTCGTCATGCGTGACCAAGAGTACGGTGCCTTCAAACTTCTGAAGGGCAATGTTCAGGGCGTTGATTGATTCGAGATCAAGGTGATTGGTCGGTTCATCGAACACCAGCACGTTCGGCTTCTGCAGCATGAGTTTGCAAAAGATCAGGCGGGCTGCCTCGCCGCCAGAGAGGGCGTCGGTGGGCTTCACTCCTTCCTCGCCGCGAAATAACATCTGGCCCAGCAAGCCCCGAATTTCTTCCTTGGCGGCCTGAGGGTCCCACTCGTGCAGCCATTCTTCAACGGTGGTGCCGTTGCGAATGCTGGGCCGATGGTCTTGCGCGAAATATCCTACCTGGACTTCGTGGCCCCAGTTCACGAAACCCGAATCAAGTCCCGTATCCGGATCGTCCACGCCGGGCGCATTGGCGAGAAGCGCTTTCAGTAACGTGGTTTTGCCGGCTCCATTTCGGCCCATGAGAGCGACTTTTTCGCCTCGTTGCAGAGCAGCCGAAAAATCGCGAATCACCGGATGACTGGGATAACCCTTTGTGACGCCCTTAAATTCGAGCGCATGACGGCCCGACGGGCGCTTCATCTCAAAACGAATGAACGGCCGTTGTATGTTCGATCGCGCGAGTTCGGTGGTCTGAAGCCGTTCCACTTCTTTTTTCCGGGAAGTTACTTGGCTCGCGCGCGTTCCAGCTGAAAAGCGGGCGATGAATTCATTCAATTGGGCAATTTTCTTTTCGCGCTGTGCATTTTCGGATTCGATGCGCGCGCGGACTTGCGTCTTCTGCAACACCATGTCGTCATAGCCGCCGGGATAGGTAATGATCGCTTGGTAATCGATGTCTGCCGTATGCGTACAGACGCTATTTAGAAAATGGCGGTCGTGAGAAATGACAATCAATGTGCCGTCATAATGCGTTAAGAAATTTTGAAGCCAGTGAATGGATTCAAGATCGAGATAATTTGTCGGTTCATCGAGGAGCAAGGCCTCCGGATGTCCAAAGAGGGCCTGGGCGAGCAAAACGCGAACCTTTTGTCCACCCTGTAATTCACTCATCAAGCGGTTGTGGAATGGCTCTGGAATATCTAAGCCATCCAGAAGCACGGCGGCGTCGCTCTCAGCCGTATAACCGTCTTCTTCGGATACAATGCCCTCCAATTCGCCTAACCGCATGCCGTCTTCATCCGTCAGTTCGGCTTTCGAGTACAACGTTTCCCGCTCTTCCAACGCTTTCCAAAGCGGCATGTTGCCCATGATCACTGTGTCAATGACGCGATACTGGTCAAAGGCGGATTGGTCCTGCCGAAGAATTCCGACCTTTTTCGGGCGAACCACAGTGCCCTTTTGGGCTTCCAATTCGCCCGACAGAAGCTTCATGAAGGTGGATTTGCCGGCTCCGTTGGGACCTGTCAAGCCATAGCGCCGCCCGGGAGAAAACGTGGTTGTGACGTCTTCGAACAAGATCTTGCCGCCATAGCGCATACTTACGTTGCTAACTGAAATCATTGGAGGAAAAACGGGAGGGAAATCCTATTTTACCGCAAAGCGGTGCTGAAACGCCGCCGCCCCGCGAGCGCGACCAGGATGATGCCCGCGACAACCAGGCCGCCAGGTTCGGGGACTGCGGTCACTACGTCAGACCGCGATGTGAGGTTTGAGACTTGAACAACCATGTCGTTGTAATCGAACTGTGATGAAGAAATACAAGGGCTGCTGGTAACCGTAAAATTTGCGCTGCAAGAAGCGGCATCTACGGTTCCCAAATAGTAAGTAGCGCCGTTCTGGAAAATAGAAAAATGCTGCAGTTGATCGGTCGGCATATAGCCGGTGGCCGAGTTTGCGGACGAGTTCATATAGAAGTCATAGGTCGTCTGTTGAGGACTCGTTCCATAACCTTGAATGTTCTCTATGAAGAAGCCGTAGTTTTGTCCCGCAGGCAGCGAAGGCAAGACCGCCGTTGTGCCCACAGCCTGATTGGAGTTGAAGATGATGGTTGAGTTACTGATCTTAATACCCGTCCCGTCGGTTAAGTAATATCCGAAGAAATCGGTGCCGCTGCCGCTGCCCTTTTCATCAGTCAATGACAAATCCAGGGTAAGTTGCAGTGCCTGCCCGCTACTCGTAAAGTACATGTTGGTGGGAGCGGTGAGAAACGGCGTCGCATAGAAGGAGATGCGGCCCGGCGTATTTTGAAGCGTGCACTGACTGCTGCCGACTAGGCACCAGCCGATATTGGCCTTGGTCCCATCGCCTGAGTCATTGTTCCAATAGTAGAGGCCAGGAACATAAGACGGCCCACCATACAGGAAATTAGGATTCCAGTTGATTAGCACTGCTCCGTTGAGCGTGTCGGCCCTTGCAGACACACCGCGAACAGCCGCTGCGCCGATTAGGATCCAAGCTGCGCTGCAAGCCAACCGGAGCAACGCCGTGCGGCGCTGGAGCAACCTCATCATCCTATAATCACTGAAAACGTGGCGGGAGGTGGATATACCTCTCGCCGCGTTAAGTGGAATCAATAAACGGACGACTGCTACGCGAGCTTCGCCAGAGCAACAGTTATGCGGCAGTTTGCCGTTTACGGCCGAAAAATCCGGCAAGGACAATCACACTGAGACCGATCAGGCCGAAAGTGGCCGGCTCGGGCGTCGGTGAAGGGCTAACGGTTACCACCAAATCGTTGTAATCAAATTGACTTGGCATAATGCAGGGGCCGCTGCCTTGTTGCGAAGCACTGGTGCAGGCGAATGCATCCACGTCACCGACGACGTAGCCATTAGACGTTTGAAATATCGCGAAATGCTGATCACTGTCCGGACCGGCAACGGGCGCACCGCCGTCGAAGGTATTATTGTTCAACGTCGAATTCATGTAGAAAAAGAAGTCGGATTCATCGGGACCGCCTGCGCCGAGACTATTCTCCACGTAAAAACCATAGTTTGTTCCCGGGGCAAGGTTCAAAGTTGCCGTTGAGCCAACCACTGCTTGAGAGCCTCCCGGCTTAGTGCTAAATAGCGGCACCAATGTCGGTAACCCAGAGACCGGCACAACGTAATAGCCAAAGACGTCGAATTGAGAACTCAAGGTCTCGTCGGTAAGGATGGCGGCCAAACTCAGGGTCAAGGGAGTTCCGGCGCTCGTAAAAGAGACGTTAGCGACCGGACCGGCGGCTGCGGTTCCGAAATACGGGAGTGCCGCGCCTGGGCTTCCCGCCATGGTGCACACGGAACTTCCGCCGGTCAGGCACCATCCGACATTTCCGCGAACTCCATCGCCGGAATCGTTATTCCAGTAAGGTATTCCCGGAGTCGGGCTTGTCCCCTGAAAGAGCTGAGTTTGAGTCCAGTTCTGCCAATTGCCCCCGGTACCACTTAACGTGTCGGCCCTAACGGCGCCGAACGAAGGGATGAACAAAACACTCGCTACGCAAAAGAAAGATGTAAGAACGTGACGTGCACGCATTTGATCGTCGAGAAACCTCCGAAACGTGAAATGAAGGAACCGATTATAACGCCCGAAGCGATCCTGCCGAGGCGCCACAAAGCTGTACGCCAAAGACATCTAGTTGTCAATACTAGGGGTTGTACATAGGCTAGCACGATTGGGGCATTTTCTGAGTGTACGAAAGTTCTAAGCTGCGGAAGATTCTGGGCGCAGGTATAGCTAACGATCTTAGTCCGATGTAACACCGCACACTGAAGAGGCGTCCACCAGATACATTCTGACGGGGGACAAAACGACGCATGCCGTATTCGGGGATTCGATCTCGCCTTAGATGTGGTTAAGCGCCAAGATGATCCGACGCTGGCCTGTTTGTCCGCCGTGCTTGACCCTTCTCTTCATCCTGGGTATTCCACGAGTCATCTCCGCCCAAGACTTTCAAGGCAGGACAGTCGTTTCCGTCAACTACGAACCTACCGATCAGCCTGTTGATCCACGCGATCTGGCTGTCATGCAACTCGTGCAGGCGGGACGGCCCCTTGAAAAAACACAGGTCGCAGGCACTATCGACCGGCTCTACGCCAGCGGGCTCTACGAAGACATCGAAGTAGATGCGGAGCCGAGCGGCACCGGCGTCGCCATTCGTTTCATCACCAAACCGAGACGATTTGTCGGGCACGTGAGCGTACAAGGGCAGATCAAGAGTCCCCCAAGCCGGGCCGTTCTCATCAGTGATTCGCAACTCAATCTGGGTGAGAGGTTCGATGAAGAGACATTGGTAACGGCGCAGAAGGACATTCAGCAGGAACTTCGCAACAACGGTTTGTACGATGCGGCCGTCGGGGTCGCAACAATTGAAGATCCGGTTACGCATCAGATGACGGTTCGTTTTTTGGTGGAAGCGGGTAAGCGCGCGCGATATGAAAAACCAGTAATTCAAGGCGACACGAAGCTTTCTGACGACACGATTATTCGCGCGACCGGTTGGCGCATTCCGCTAATTCATCGTTGGCGTCAGGTCACCGCTGCTTTGACGGACAAGGGGGCTGAGGGTATTCGAGCGAAATATTCGAAGAAGAATCGCCTCACTGCTTCCGTCAATATGACGTCACTTGATTACGACCCCGATACCGGTCGTGCGAAGGCGACTTTCGATATCAACGCGGGGCCGACGATTGAAATTCACGCACTAGAGGCCAAAATTTCGAAAGGGAAACTGCGCCAATATGTTCCCGTCTACCAGGAGGGCTCCGTCGACAATGACCTGCTAACCGAGGGCGCAAAGAATCTTCACGACTATTTTCAATCTCGCGGTTATCCCGACGTGGATGTTACGTTCAAAACCGAGCCGGTCAAAAACGGCCAACAAGTTATCAACTACTACATCGCAACAGGCGAGCGCCGCAAGTTAGTAGCGATCAATATTGTTGGCAATAACTACTTCCTGGAAGATACTTTAAGAGAGCGCATGTTCTTGCGCCCGGCCTCTCTTGTTTTGCGCTACGGACGGTATAGCGAGACCTTTCGCACGAAAGACGAAGAAGCAATTGAGGACCTATACCGCGCAAATGGATTCAAGGACGTGAAAGTTCGGTCGACGGTTGAAACAAATTACAAAGGTAAGCCAGACAATATCGGCGTCACGTTCCGCATTTCCGAAGGTGCGCAATGGGTGGTTTCGAGCTTACGCATACAAGGAGCGAGTCAACTGGACCTAAGCTCCTTGCGCGACAACTTGACGTCCGCTGTCGGACAGCCCTATGCATTAGTGAATATCTCGACTGACAGAAACACGATTCTCAGTCGCTATTATTCGGAGGGTTTTCCGTCTGCAAGCTTCAGCTATGTAGAGTCGCCTGGTCCGGATCCGAACACGATGAATCTCTTATACCGGATTCATGAGGGACCGCGCCAATTTCTTCGCAAAGCCATCATTTCGGGCTTATATCGCACGAAGCCTTATCTCGTGCAACGAAGAATCACGCTCCATGATGGCGAGCCAATTTCAATGACCAAGGTGAACGATATTGCACGCGAACTTTCCGATCTCGGAATTTTTGCCAGCGTCAATACGGCCCTGCAGGATGCCGACGGAACAAACCGATATAAATATGTACTCTACGACCTCAACGAAGCAGCGCGCTACACATTCAACTTCGGCTTCGGATTAGAGGTTGGTCAATTTGGCGGCACAACCCAGAATCTAGCCGCGGCGGGGGGAGCGAAAGGAGTTTCGCCGCTGGTTTCAGCCGATATAAACCGGCTGAATATGTTTGGAATTGGACAGACTCTTTCTTTGCAAGCACGCTACTCTACGTTGGAGCAGCGCGAATCGTTGAACTACATCATTCCGCGATTTCTTAGTTCTCCGAATCGGACGTTGACTCTCTCCATTCTGTACGACACAACGCAGGACGTGCAGACCTTCGCGGTTCGGCGTGAAGAGGCATCCGCCCAGGTGTCTCAGCGGTTGAATCGGGCGTCAACGATACTGGGACGATTCGTATATCGAAGAGATGCTCCCAACACTACAGTGCCGGCGTTAAATACGCCAGCGTTTACCGCGCCGGTGCGTATCGGTGAAGTGTCCGGCAGTTACATTCAGGACCATCGTGATAACCCAGCGGATGCACATCACGGTTTCTGGAACACCATAGATGCCGGAGTAGCCGGTCACTTCTTTGGCTCGCAACGCAATTTCTATCGGTTCCTGGGGCGAAACGCTACTTACACGCCGATAGGAAGCAAGTTTGTGCTGGCCCGGCAGACGCAAGTAGGAGCCATCATTCCGTACAGCATCCCGGCTGGCTCTAACAAATATGACGTGATTCCGCTGCCTGAGCGCATGTTCGGCGGCGGCAGCGTTTCCATGCGCGGCTTCGGAGATAATCAGGCTGGCCCGCGCGACATCGGTACTGCCAGCGAAACGCCGGGACCCGTGACCAGCACCCCGACTGGATTTCCGATAGGCGGCGATGCGCTCTTTTTTAACACGGTCGAGTTTCGATTTCCTTTGCTATTTCCTAACGTGACCGGCGTTGTTTTCCATGATCTGGGAAATATCTATTCCACCCTCAGCGATATTTCATTTGCCTATAGGCAACCGAACACTCTACCTCCATATCAGAGTTTCAACTATGCTGTGCAAGCCGCGGGATTTGGAATTCGTTACAAGACGCCGCTTGGCCCAATAAGGGTTGATTTTGCCTACACATTGAACCCATCGGGCTATCAGGGATTTAGCCGCAGTGAGAATATTCAGGACATTGTCAACTGCACTTCGGATCAGATCGGCAATCCCGCGTTTCCCAATTGCAATGCAAGCCCGCAAAAGTTGGGTCACTTTCAATTCTTTTTCTCAATCGGGCAGGCGTTCTGATGTCGCTGCGAGCGATCTTTCTGTGTTCGCTCGTTCCGTGTTTGTTGTACGCCGTGATCATCGATCGCATTGCGCTGATCGTCGGGAATTCAATCATCAAGGACAGTGATATAGAGCGCGACATTCGCGTGACGAGTTTTCTAAATAACCAGCCGTTGGACCTCAGTTCCGCTAAGCGCAAAGAGGCTGTGGGCCACCTGATCGATCAGATTTTTATTCGACAGGAGATACGCGTTGCCAGTTACCCTGTCGCTACATTGCAAGAAGCCGATGCGCAACTCGATCGCTTGAAGAAGCAGCGCTTCAAAACGCAAGCCGCGTACCAGCAGGCGCTCAAGGCAGATGGACTAACGGAGCTCGAACTGCGAACGCAGTTTCAATGGCAGCTTACCGTCCTTAAGTTCGTAGATGCGCGTTTTAAGCCGGCTGTGCTTGTTACCGACGACGAGATCGAGAAGTATTACCGCCAACACACCGCCGCGTTAAATCGCGAGTATCCGGGGAAATCGCTGGACGATTTGCGCGATCAAATCCGCGACATTCTCACGGCTGAAGGAGTCAATCAACAGTTCTTTGCATGGCTGGATAACGAGCGTACCGACGCAAAGATCCGGTATTTGGAGGAGGGCCTGCGATGACCAGACGAAAAAAGGTTCTGATCGGCATTGCGGCAGGAATTCCTGCCTTGCTTGTGATTCTGATCGTGACCTCAATTCTTATCATCCGCACCAACTGGTTTCAAAATTTCGTAAAGGAGAAGATTGTCGCCGCCGTTGAAGATTCGACTGGCGGCGTGGTCGAGATCGGCTCGTTTCAGTTCGACTGGACGCATTTGACCGTCCGCATTCGCAAGTTTGTTCTGCACGGAACGGAACCTAAAGGGGCAGATCCGCTGGCAAGCGTTGCGTTACTAGAGTTGCGGTTGAAGCTCTTTTCCGGCCTGTACCATTTAGTCGATTTCAGATACATAGGAATCGACCAGCCGCATGTGAATCTGATGGTCTTTCCAGATGGAAAGACCAATATTCCGGAACCTAAGATCAAGAAACAGCCGAGTCAAACATCGGGCCTTCAGACGGTTGTCGATCTGAAAATCGGGCAATTTGAAATCAAGAACGGTTTACTCGAATACGCGCAGCGCAGTACGTTCTTCAACGCGCGCGGGGAGAACCTGCGTGCGCTCCTTGACTACAACGTCGCGAATACCTATTATCAGGGGAATTTCCGGATCGATCCGTTGATTCTGGGTTATGCCGCTAATCCTCCTCTCAATGTTCACATCAATTTACCGCTAGTGATCGAAAAAGACGCAATTCGGATCAGCAACGCGACGCTGAATACCGCGCAGTCGCAAATTCTGATTAACGGGTCCATACAGAACATGAATGCTCCGCAGATCGCCGCGAGGTTGAACGCAACTGTCTCTCTGCCGGAAGTTCAAAAGAGCTTCGCGTTACCCATCGATCCCGAGGCGAGGGGAGCACCGAACAGCATGAGCCTGGAACTGGCGGCAAATTTCGATCAGAAGAACGACACGGTGCAATTGCAGACGGCACATTTGGCGCTGGGCGCAACCACTTTTCAGGCATCGGGCACTCTTGATCCATCGAAGAACAGCGCCGTGCAATTCAATACCAATCTGGCGTTGAACCAACTAAGCCGGCTTCTAAAAGTGACGTCGGTTTCGGCTGACGGTGCGTTGCAGGCGAACGGGACAGCCGTTCTGGATGCACAGAAGAATTACGCCGTCAACGGAATGCTCAATTCTCGCGATCTTTCGATTCGCAGCGGCGATACGCGTCTTTCCGATGTTAAGCTCTCTTCGCCATTCCACGCGGACCCGTATCTGATCAGTCTCGACGGATTGCGGCTGAATGCTTTAGGTGGAAGTCTGGCGGCAAAAGTTTTTGTTGAAAAGATGCAGCGTCTCAATGTAGAAGGAACGCTACGCGGATTTTCGCTCCCGGTATTGGCCCATGCGTTTACGGGTAAACAGCTTGGATATGACGGCGCGATCGACGGGTCGCTAAGAGCGCAAGGAGATCTGAAAGCCAAAGGGACCACTGGGTATCGAGCGCAAGCCCGGCTCGTTATTGTGCCCGGTCAGCGCGGCGTACCTGTCAGTGGACGCCTGGATGCCGACTACGTCGGCGCCACAGATGCCGTCAATCTTCATGATTCCTATATTGCGATGCCAAATTCGCGAATCGACTTGACGGGGTCGTTGAATAAGCAGATAAATGTGAACCTGGTCTCGCATAATCTCAACGACTTCTTGCCTGCTGCTAATTTCGGTTCAAGCACGCCCCAGACGTCGCTGCCAGTTACATTGCACGGTGGAACGGCAGCGGTGCAGGCCCAGATCATGGGCAAGCTGACCGCCCCTCAAATTACGAGTCACGCGGCGATCGATCGCTTTGCGGTCGAAGGGCGTCCGTTCAATCATTTCGCCGCCGATCTGGGGGCTTCGCCGGCGGGAGCGACAGTGCAGAACGGCGTGCTTAACGGCGCCGGCCTGCAGACGGCATTCAATGCCTCTCTTGGACTGCATGACTGGACACCGCAGCCTCGCTCGCCCCTGGCGGCAAACGTAACCATGCGCAGCAATAATGTGCAAGATCTGCTCAGCCTTGCAGGCGAATCATCAATTCAGGCAAGCGGCAATCTCGCTGCAGATATTCATATCGGCGGCACTTACGGCGACCCGCTCGGCAGCGCTAACCTGCAAGTTCTCAATGGCAGTGCCGATGGGCAACCGTTCGATCACCTAACCGCCAACGTCAATCTGGCAGACCAAGTTATTACGCTTTCCAATTTGGAGCTGGCGGCGGCAGGAGGCCGAATCAATGCAAGCGGAACGTTTCGCCACCCGCGCGAGACTTTCACCGTCGGCCATATTCAGCTTCATGTCGCAACCACTAACGTTCAGCTCGCAAATATTCGACCGCTTGAACGCGTGTCTCCAGGTATTGGCGGAGCAATTCAATTGACAGCCGATGCTGCGGCAGACCTTCGCGAAGTCAACAAACAAACGGAATTTACTGTTGCGAACGTGGGCGCGGATCTTTCAGCGCGCGGGTTGCGTGTACAAAACCAGGACGCCGGAAATCTCACCGCCACCGCTCGAACCGTTAATGGCAACGTTCAATATAACGTCAATTCGGATTTTGCGGGCTCCGCCATTCGCGTTAACGGAACCACTGCACTCGCCAATGGCTACGCAACAATTGCCGACGCTTCGATTCAAAATCTATCCGTCGGCAAAGCTCTTCAGATTACCGGCCAGGAGAATCTCCCTGTGCAAGGCAACTTGTCCGCAAACGCGCATGTGGCGGGTACGCTAGATTCGCCTACCGCCAATCTGTCATTCGCTTTGACGCGGGCGAATGTGTATCAGGAACCCATTAACCGGCTGCAAGGATCTGTTCAATACACAAATACGTTGGCGAGTATTTCGTCACTCAGCCTGGAAGTTCCGGCTGGAACCATAACGCTTTCCGGATCGTTTTCGCACGCGCCCAAGGATTTCTCATCCGGTGCGCTGCAAATGAAAGTCAACAGCAGCGATATTCAACTTGCCAAGCTGGAGCACGTCCGGCAGGAGGAGCCCGGATTGCAAGGGGCGCTACATTTGGCTGCGGATCTGTCGGCCAATTTGCAAAAGAAAAACGGCAATCCCGACGTGCGTATTACAACCCTCAACGCCAATGTCGCCACGGGTGCCTTGCGCTTGAACAACCGGAACTTAGGCAATTTGGCTTTCAACGCCAATAGTGCCGGGTCGAACGTCAACTTTCGTTTGGATTCGGACATAGCGCAGAGTCAGATCCACGCCACGGGTCAGACACAATTGGCTGATGGCTACAACACGCGCGCCAACCTGACGTTTACAGGCATTCGCTACACAAACATCGCGCCGTTCATCGAAATGGATCCCACGGTGAAGCCTAGCTTCGATGCTGCGATCGACGGTCAAGCGACGATGACCGGTCCGTTGTTGAATACCGATCAATTGAATGGGCGTTTAGAGTTGCGCACGCTTGATCTAAAGACCGTCCCTCAGGCCAGCCCGACTGGTGCGCCGCCGCTTCGTGCCGTTGACATACACAACGATGGACCCATCGTTGTGGCGCTCGACCATTCGGTTATTCAGGTCCAACAATTCCGCCTTACTGGTCCGGGTACAAACATCGCCGCATCGGGAGCCATTAATTTGAAGAACGGCAGCACGCCTTTGGGCTTATCGTTAAATGCTGGCCTGGATCTTGGGGTGCTGCAGGATGTCGATCGCGATTTCTATTCGTCCGGCGCCGTTTCGCTGTCCACCGTCATCCGTGGCAGCTTTTCGCAACCGTTGGTGAACGGCCGCGTTGAGCTGAAAAACGCAAATGTTAACTATACGCAGTTTCCCAATGGCATTTCCAACGCAAACGCTGTCATTCTGTTAAACGGTACCAGCGCCAGCATCCAGACATTTACCGCCGAAAGTGGAGGCGGTAAAGTCACGCTCACCGGATTTGCAGCTTACCGGGACGCGAATACCAACTTCAATTTGAAGGCCGCGGCCCATAATGTTCGTTTCAGATATTCGGGAGTAAGCGCGATTTCTGATGCGGCGATAACGCTTATTGGCACCACGCGCCGTTCTTTTGTTTCCGGCAACGTAACCGTCGAACGGATCGTATATGGCTCGACGGCGGACACGGGTGCGCTGCTTTCCTACGCCTCCACGCCTCCTAGCGCGCCGTCTGCTCCATCCCCTCTACTGACGGGCATGAAATTGGATATTCACGTCAGAACCGCGGCCGACCTTCAGGTGATTACTACTTATGCGAATCAGCTGAATATCTTCGCGGATTTAACGGTACGTGGAACCGCTGAACAGCCAGGCATTCTGGGCAGAGTGGTCGTCACAGATGGACAACTGGTGTTTTTTGGGAACACCTATACCGTAAACGTCGGCACAGTCAATTTTTACGATCCGAATTCCATTGAGCCCATTCTGAATTTTTCCTTAGAGACGATCGCTCAGAACGTCGACGTGACTTTAGGTGTAACGGGCCCAATAAATAACTTGCATTTAAGTTACTCGTCTGACCCCCCTCTGACCTTCGAACAGATCGTACAATTGCTTGCCACAAATACGACACCGGCAAATCCGATGATCGCCGCGCAACAGCCGTCGCCGCCGCAGCAATCGGCCACGCAGATGGGCGAATCGGCGCTATTAGGGCAGGCGATAGCAAATCCACTTGCCAGCCGCGTTCAGCGTGTCTTTGGCATTAGTCAATTTAAAATCGATCCGTCCTTTTCGGGCAGCAACGGTCAGGCGAGCGCGCGCGTGACCTTGCAACAAAAAATCGCCAATGACATCACCTTCACTTACATCACCGATGTAACTCAAACGAACAGTGAGATAGTCCGCGTCGAATGGGCTATAACACCCAAGCTGTCGGCGGTCGCATTACGTGAATTCAACGGCAACGTGAGCCTTGAATTCTTCTATAAGTTCAAGCGCAGATGACGTAGCGGGCGCGCGGTTCCGCTAGTTCTGGCCGTTTGTGCCAATCCGGCCCACCGCGCGAATCTCGATGTGAACAGTCTGTTCCACTCGCAGCATTAGTGTGCTTGGATTCTTCATTCCCCATTGCACATAAGGGATGTTGAAGCCGGCGATGGCGTTTAGCTTGTCAGTCTCAATGTCGCTTTTTACGTTCATTGCAAGCTCATGTGCGCTGCCATGAACGGAAAGGGTTCCGTGAAGGCTGAATTCGGAGTGGCCCGAGGTGGCGGCCTTGCCATCAATGCGATCGGGCACAAAAGAAATCAGAGGGTACTGATTGGCCTGTAAGACGTGAGTGGCCATGCGGCTATCGCGAGAGCGGTTTCCGCTTTCTCCGCTTTTCGCATCCACCGATAACTCACCGCCAGCTCTGTTTGAAGAAGGGTCGAACCAAAACTCGCCCTCCGTAAGATGGAAAATGCCATGGACGGAATGAAGGACTGCACCTAGCATGAAATTAATTTGCGTGGCTTTTGTGTCCAGCTTGACGGGAATTTGTTGCGATGCCGCAGGCAGGACGGCCGCCAGCGTAGCCAAAACCAATTTCACGCGGTAATGACTTGCCATCCCAATCGAGTGGCTGTCGCCGCAAAGCGAGCCGGGGTTAGCTTTCCGATGTGCATGGCAAGTAAATTCGCAAAGAGATGCGGATGAGATTCAAACGCCGCGAGACTTCGCTGCCGAAGACGCTTTGAACGATCCATAAGCAGCATGAAATCGGCCATGAAGCGAGGCCGCCGCGCAAGACGCCGGTGAGCGCGCTCATATAAGTTCAGATCGCCCGCCGATAGAACCGTTGCAAGCGCCATGGATTGCTTGAACGCTAAGCCTAACCCCTCTCCCGTAATTGGGTCCACGGTTCCTGACGCATCCCCAACGAGCGCAACATTGCCGCGTGTAACTCGATACAGATGCCGCGTAGCTGCCAATGCGCCACGTTCCGTCGTAATGGCATCACATCCTCGCAGCCGCTTCTCAAGCAAAGGGAAAAATCGCAAAGCATCGCTAAGCCTTTGCCGCGAATTCCGGGTCAATAGCGCGACGCAGATTTCATTTACGCCGATAGGTGTGACATAGAGCTGGCAATTCTCGCCCCAGAAGACTTCCACATAGTCCGACCATGGCGCGATTCGATAATGCCTCCGGTAGCTGAAACGCTGGCCATCGCGGCGGAATCGTTGAAGTCCGGCCCATCGTCGAACACTGGATTGCGAGCCGTCTGCGCCAATAATCCACCGCGCCCGCAAACTCTTTTCGGCCAGAAAAACAGTGTTGTCCTGAAATCGAGTGACGGGATGACCCCAAAGCAGCTCAGCTCCGATCTGTTCTGCTCGTGCTGCCAGAAGCGGTTGTAGCAGGGTACGTCGAACGGCGAATCCCGCGCCATCCGGAAACTCGGCGGCGACCGAGTGATTAGCGTCTTGAAAGCGAATGCCCTTGAAACGGCATCCGCAATCGGGCGGTAGATTCAGGCCCAGGCGAGCAGCGGCCAAAACCGAATCAGGCATTAAGCCCTCGCCGCAAGCCTTGTCGATGGGCGGACGTTTAGCGTCCGCGAGCACCACGCTAAGACCGGCTTGGCGCGCAGCGACGGCGGCTGCCAGCCCCGCAGGGCCGCCTCCCAAAATGAAAACGTCCGCGTCGAACATGGGCGCGCTACAACTGAATGGTTCCCCTTAGAAACAGTGCGGCGTGGCCTGCCATCTCAACGCGATCACCATTCAATTTGCAGAACAGTTCGCCTCCACGCCGGCCGACTTGTCGCGCGTGCAGTGTCGTCTTCCCCAGTTTTTCGGCCCAATAAGGTATCAGGGTGCAATGCGCCGATCCGGTAACGGGATCTTCGGGAACGCCTTTGGCTGGCGCGAAAAATCGTGACACGAAATCACAATCGGTTCCCCGCGCCGTGACAATTACCGCGAAACGGTCAATCTGCTTTAATGCTTCCATATTGGGGTTCAGAGCGCGCACTTCGTCCTCAGTCCCATAGCGCACCAGGTAATCGCGGGCGCCCAAAACCTCCTGTGGCTTTCCACTCAGCGCCTCCACCAAACCGGCATTCGCAGGTACGGCAGACGGCGGGCGGGCAGGGAAATTTAAGGCAAGCAAGTCGCCGTGGCGCTTTACCAACAACTCGCCTGATTTCGTTTGGAACCGAAGCAAGTCGCCGTTTTCACCTAATTCGTTGAACAGCACATAGGCAGAGGCGAGCGTGGCATGACCGCACAGATCCACCTCGCAGCCCGGCGTAAACCAGCGAAGATGATATCGCTCGCCGTCACGCACAAAATACGCGGTTTCAGAGAGATTGTTTTCGGCGGCAATTGCCTGAAGCTGGTCATCCGGCAACCACTGCTTGAGCGGGCAAATGGCGGCAGGATTCCCGGAAAAGAGAGCGCTAGTGAACGCGTCTACCTGGTAAATAGGAATCTCGGTCATGCTGATACCTTTTTACGATATTGGCAGGTGCGCCCGGCGCTGCCACGCAACCGGCAGTCAAGATTTTGGAAAAAGTAAGACTACGCGCTCAGTTCACGCGGACGCGGTACTTTTCTTTCAGCACCAATTCGTCAAAAATTGCCAGAACTTTCTTACGGTAGGAATACATCTGGCGCAAAGAATCGCGGAAATGGGCCTCGTAACGTTGCGGCTGCAGCCAGCGGTCAAACACCGGCCTGGGAACGTCAATGTCGCGCCGCAGGGCATCGGCGGAGTGGCCGCGCAAGAAGAGACCGTAAAAAATCGCTGCCTCTCGTTGAGGGGCCAGCGGGTCTAAATCTTCGCGCTGAATCATACTGCTCTAATGCTTGAAAACTGTAATCGTACTATTAATCGGACGATTTGAAAACGCCCTTTAAAACCTAAGTCTAGCAACGCTGTCAAGTCTTCCTCCAGGGATATAAATGGGCCCTGGGTGACCCTGAAGTCGATCTATCGCCGAGCCGTGTGTGTTCCTTCTTTATCAGTGCTACATTTAGCTTTCTTTAAAACGACGTTTAATTTATTTGTCGCGCGAACTACCCCTGTCGGATCTATAGTTCAAATCGACGCGGTTTTTTGCCGCTACAGGGGTTTTTTCGATGTTGAAAACCGGCCATGTGACTGCTTTGATTTTGTTCCTAGGCTGCTCGCTGCACGGCCAGAACAACGCGACGATTAGCGGCACCGTTACCGACCAGACCGGGTCCGCCGTCCCGAATGTAAAGGTCACCGCAACTGCGACAGCGACGGGCACGAAAACCGACACTGTTTCCTCCGATTCCGGAGCCTACACGCTGCCGTTTCTTGCTCCGGGCAACTATGATCTCAGTGCCGGGGCGCCCGGTTTCAAGCAGTTCCTCCAAAAGGGCATCACTATCGATGCCAGCGCCCATCCGGTTATCGATATCAAGCTGCAGGTCGGCTCTGTCAGCGAAAACGTGACCGTCACAGCGGAATCGCCACTGATTAGTGCGTCCAATGCGTCAGTCGGGCAGGTGATCACGACTCGCGAAGTTGCGGATCTTCCGCTCAATGGCCGGACTCCGTTAATGCTTGACACCCTCGCGATGGGAGCGATCTCCGTGTTCCAGCCAGGACCGGTTCGACCGTTTGATCAGCCGGCCGCCACGCAGGTCAGCCTTGGCGGAGCGCCAGTCGGTTCGAACGAGAGCTTGTTGGACGGTGCTCCGAATGCTGGATTCGGGAATCAACTGGCTTACAGTCCGCCGCAGGATGCTGTGATCGAGGTTCGCGTCGATGCTTTCGAATCGGATGCCAGTTTCGGGCACACCGGAGGCGGCGTCCTGAATCAGATCACCAAGAGCGGAACGAACCAATTTCACGGCTCACTCGAATGGTTTAACCAAACGTCGGATTTAGACGCCAACTCTTTTTTCACGAATAAAGCAGGCCTGCCCAGACCGCCCTATCATTACAACCAATACGGTCTTACTGCGGGAGCGCCCGTATGGATTCCCAAGATTTTCAATGGCAAAGATAAGCTTTTCTGGTTCTTTGCCTGGGAGGGCTTAAAGGATGCCGACCCCGCCAACTCGCCACTCGAAACGGGAAACCCCATCAACTATGCGACGGTGCCGACTCCCGCTGAACGCAACGGTGACTTCTCGTCACTGCTGGCGCTCGGAAGTTCGTATCAGCTTTACAATCCATTCTCGACAACTACCGTAAACGGCGTGACCACCCGCGCGCCTTTCGCGGGCAATCGCATTCCGGCAAGTTTGTTAAATCCGGTCTCGCAAGCGATCCTGCAGTACTATCCGCAGCCCAATACCACCGGAACAGCCACTGGCCAAAACAACTATTTCGTGAACGCCATCGATACAGACACATTCGACAACGAGTTGGGCCGCCTGGATTGGAATATCGGAAACAACGATAAGCTGTACGCCACGGCGCGGCATAACTATCGCACGCAATTCAAAAATCCCTATTTCGGAAGCGCGAACATTGCCGAAGGAAATATCTTTCACCGCCTCAATCAGGGTGCCGATCTGGACGAAACGCACACGTTCTCCGCGACGACGTTCATGGACGTGCGCTTCGCCTGGACGCGCTACATCGAGGTGCACAGTAATCCCAGCGATGGCTTCGATTTGACGTCGCTTGGTTTTCCGTCCAACCTGCAAGCGTCATCGCCGCAGCCGCAGTTCCCGATCGTCGATTTTTCAGGTTGCAGCGTGGCGTCAGGCAGCCAAGTCAGCTTCCAATGTCTGGGTTATAACGCGGACGGCACGGACACGTACGACACCTATCAAGGCTATCTGCAATTCGTGAAAATTCAGGGTAATCACACGCTCAAATTCGGGGTCGACTTGCGCGATTATCGTTGGAGTTCATTCACCAAAGGTAATTCGGCCGGTGCTTACAATTTCAGCAGCAGTTTAACCAGCACGTCCAACTGGACAAATGGTCCCAATAACAACAGCGCTCCCGCGCCATTCGGAGGCGATTTCGCGGAGTTTTTGTTGGGGCTTCCGACAACGGCAACTTTCGATAACAACTCGGCGAGTACGGTGGGTTCAACCTATCAAGCCGCATTCCTGCAAGACGATTGGCGCGCAAAGTCGAACTTGACGATCAATCTCGGCATTCGCTTTGAGCACGAAACTCCCGCCACGGAATTGTTTAATCGCGCGGTGAACGGCTTCAATCCACTACAGTCGAATCCCATAACCGGCGCGACGGCGGCTGCTTACGCTGCTCTGTACAACTCGGCTGCGTACACCCCGGCGCAAAAGCAATATCTGCCCGCGCCCGGGCAATTCAACACGGCCGGTGGTTTGACTTACGCCACACCCAACAATCGCAACATCTATAACACGTCGTGGGGCTTTTTCAGTCCGCGTGTGGGTGTTGCCTGGACTCCTGCAAAACTGGGAGGCAAAACGGTTATTCGCGCGGGTTTCGGTGTGTTCGTCTATCCCGTTGAGCTGTTCGACAACAGCGTAACGGACGGCAGCGAAAACCTAAGTAACCTATATCGCGTGCAACAGGCTGGCTTCAGCCAAACCACTCAATACAACAACAACAACTTTATTTCGCCCGTGGCGAATCTTTCGAATCCGTTTCCTGGCGGGATTGTGCCGCAGGGGGCAGGCGTTGGCCCTGGAGCATTCATCGGCCAAGGCATCACATTCTTCAATCCATTCGTGCCGGATCCTTACGACATTCGCTGGGATTTCAGCATTCAGCGCGAACTGCCAGGGCAGATTGTGGTGGAAGCCGCGTACATAGGCAGCCATGCGGTCCGATTGCCGATTGCGCAGCAGTTGGATCCCATCCCGCGCTCTTTTCTTGATCCGTCGCGCACCGTTCGCAATAACGGGTTGAATACGTTGATGACGACCACGGTCCAAAATCCCTTTAAAGGACTTGTGCCAAACGGCGGGTCGCTGAACTCCTCCACCATCACGCTTCAACAATTGCTTGTTCCCTTCCCCCAATACACAGTGCCCGCGGTCCCGGCGGCATCTACTACGGGCACTACCAATGGAATTATCGAGCAAGGCGCCAGTGCTGGAAGTTCTTACTTCGACAGCCTCGATATTCGTGCCCAGAAAAGATATACCAACGGTCTCACGTTTATCAACAACTTTATCTGGAGCCGCCAAATGGATCGCGTGGATTATCTGAACGACACCGATAGCGCTCCGGAAAAACGGGTAAGTTCGGATTCACGCCCGCTTCGCGAAGTCTTAGCTGCCATCTACGACTTTCCAATTGGCAAGGGCCGCGCGCTTGATTTCCATTCGGGGTGGGCGAATGGGCTGCTCGGCGGTTGGGAGTTGAGCGCCAACCTGACGTTCCAATCCGGCGCGCCGCTTTCCTGGGGCAACTTGATTTATTATGGCGGCCCTCTGAACTACAACGCGCACCAACCTAGCGGCACAGCGTTCAATATTGCTCAGTTCAATACGGTTTCAAGCCAGCAGCTTGTCTACAATATCAGGACATTTCCAACGCTATTTAATAACCTGCGTGCCGATCCAACCAAGAACCTGGACGCGTCGCTCGTAAAGAACTTTCAGTTCGCCGAACAAGGATTGTTCCAGCTTCGATTTGAAACGTTCAATGTGACCAACCGCGTCGGATTTTCCGGGCCGACTCTAACGGCTACTAGTTCGTCCTTCGGCGTCATCGGTGCACAGGCCAATACGCCGAGGCGCGTACAACTCGGCGCACGGTTGGTCTGGTAGGGACTGCCCTACATCAATCGCATTGCGCCGCACGCAACGTTAGCGAAGTTTGATTTCGGGCAAAACGAAAAACTCAAAATTTTCGCCGCAGGTGTGAACAATCAGTTTGCCTGCTCCCAGCGACTTGTCTTTGGTGCGGTTTTCAAAAAATACCGCGCCGTCGGTGCTATCTCCGGGTTTCAGGCGCGTTGGCGCGAATGTGATGGCGGACGCGGCTACTGCGGCTTTGAAGCCTTTGTTAACGAACTGGGCCATGGCGGCCTCGCGCCGTTTCTCATAACCGTTGGTGGAACGAAAATTGGGAACCGCGTAAATGCTGTCTTCATAAAGGAGCTGCAGCTTGATCACATCGGAGGCGCTGGCCTTTTGCAGCAGCGAGTAGACAACTTCGTCGGCGGAGACCGGCTGCAGCACGGTCCCATCCTGCCGTACAAATGTGAAATCGGCCGGCCGGACGGTCCAGGTCAGCAGACCGCCGTCGGTGACAGTGATCTGAATGATGTTGAAGTCTTTGATGTGCGGTGGCAGCGGCGCATACATGACTGTGATGCCATTTTTGGTCAAAGCTTCATAGGTGAGACCGCGAGATTCAAATTCAATCGGCGTTGAAGGAGTTTGAACTTGCGGCGGATTCGGCTGGGGGGCGGAATCGCCGGACTTATCGGCGTTCTGCGCCGAGGCGGACTTCTGCGCAGGCGCAACTTGACCGGGCTGCGTCTGGGAATTAACGGAGATCACAGTGAGTAAGAAGATCAAAAAGTTGCGCGCTGCGACAGAGATCCCGCGCGCAAGGCGGTATTTCATTGACAAACTCACCTTCATAATAGACGCAGATAGAAGATCCAGGTTATTCCACGCCGCCACAGCCGGAAATGCATCTCATTCGCGGCTCGCCAACTTAGCGGTTAGATACCAGCGCAGAATGCCCTTGGGCGTGGGAGGAAAATGTTCGACGTCAATCCGCAGAATTGCGCCCTTTTTGAAATCCACTTGAAGATCATTAGAGCCTAGCAGATAACCGCTCAATTCGCTGAACAACGGATTGTGACCGACGAGCAGTAGCGAGCGCTCATCACGATGTACGCGAACCTCATCCCAGACCTGCTCGACTGTTGCGCCTGGCGCCAGCGCCTTCGTGCGAAATAATTGGTTTTTGTACTTCAGGACATCTTTAGCTATCTCGGCGGTCTGAACGGCGCGCTTGAGTGGACTGGTGAGTATCAAGGAAGGCGCGAGGCCGGCGGCATATGCGGATTCAAGCGCTTGACGTAACTTGCGGCGCCCTTCATTGGTTAATGCGCGTTCCGCGTCAGGAATGTGGGCGTTGCCCTCTTCGGCAACTCCGTGCCTCAGCAAATAAAGTTCCACGCCGGGGTTTCGCCTTTCATTCTGTCATACTCCGTAAGTACATCGCCGCAAACGGCACATGGTAAACGAAAGTAGGCAAGAGCAGATTCTAATTGCGGTGGCCGTCGCTGCGGCGGCTTTTATCCACGTTTCCATTGCGCTTAGCCAAATTCTGCTCGGAGTTGGAATCGCACTACTGCTGATTTTTCGGCGGCGATTGGAATTTCCGCGAATCTGGATTCCTTTGCTCGGACTCTTCATTTGGACCATAATTGCGGACGCCCTGTGTCCCGATCCTTGGGCTGGACGTGCGCAGATAAAAAAATTCTTTGTCTTTTTGTTTATTCCGCTGCTATATGGCGTATTTGTGCGGCAGTTTGCAAAAGTGTTCTACGTGATTGCCGCTTGGGCGGTTACAGCCACCGCATCTGGTGCATGGGCTCTAGTCCAATACGTCTTGAAATATGAGCATGCGAAGCACACGGGACAGGAGTTTTACATCACATATCTGGCTCGTCGTATTACGGGTTTCGAAAGCCATTGGCTAACCTTCGGCGCACTGCAATTGAGCGTGCTGTCATTACTGTTGGCTCAGTGGTTCTTTTCGAGCCGGCGCATGCCCAACTGGGCTTACGGAAGTATCGCAATCCTGGCTTCAGCGATTTTGCTGACGTGGGACCGCAGCATCTGGGTGGCAGCGGTACCGGCGGCATTCTATTTGGTCTGGTGCTGGAAACCGAAATGGACCTTGGCGATCCCCGTGCTGATCGCAGCGGGATTTCTCATCGCGCCCTCAGGAACGCGAGAGCGGCTCATTTCTTTGGTGAAGCCACACGGCGACACAGATTCCAATCGTTTTCGTCTTGTAACGCTTTTCACCGGAATCGAAATGGTGAAGGCACATCCGTGGTTTGGATTGGGGCCCGAAGAGATCAGGAACAATTTCGACAAATATGTCCCAGCCAATATAACCCGACCATTGCCGGTTGGCTATTACGGGCACTTGCATAATGTCTACGTACAGTATGCGGCGGAGCGGGGCGTACCGGCGCTGCTCCTCTTGCTATGGTTCGTCGGGTTAACCGTCTGGGATTGCGGAGTTGCACTCAAGCGCGCCGGGCCGCAACCATCACAGCAGCGGTTTTTATTGCATGGCACAATCGCAGTAATTATTGGGATTCTTGTCGGCGGCTTGGCGGAATATAACCTCGGCGACAGCGAGGTGCTAATGATGTTTGTCAGCGTACTCGCATTGGGCTACGCGGCTGTGAAAAATGTGGACGCCAGTACCGTTTAGGGTTCGATAAAAGCATCCCTGTCGATATCATAGAAAAGAATGAGTACGAGTACATTAACGCTCAATAGAACTGCGTCCGAATACAAGGTCGCCGATTTAGGTCTGGCAGAGTGGGGTCGCAAGGAGATTCAGATCGCCGAGCACGAGATGCCGGGCTTAATGGCGATCCGCGAAAAATACGCTCCTGAAAAACCACTGGCCGGAGTACGGGTAACCGGGTCGTTACATATGACGATCCAGACTGCGGTTCTGATTGAGACGCTGGTGGAACTTGGCGCCGACGTCCGCTGGGCCAGTTGCAATATCTTTTCGACACAAGACCATGCGGCAGCGGCGATTGCTGCGGCCGGCGTGCCGGTGTTTGCCTGGAAGGGCGAAACGCTTGAGGATTACTGGTGGTGCACCTACCAAGCTGTCAGCCATCCCGATGGTAAAGGGCCGCAGTTAGTAGTCGACGACGGCGGAGACGTGACGTTGCTCATTCACAAGGGCTATGAGCTTGAGGAGGGCAGCGACTGGGTCAACAGTCCATCGAGCAGTCACGAAGAAAAAGTCATTAAAGACCTGCTCAAGAAGGTGCATAAGGAAGACTCCCAGCGCTGGCACAAGCTGGCGAAAGACTGGCGCGGCGTTTCGGAAGAAACCACTACGGGCGTCCACCGCTTGTACAAAATGCAGGAGACCGGCAAGCTTCTGGTTCCGGCAATCAACGTCAATGACTCCGTCACCAAATCGAAGTTTGACAACCTCTACGGTTGCCGCGAATCATTGGCGGACGGCATCAAGCGGGCGACGGACGTGATGATGGCCGGCAAAGTGGCGGTGATTTGTGGGTATGGCGACGTGGGCAAGGGTTCGGCCCATTCGTTACGCGGGATGGGTGCGCGAGTTGTGGTTACGGAGATCGATCCCATCAATGCGCTGCAAGCCGCGATGGAAGGTTTTGAGGTTACCACGATTGAAGACACCCTGGGGCGTGGCGATATCTACGTGACATGCACCGGCAACGTGGACATCATCACGCTGGAACATATGCAGTATATGAAGGACCAGGCGATTGTCTGCAATATCGGCCACTTCGATAACGAAATTCAGGTCGACAGGCTAAACGAAGCCAAAGGTGTAAAACGCACCAACATCAAGCCGCAAGTGGACATGTACACATTTCCCGACGGCCACAGCATCTTCATGCTGGCTGAAGGCCGGCTGGTGAATTTAGGTTGCGCAACGGGACATCCCAGCTTCGTCATGAGCAACAGCTTTTCGAATCAAACATTGGCTCAATTGGATCTTTGGAAGAATCGCGACACGTACAAGGTCGGCGTCTACACGCTGCCGAAGAAGCTCGACGAGGAAGTTGCACGGCTACACCTGGAGAAGATCGGCGTTAAGCTGACGACGCTAAGCGGGAAACAAGCCGAGTATCTCGGCGTGCCTGTAGAAGGCCCCTACAAGGCCGATCACTATCGATACTGATAATCCACATAAGTAAAAGATCAGCCGTCGGCAGTCAGGCTAAGACTGTCGACGGTTTTTTCTTTTCCAAATCCGGTAGAAACGCGGTGAGCAGACCGATAACGGGCAGAAACGCGCAGACATGATAGACGAACGTAATGCTGGTTGCGTCGGCGATTTTGCCTAACACCGCAGCACCCACGCCGCCCATTCCAAAGGCAAATCCAAAGAACAGACCAGAGACCATGCCGATTTTGCCCGGCATCAATTCCTGTGCATAGACAAGGATCGCTGTGAACGCGGAAGCAATAATCAATCCGATAATGATGCTAAGAATCGTGGTCCAGAAAAGATTGGCATAGGGCAATATCAGGGTGAACGGAAGCACGCCGAGAATGGAACACCAAATGACAACTTTCCGTCCCAGACGGTCCCCTATTGGTCCACCGATCACAGTACCCGCCGCTGCCGCTCCCAAAAACACAAACAGGAGCAACTGAGCAGTTCGCACTGAGACGTGAAACTTGCTGATTAGATAAAAAGTGTAATAACTGCTTAGGCTCGCTAGATAAAAGTATTTCGAAAAAATCAGAGCGATTAAGATTGCGACGGAAAATGCAATAGTCTTCGATGACAGCGCCGGGCGCTGAAATGCCAATTTACGGCCGCCGGCCGAAGACAAATTGTGAGATTTATACCAATTGCCGATCCTAATCAGGATAACGATGCCGAGCAGAATGGCAAGCGAGCACCACGCAATGCTGTGCTGACCTCTGGGAAGAACCAGAAACGCCGCCAATAGGGGACCCAGAGCCGATCCGGCATTGCCGCCAACTTGAAACAAGGATTGCGCCAGACCATGCTGACCGCCGGAAGCGAGACGCGCGACACGGGACGATTCCGGATGAAAGATGGACGAGCCCATACCAACAAAAGCGGCTGCGATGAGTAAGACGCCGAATGTCGATGCACTGGCTAGCAACAGCAATCCCACAACTGTGAAACCCATGCCTGTTGCCAGCGAATAAGGCTTTGGGCGCTTATCCGTATAAAGACCTACGAAGGGCTGCAGAAGACAAGCCACAAGCTGATAAACGAAGCTGATGAGGCCGATCTGCCCGAAATCCAGGTGAAAAGAAGTTTTCAGGATCGGATAGATAGCCGGGATCAGCGACTGAACCATATCGTTCAGCAGGTGACAAAAACCGATAGACGCGAGAATTCCGAAACGCGCTTTTTCCGCGATATTCTCCTGCGCGCGGTGCCGGAATTCGGCTACAGTAGACCCCATTTGAGACTGCTCATTTCAGTGTAAGGGGGTGATCCCGGAGTCGCATTAATCATGCCGGAGCAGGCGCCTTTCAGTATGTAAAAGTACTAGGACCTCTGTTTGTTCATAAGCTTGGCAGGAGCATGTACAATCGACTGCACACCAAATTAGAGTTGAGTGGTCCTTGGAATGCTTTTATTTTCCGCATTCTTCAGTTCGGGAGGGAAAGTGTATACAAAGTTAACGACTGCGGCAGTTACAGCAGCCCTTTTGCTTGTAACTACGAAGGCTCAATCGCAGACTTCTGCTCAGAACGTCTATAGTGTGTTATCTCAATCGTCAGTCTTTAACCAAAGAGTCTATAACTCGAGCGGTCAGTCCATTGGCATGTTGAACCAGGCGGTGCCAAACGTTTATGCGTTCGGCGGCAATCTCTCGCTTGGGTCGGTGGGCGCCACTTTGCCAGTTTCAAGCTTTCAAGTCAATGCCTCGATCATTCAAGTCAACAATGCCATCAATAGCAGCATTGCCACTGCCTTGAGCGCTATTCCGCTTGCCTCGCCAGCCTCCGGCGTGATTTTCAAGATAGACCCGCTGACAGGAGCCGATGTGCCAGCGACAAGCACGCTGGGCCCTGTGTTTACAGAACGCGCGGAAACCATCGGCAAGCACAGATTGTATATCGGCCTTAGTCACGAAGATTTTCACTTCACTTCGATAAATGGACAATCGCTTAATGGCCTGACCGTGCTTTATCCAGGTGGTACAGCATCCGGTATTACCAATCTGACTAATGGTCAAAAGCTGACGTCGTACCCCGCCACTTTTCAGGTTGGAATGGATGTCCGATTGTCACAGAATATCGCGTTCATCACTTACGGGGTGACGGACCGGTTCGACGTCTCAGTCGGGCTTCCCCTCGTACATTCCTCGGTGGGCGCTCGGACCTTTAATGGAATTCTCTATGACGGCGATGGCCTAGCCGGTCAAACCGGCGCACTCGTTGCCAATCCAAACTGCTGGTGCGCTGGTACATTCAACCCGGGCGCTTACGTGATTGGAAACAACGCCGCGAACTTTACTCAGCCGCAGATCGGTCAGTCGAGCTTAGGAAAGACTGGTTTTGGCGATTTGCTTCTGCGCGCGAAAGGCACGGTGTTAAGCACGAGAAGTGTTGCTGTCGCTGTGGGAGCCGATTTGCGATTGCCGACCGGGGATGAGGCAAATTATCTGGGGACTGGCGCCACGTCGGTGAAACCTTTTGTCGCGGTATCGCTATACAGCAAACCGATCGCACACAATATCATTTTTGCGCCGCACTTCACTGCAGGTTGGCAGTTCAACGGAAAGAGCATCTTAGGAGGCCAATTGCAGCCGACCACAATGACGGCGACCATGAGTGACGGTAGTGGAACGGTTACCTATTCGGGCGCTCCGATTTCCGCTTCGAAGGGCTATCTGCCGGATGTGTTCTCGTGGGCAGTGGGCTCAGAGGTCGCGATCGGGCATCACAATACGATAGTCGTGGATATCTTAGGTAACCAGATCGGTTGGATTCACGGAGCGCCGAACTTAATCGAAGGAACGGCTACTGGATTTTCGCCCACCACTCTACAAGGTGTAACTGCGCGAGGCCTCATGGGCGGACCGGGCACGATCTCGTTCGGGCAATATAACGGGGCGTTTGGATACAAAGCGCGGCTGATTGGAAATCTCGTATTTACCTTCAACGCTCTGGTGCGCTTCGACAATAACGGTTTGACCGCGCGTTTCTCTCCGCTATACGGCTTGGGTTACAGCTTTTAGCCGGCTTCACGGTGATTTGAGGGGATCTATAATCAACCAGCCATCGCCGGCTTTTTGAAGAGTAACTTTGACGTCCTTGTGCTTTTGGTCTGATTTTCCCCGCACAGTACTGATGATCAGGAGATCGCAGCGTACGGACGCAGTGTCACCGCTGACCTCGGGAGCTTCGACCGGAGTGAGATGCATCACGAAGCTCGCTCCTGACAATCGCATCGCATCGGTGTATTGGCTGGGGACATCCCGCCAGATCTTCTTTACGTCCCCCGGCTGTTTTTTCTGAAATGCCGCGTTGAACTGGGCCAGGGCGGAATCGACCCCAAAACTCTCTTGCGTCCGTCCCGGTATAACCGCGGGCTTTTGACTATCCTGGTCCTTCCGAGGCCGTTCTATCGTGCTTATTAACGATTCGGCCTGCGAACGATAAGTGCTATCGGGATGCTGCTTTAGATAAGCCCGCAAAGCGTCCGTGTTCCCTTTATCTAAAGTCATCCAGTCGAGATCGGCAATTCGTAAAGATGCTTCCCGGGCATGACGTCCATTCGGGTATTTGGAGAGGTAAGCATTCAAGGCTTGCGGATCGCTTGTATTGACCCGCGACCAATCGAGGTCATCAATTTGAATCTGTGCCTCCGCTATGTGAGCGCTCGAAGGATATTTGGTCAGGAAATTTCGTAATTGTGTTGCATCGCCCGATGAATGTGCGCGTTGCCAATCCTGCGCTTCGATCGCCTCGGGCGAGAGGGTGGGTGGAGGGCTGGTTGAAGGAATTTGAGCCACCGGCGCTGATGTTGTCGTTGGCGGTGGAGTGCTGATCTTTGGCGGCTGCACGCTGGCTTGTTTTTCTGGAATAAGATCGAACTTAAGACTTTGGGTATCGCGGGCGGTAATGGCGATCTTCTGCTCGCTGGGCGGTTCGAAGCCAGATTTAGCTATTCGCACCGAATGCGTGCCGGCAGGCAATTCGAGAGTTGTGGAGCCGTGATCGTCTGTTCTCTTTTGTGCAACATCATCCACGAACACCAAGGCGCGGGGTTGAGTGGTCTTCACGATCAGCGTTCCCGTTTTCGCAACTGAAGGGATCGCTGCCGGAGGTGGTGGGAGCGGCTCTAAAACCAGATCCACAAAATGGCGTTCCTTGCCCGTGTAAACCGTAATGGGGCGTTGAACCCCCTGGTACCCGGCTAAAGATGCATCGAGCTGGTATTGACCGGGCTCGATATTGAATTGACAATTCGGAGTAACGCACGACCTGTTGCCCAGCTTGACGGAGGCGCCCGGAGGATCCGTGCGTATTTCAACTGGAACAGGCGTGTTCTTGTTGTGCAGAAGACGGGGGACAATCAACAGGGCAGCAACAGCTAGAACGAAAGCAGAAGCGGCCGCCGGTATCAGAAGCTTCGAACGGCTAGGCTTTTGCTCCAGTGCAGCATGAATTCGATTTTCGATACGTGTGCCAAGTTGGGCGATTTCCGAATCATCGGGGTACGCGGCGACCAAGTTACTTGCATCCCGACCGGCACGCACCAATGCGCGCCGGCTTATGTTGGGTGTAATTTGATGGTCAATTTCGAGTAAGCGCGCCACGTCGCGTTCGCGCGCGCCACGCCTCCGCTGGTCTTCTAACTCTTTTTCGAGCCGAGCGAGAAGCTGGGTTATTTGGGGAGACGCGCCATGTTGAAGAAGACCTTGTTGTAGTAAGGCAAGTGCCTCTGGATAACGGCTCTGTTCGCAAAGCCCGATCGCATCCTTGAACGTTCTTTCGCGCTGCTTTTCTGTTAATGCGGCCCGGGATCTTTCGAGCAGTTCGCGAAGTGCCGTCGTCAGAATGGGAGCGTTTTCGAGGGATGCGATCGCTTCTTCCGGCCGGCCATCTCTCAGCAGAGACTCGGCACTGATGCCGATTCGCTCAATCTCCCGATTCTTTTGCTCCTCGGCCAGTTCATGTTGGGCTCGGCTCAATAAGTCGGTGAGACGCCCTTCATTTGGAAAGCGACGCAGCGCTTGATGGAGGTCTGAAATCGCCTCGGTATGACGTTGGCGTGCCAGCAACGATAGGCAGGTATTAATGACCTTTTCGATTGCTTGGTTCCGCTCTCGCGCAGCGATATCGGCCTGGATACGGGAGCGAATTTCCAGTAAAGAGCGATCTTGCGGAACTTGCCTCAGTGCGGTATCAACCGTCTGCAATGCCGATTCGAGCTCCAGCGCCAGACGTAAGTCTTCCGCTCGCGAAGCCGCTAGGGCGGTAACCTGGCGAGATTGTATTTCCGAGCGGAGAGATAACAGCGATTCTTCGTTGGGGAACTTTTCAAGAGCGGCATCCAAACATAAAAGCGCGTCCGCTAGTCGTCCTTGTCGCGCAAGCGCGGATGCCTCTTCAATTAGCTTCGCAACAGCCTGTTTTTTCCTTTCATCGCCGGCCTGACGTTCGGCTGTGCGCAGTAAATCCGCCAAATCTTGTTCTTGGGGATAAAGGCTGATCTGATCACGCAGAAGCTCAACGGCCCGCTGCGGCTGGTTCTGAGACAGGAAATGCTGGGCTTCGGCACGCAGGCTGGCCAGCTTTTGCTGGCGATCCTGGGCTTGTTTTGCGTCCGAAAGAACTTGCAATTCCTTGCGCAAATTGGCTTCGTTTGGAAATTTAGCGAGAGCCGAACGAAGCAAGTCACCGGCGGCTTCAAATTGGGAGGAATTCCTTAACTCACGAGCCTTTTGAAGAGTACTTGCAATCTCCCGGAGGCGATCTTGTTCACGTTTACCCTCCTCGGCAACGTCAATGAGACGAGTCAAGTCCGTATCGGAAGGATTTTTCCCGGCTGCATCCTTTAGAATGGACGTCGCCGAAAAAAAGTCGCCTTCAGCGATTAAGGCTTCGGCTCTGAGTACGGTGTGCCGAATCTCTTCGCGGCGGCGCTTTTCCTGTAGCTCAGCTTCAATTTGAGCAGCCAACCGAAGAAACTCGGCATCTGTAGCAAGGAACTTCGTACTCTCCGACTCGGCGAACGACTTGATCAAGCGCAAAGCTGCCTCGAGTTGTCCGGTTCGCTTCAGGCCGGTGACATCATCAAGCAGACCTGTCCGAATCGCCTGTTGTTCATGCGCTGTTCTCGCTGCGAGGATGGCTTCCTTTGCGCGCGCAAGCCGGCTTTCGTTCGGATAGCGTTGAAGAGATCCTTCGAGCGCTCGCAACGACTCGTCGAACTTCTTGGAACGCGCGAGGCTTTCCGCCTCCGAAATGATGTTCGATATTTCCTGAGCGCGACGCTGCTCCCGAAGCTGATCCTGCGCGACGCTGAGTAGCCGGGTTACAGCGGTGTCGTTCGGAAAGTGAATGGTTGCGTCCTGAAGCACTTTCGACGCCGTGGCCGGACGCCCCTCGTCTATCAAACCCTGAGCTTGCAAAAGAAGTTTTCGAATAGCTGCGATTCGACGTTGCTTTTCGAGTTCTTCTTCCGCGGATCGGCGAAGATGGTCAAGTTCGGCGGAATCTCCAAAGGCCGTGGTAAAGGCGGTGATGCAGTCCAGGGCGCGCGCAAAGGCCCCATTTGCGATCAGGTCGGCCGCATCCGCTCGAGTCCGTTCGAGCGTCTCTCTGCGGAGCTTCTCACTTTTCGCGGAGCTTACGCTCTGCAGGCGCTCGCGGAGAATGCTTGCGGTGGGATGCTCCTGCAATGCGTTCCGCAGCTTGCCGATTGCATCATCAAACTTACCGGCATCAACCAACGCCGACGTTTCGGCGACCACCTGTGCTACGAACGCTGCTTTCTTTTGAGATCGATCCTCCTCAGCCGCAAACGATCCTAAGTCGGCTAATTCCGCGGACTCGGGGAACTCCCGTAAGAACTTGGCGGCTAACCCGGCGGCGTCTGAGAATTGCCGGTTCTTTATAAGCGCCTTTACCTCATCTGTATTGCTCCGGAGGCGCTCCTGACGTAGCTTGGCGTCGCGCGCATGTGTGGCGTCCGCAAGCAGATGGGTAATTTCCGTCGATTCCGGATACTCGGCGCGTAAGCTGTTGAGGAGTTCGAGAGCCGCATCGAAGCTCTGCAACAACATCAACCCTTTCACTCTTGCGAGCCCATCGCGTAAGAACGCCTCTCGTTCTCGGGCACGGAGTTTTTGGCGAACTTCAGAGAGAAGCGACTTCGCCTGGCTATGTTCCGGAAACGCCGACAGAGCGTCTGTTATGCCCTTGTTCGCCGACGTTATATCGCCGGAATCCAGAGCATGCCGCGCTTCGGCTACCAGCCGATCGGCCCGTTGTTGCTGCTCCCACTCGGAACGCGCCTGTTGTATCAGCTCATGAATTTGGGTATTGGATTTGTCCAGCCGGAGAGCAGATTCGAATTTGCGGATAGCCTGTTCGTAGTGCTGGGCTTGAATTTCAAGACGGCCGGCTTCGAGAAGCGCCTCAATCTGGGGCCTCAGCTTCCGATCTTTGATGCGGCGCTGAATTTCATCTCGCAGTTCGCGGGCAACGCGATTACCCGCATCTATTTCAAGAGCCTCATGGACTAAAGGTTGCGCATTATCAAACTCGTCTGAGTCGATAAGGCTGCGAGCTTCGGTTATTAATTCGCCAATCCGTTCCTTTCGAAGCTCGCTAATAATTGGGTCAAGATCGAATTTGACGTCTTCGAGAGATTGGTAACGCGCATCTCGCTCCTTGGCGAGCATTTTAAAGACTGCGTCTTCGAGAGCTTCCGGGCATTGCGGAACAAGAGCGCGAATCGGGGCGGGGGCCTTATTGACGATGTTGAACATCAGCCCCCCCATTTCCGGTGCATGAAACGGGTGCTTCCCAGTTAGCAGTTTGTAGCACGTGACCCCATATGCGAAGAGGTCGGTAATTGAATCGGAAACAGCTCCATAAAACTGCTCGGGCGCCATGTACGGAAAGGTGCCGATCAGCGATCCTTGGGGTGTGATCCGCGCAGCGGTTGCTTGGCTTAGAAGGGCGATTCCGAAGTCCATGATCTTCACGGTGCCGTCGGGCAAGATCATGAGATTGGCAGGCTTAATGTCGCGGTGTACGATGCCGTGTATATGGGCATGGTGCAAACC